>JAGWBS010000091.1:0-4358 GCA_021295775.1 Pseudomonadota bacterium | reverse complement strand
CAACATCCCGGAGTGGGTGCTGCTCGAGTACGGGGCGGGACTGGCGGGACTGGTGCTGGTGACCGTCAACCCGGCCTACCAGCCCAAGGAGCTGCGGTACGTCCTGAGCCAGTCGCGGGCCTCGGGCGTGTTCTACACGCCGGAGTTTCGGGGCAACCCGATGGAGGCTTCGCTGCAGGAGGTGCTGCCGTCCCTGCCCGACATCCGCGAAGTCGTCTCGCTGGCCGACTTCGAGGCTTTTCTGGCGTCCTCCGACCCCGACACCCCGCTGCCCGAGGTCGATCCCTCCGATCCCGCCCAGATCCAGTACACCTCCGGCACCACGGGCTTTCCCAAGGGCGCCTACCTGCACCACCGCGGGATCACCAACAACGCGCGTTTCGTGGCGGAGCGCCTGGGCGTCGGGCCGGGCGACGCGTACCTCAACCCGATGCCGCTGTTTCACACTGGCGGCTGCGTGATCGGCGTGCTGGGTCCGGTGCAGTGCCGCGCCGCGCTGGTCAACCTGGTGCAGTTCGACCCCGGGCTGCTGCTGGAGCTGGTCGAGTCCGAGCGCGGCACGCACCTGCTGGCGGTGCCGACCATGCTGATCGCCGCCATGGAGCAGCCGGAGTTCGCGACCCGCGACCTCTCGTCGCTTTCCACCGTGTGCTCCGGCGGCTCCACGGTCCCCGCCGACCTGGTGCGGCGGATCGAGTCCACGCTCGGCGTGCAGTTCTCGATCATCTACGGCCAGACCGAGGCGTCTCCGGGCATCACCCTGATGCGGCCGGACGACTCGCCCGAGGACAAGGCCAACACCCTGGGCCCGGTGCTGCCGCAGACGGAGCTGAAGGTGATCGACCCCGAGACCGGCGAGACGGTGCCGGTCGGGACCTCGGGGGAGCTCTGCGCGC
Source organism: Pseudomonadota bacterium (assembly GCA_021295775.1). Taxonomy (GTDB): domain Bacteria; phylum Myxococcota_A; class UBA9160; order SZUA-336; family SZUA-336; genus JAGWBS01. Next base: position 3,462 of record JAGWBS010000091.1, on the reverse strand, counting down.
GCGGCTACCTGGTCATGCTCGGCTACTTCGAGATGCCCGAGAAGAGCGCCGAGACGATCGACGCCGAGGGCTGGCTGCACACCGGCGACCTGGTCTCGATGGACGAGCGCGGCTACACCTCGATCACCGGGCGTCTGCGCGACATGATCATCCGCGGCGGCGAGAACATCTACCCGCGCGAGATCGAGGAACTGCTCTTCGAGCACCCCAAGGTGGCGGACGTGGCGGTGGTCGGGCTGCCCGACTCGAAGTGGGGCGAGATCGTGGGCGCGTTCGTACGCGACGCCGACCCGGACGACCCGGCGAGCGACGGGGAGCTGCACCGCTACTGCCGCGAGCACTTGGCGCCGCACAAGACGCCGAAGGCGTGGTACCGGATGCCGGAGTTCCCGCTCACTCCTTCGGGGAAGATCCAGAAGTTCGTGCTGCGGGAGCGTTGGGAGAAGGGGGACTTCTCGGGCTGAAGGACGCCTCGGGGTTTACCGGAGGGGGCCTGAACCTGCTCCGAGAGTCGCCCGAGCGTGCCCTTCCGCGCGTAGGGTCCCCTCCGCTTCGCCTCGACGGCACGCTCGGGCGCCAACAGCGTGGCCGGAGTGGCCGGGGCTCAGGGGTTCAGGGCGATGGGGAAGTGGGAGTAGCCCTGCACGAACTCGGTGTCGGGCTTGACGGTCTCGTCGAGCAGGACTTCGTAGTTCGGGAAGCGCTTGAGGACTTCTTCGAAAAGCACTTCGCCCTCTTTGCGGGCGAAGAACGAGCCCAGGCAGCGGTGCACGCCGTGTCCGAAGGTCAGGATTCGCGGGGCGTTGCGGTGGATGTCGAAGGTGTCTGCGTTCTCGAACTCGAGTTCGTCGTGGTTGCCCGAGGGATACAGGAAGAGCACCGGCTGGTCGGGGTGCAGTTTATGGCCGTCGATCTCGTGTTCCTTGATCACCGTGCGGCCCAGCCACTGGGTGGGCATGTCGTAGCGCAGGATCTCGGTCAGCGCGGTCGGGATCAGACCGGGGTCGGCGATCAGTTCGGCGCGCTGGTCGGGGTGTTGCCAGAGCCGAAGCAGGCCGGTGGCGAAGGTCTTGGGGAACGTCTCAGTGGCTCCGACCAGCAGCAGCGTCAGGTGTTGCGCCATGCGCACCGACGACATCTCGCCGAGTTCGTCGCGGTAGTTGAGCAGCACGTCGATCGCGTCGGAGCGGGTCTCGCTCCCGGCGCGCCGGCGGGCCAGGCTCTCCAGGTAGTCCCACATCTCCGACTGGGCGGCGCGGCCCTCCTCGCTCATGCCGTCGGTCTCGGGGTCGCGCGAGAAGAAGCGGCTGACGATGTCGACCAGAAAGTCCGAGTCCTCCATCGGGAAGCCGCTGACGGTGCAGGCTACGCGCACCGCCACCTGCTGGCCCAGTTCGCGCACGGCGTCGATGCGGCCCTCGTCGCGGTGGCGCTCCAGACATTCCACGGTCCATTTCCGAATTTCGCCTTCCAGGCCGCGCGCGGCGCGCGGCGCGAAGTACTTGAACATCCGCTTGCGCAGGTCGGTATGCGCCGGCGGGTCGTAGCTGTTGAGTGTCTGCATGGGGGCGGTTTCGCCCCGCAGGAAGCCCACGTCGGACGTGCCGTGGCGTACGCTGTAGTGTTCCAGGTCCTCGGAGGCCGTCCAGATGTCCTGGAAGCGCGCCAGCGCCCAGGCGTTCCAGCGCTCCAGGTAGTAGACCGGCCGCTCGGCGCGCATGCGCGCGTAGACCGGATAGGGGTCTTCCTTGATCTCCGGCATGTACGGGTCGTAGAAGTCGTCCATCGGGGACCTCCGGTTCCGGGGCAGGGATGGGGGGAGCATCCTAGCGCGTCAACCGATCCGCGAAAACCGGGCCGCTTTGGCGGGTCGCTCCCCGCCCGGGAAAACGATCCGGCGGCGAATCTTCGAGCGGGATCGCCACGCCGGTGACCGACGGGCGTATCGTCCCCGGTCGAAGCGAGCGTCCGCTCGACTGGAGCGAAGAAAATGCAGTATTGGCAGGCACTGGGATACGAGCACCCCGAGGACATGATCGAGATCGCCCGGGTCGCGGAAGAGGCGGGCTTCGAGGGGCTGCTGCTCTCCGATCACGTCTTCGCGCCCGAGCGGGTCGCGTCGGCCTATCCCTACAGCGACGACGGCACGCCCCACTTTCCGGCCGGCGCGAATTTCCCCGACGCCTTGATGACGATCGCGGTTCTCGCCCAGCACACCGAGCGGCTCCGCTTCGCGACCAGCGTCTACATCCTGCCGCTGCGCCATCCGGTCGAGGTCGCCCGGTTCGTCGGGTCGGCGGCGGTGTACTCGAACGACCGCGCCGTTCTCGGGGTCGGCGCGGGCTGGATGCGCGAGGAGTTCGACGTGCTCGGCCGCGGCTTCGAGAGGCGCGGCGCGTCGATGGACGAAGCGATCGAGGTGATCCGCAAGCTCCTCTCGGGCGAGGTCGTCGAGCACCAGGGCGAGAACTGGTCCTTCCCTCCCATGCGGCTGCTCCCCGCCCCCAGGCGGGACGTGCCCATCTGGATGGGAGGGCACAACCCGGCGGCGCTGCGGCGCGCCGGCCGGCTCGCCGACGGCTGGTCGGGCCTGGGCCACAGCTTCGCCGAGGCCGAGCGCATCCTGCTCCGGCTCGGTGCGATCCGCCGCGAGGCCGGGCGGGGGGACCGGCCCTTCGACGCGCTCGTCCCGCTGGTCGAGTCCATCGATGCGGACCAGCGTCGCCGACTCGTAGAACTCGGTATGACGGGCAGCGTCCAGTACCCCTTCCCGGACACGATCGGCCCCGGCGCCAGCCAGAGTCAGAAGCTGGACCATCTGCGGCGCCTCGGGGACGAGCTGATCGCCAAAGACCGCACGCCGTAATCCCGCCGCTCGCCCGCGTCGGATCGCAACGCTCCCCGAGCGCGTCCGCGCGCCGGCCGGCCGCGCGCGGGCCCTCCCCGGGAGCGTCGAACGGTTCAGGACCCTAAGGGAGAAGTGGTGGAGCTGAGCGGGATCGAACCGCCGACCTCTTGAATGCCATTCAAGCGCTCTCCCAGCTGAGCTACAGCCCCACCGGGCGCCGTTCGCGGGCGCGGGGCCGAAACTAGCCGTGGGCCCATTCCCGGTCAACCGCGGCAGGGCAGGCCAGGAGCGATCGGGGGTAGACTTCACCGGACGCTGGCCGGAGCGCTTCCGGCGCCTCACCCGCAGGGAGTCCCGCGATGATCGATCTGCACTAGAGGCCCACCCCGAACGGCAAGATGGTGACCATCCTGCTGGAAGAGTGCGGGCTGCCCTACCGCGTGGTTCCGTGCAGCCTGTTCGAGGGCGACCAGTTCACCGACGAGTTCCTGAAGATCAGCCCCAACAACCGCATGCCGGCGATGGTCGACCCCGAACCCGACGGTGGGGGCGAGCCGATCGCGCTTTTCGAGTCGGGCGCGATCATGCTCTACATCGCGGAGAAGGCCGGCCAG
>JAGWBS010000023.1:50405-62964 GCA_021295775.1 Pseudomonadota bacterium | reverse complement strand
TCGGCGTGTCCGAGCAGCTCCTGGACGGAGCGCAGGTCCGCGCCCCCTTCGATCAGGTGCGTGGCGAAGGAGTGGCGCAGCGCATGCGGTCCCGGCGCCTCGGAAAGGCCGATCCGCCGCGCGTAGTGGCGAATGCGGTACCAGACCGCCTGCCGCGTAAGGCCGCGGCCGCGGCGGGAGACGAACACGGCGTCGACGCGCGGGTCGCGCGCCCAGCGCGGCCTCACCTCGGCGAGGTAGCGGCCGAGACGCGCGGCCGCGGGCTCTCCCAGCAGGGCGATGCGCTGCTTGTCGCCCTTGCCGACCACGCGGAACGCCCGCTCGTCCAGGTGCAGCTCTCCCAGGCGCAGGGCGACCAATTCCGAGACCCGCAGCCCCGCGGCGTAGAGCAGCTCCAGCAGAGCGCGGTCGCGGATCCCCAGGGGCGTCTCGTCGGGGGCGGCGATCAGTGCCTCGACCTGTTCGCGTCCCAGGACCTTGGGAACCGCCCGGCCGCGGCGCGGGCGGGCTACGTCCGCCAGCGGATCGTGGGCGATCACGCGTTCGGCGCGCAGGTAGGCGAGGAAGCGCGAAATCGCCGACAGCGCCCGCCCGCGCGAGGCGGCCGTCAGCCCGCGTTCCAGCAGACGATCCAGATGGCGCCGGATGGCGGGCGTGTCGATGCCTTCCACCTCCCGCGGACCGAGCGTCTCCGCCAGCCGGGTCAGGTCGCGGCCGTAGGCCTCGACGGTGGCCGGGGAGAGCCCGCGTTCGACCGCGAGATGGTTCAGGAAAGCGTCGATGGCGGGGTCGATCTTCACCGCTTCAGCCGGCGCGCTCGGGCGTATCCCCGATCGCGGAGCGCAGGGCGGCATCGATCTCGCCCAGAGGCCCCGGGTCGGTCACGCGCCGTCCGTCCCGGGTCACGTAGAAAGCGTCGGTCGCGCGGTCCGCGTGGGTGGAGGCGCGCGAGATCCCGATCTCGAGTCCGAGTCCGGTCAACGCGCGCGTGATGTCGTACAGCAGCGCCGGGCGGTCGTTGGTGGAAACGTCGACCACGGTGTAGAAGTCCGACTCCTCGTTCGAGATGCGCACCGCGGGAGCGCGTCGGCGCACGGCGCCCTCCGGCGGGCGCTCGCGAAGCTGGCGCCTGATCGGCGGAGGCGTTCCGTCCTTGAGCGTCTCGATCAGGCGCGACTCAATGCGCGCGCGCTCGAGTTCCGCCTCCGGGGCGCCGCCCGCCGGCGGGCGCACCTGGTAGATCTCCAGGGCCAGTCCGTCGCGGGTGGTGTACACCTGGGCGCGCAGGATGTCGTGTCCGCAGCCGGCCAGCACACCGGCCACCGCGGAGAACAGCCCGGGCCGGTCGCGCGCCAGGACCACCAACCCCCAGAAGCCCCGGCTGCCGTCATCGGGCCAGAAGGGATGCACGCCGACCTCGCCGCCGGCCGCCAGGAAGCTCAGCGCCGCCTGCAGGTGGCTGGCGATCTCCATCGGCGTGTGGTCGAGGATGTAACGCCGGGGCATGACGTCGAGCAGCAGCTCGGCCTCGGAAACGTCGATGTCCCGGGCCGCGATCAGCTCCAGGGCCGTGCCCTGCGTCTGCTGCGCGCGCCTCATCGCGCGCTCGATGAAGAACTGCGTCGCGGACTCCGCCTCGGCGCCCGTCTCCAGCCACTCCATGGTGTTGCGGTACAGCGCGATCATCTGACTGCGCTTCCAGGCGGTCCAGGCTTCGCTGGACACGCTGCGAATGTCGGCCACGGTGATCAGGTAGAGCATGCGCAGGCGCTCGCGCGTCCGGCACAGCGTGGCCAGGTTCTGGATGGTGCGCGAATCGTTGACGTCGCGGCGGTCGGCCATGCCGCTCTTGGTCAGGTGGTGCAGCACCAGGAACTCCACCATCTCGGCTTCTTCGGAGGACAGCCCGAGCCGCGCGGCGATCCCGGGCACCTGCACGGCGCCGCGCTGACAGTGCCCCCCGCCCCGGCCCTTGCCGATGTCGTGCAGAATGCAGCTCAGATACAGCACGAACGGCCGGCGTACTTCGCGAATCAGTTCGGTGGCCAGCGGAAGCGTCTCGCGGTTCTCGCCCTTCCAGGTCCGCCGGAGTTGCTCGACCAGAAACAGCGAGTGAACGTCCACGGTGTAGGTGTGGTACAGGTTCTGCTGCCACAGCCCCACGAGATGGGCGAATTCGGGCAGATAGGCCGCCAGAACCCCGAGTTCGTTCATCAGGCCGAGCGTGCGATAGACGCGCAGCGGTGAATCGAGGATCTGCCGGAACACGTCGGCCGCCGCCGGGTCGGAGCGCAACGCGTCGTCGATCCGATGCACGTGCTGACGCACGTAACCCTGGGCGCGAAGCGAGAGTTCGACGTCGTGGTGCTGCGCCACCGCGAACACCGACAGCAGCCGCAGCGGCCGCTCGGCGAGCATTTCGGCGCGGGGGATCTCCAGTCGCCCGTCGGCGATCGCGAACCCCTCGGCCACCGGATACGAGGGTTTCGAGCGGCGCTCCCGGCGGCGGTCCAGCCGCTCCAGGGTCCGGCTCGCGCTGTTCTGGCTCACGCGCTGCACGCAGCGGGCGTGCAGGTAGTACTCGCGCATGAGCTGCTCCACCGCCAGCAGTTCCGGCGTGTCGGACAGGCCCATGAACTCCGCCAACTCGGGCTGGATTTCGTAGCTGAGGCGGTCCTCCTTGCGCCCTTTCCGCTGCAGCTGGTTGCGCAGCCGCCACAGGAAGTCGAGCGCCTGCAGCAGTTCGGCCTCCTCCTCGGCGTCGACCAGGCCGTGGCGCCGCAGGTGCTCGGCCCGCTTGACGTCCCACAGCAGCGCCCGCGCCAGCCACAGCGCGGTGTGATAGTCGCGCAGGCCGCCCACGCCGTCCTTGAGATCGGGCTGCAGGAGATAGGGGGATTCTCCCTTGCGCACGTGTCGCCCGTGCTGCTCGGCCAGCTTGCCGTCGACGAACGCGCGCGGGTGCCTGCGAATGTAAGCGCTCGTCTCCCGGTCGAACTCGGCGAACAGGCCGGGATCGCCGATCAGGAAGCGCGCGTCGAGGTAGGAGGTCAGCGTCGGCAGATCCTCCCGGCCCATGCGCATGCTTTCGGCGATGTTGCGGGTGGCGTGGCCGACGACCAGGCGCGCGTCCCAGAGCCGCTGGGTGACCGCCTCGGCCACCGTCTCCACGTAGACGCTGGGCTTGCCCCGGTACAGGAAGAGCAGGTCGATGTCCGAGCCGAACGAAAGCTCCCGGCGCCCGTAGCCCCCGACCGCGATCACCGCCAAGCGTGTGCCGAGCTTCGGATCGTCAGCCAGGAACGGATCCGAGGCCAGGCGGAAAAGCTTGCGCACCAGCCGGTCGATCATCTCCGCGTGCTGCTCGTTGAGCTCGCGCGCGGGAACGCTGCGGTCGTGCCGCTGCAGCAGATAGTCGCGCGCGGCGTCGAGATAGGCGCGCACGTTGGGGTTGAGATTCATCGAGCCGGGCGCCCCGTGGCTGGAGACTCCCCGGAAGTAGTCCTCGCAGTCCGGCCGCATGCGCCTAGCGCCTGGCGACCAGGTGGCGAGCGTGGTCTTCGCGATAGTGCACCAGGCCGTCGGCGATGGCGCGGGCCGCCCCGCGGGCGAAGCCACCGTCGCGCATACGCCGGGCTTCGGTCGGATTGGTCACGAAGCCCATCTCGACCAGGATCGCCGGCATGTCGGCCTGGAAGAGCACCAGAAACGGTCCGCGCTTGACCCCCAGATCCGTCACATTGCCGTAGCGGTTGCGCATCCCGGCCAGCAGCGAACGGTGCACCGACCCGGCGAGCCTGGCGGCGAAGTCCTCCTGATCGTCGAGCCGCAGCGACGCCAGGATTTTCTGGAGCTGGCTGAGCTGGTCGATGCTGGTGCCGTTCTCCCGGGCCGCCACTCGGGCCGTCTGGCGGTCGTGGTGGAGATCGAGCAGGTAGGTCTCGATCCCCGCCACGCTGCGTCGCGGCGCAGCGTTGGCGTGGAGCGAGATGAACACGTCCGCCCTGGCGCGGTTGGCGATCTGGGTCCGCTGCTGCAGAGTCAGGTAGCGGTCGCGGGAACGGGTCAGAACGACGTCGAAGTCCCGACGCGCGAGTTCGCGCTGGAGCAGATTCGCCACCCGCAGGACGATGTCCTTCTCGCGCAGCTTGCCGTGCCCGATCGCTCCGGGGTCCTTTCCGCCATGCCCCGCATCGATCGCGATCCGCTGCACCGGGCGGGAGCCGAAGTACTCCGGCCGGACCTCGCGCTTCGCGACCTGCGGCGGTTTCTCCGCGACGGTCGCCTGTCCGCGGTTGTAGATGTCCGTGACGATCCGGAAGGGACTGTTCAGGTGGAAGCTGCGGTAGTCGCGCCCTTCCCGGTCGAGGTCCATGACCACGCGAACCCGCCCCGGGGAGTTCTGCCCGGCGCGCACGCGCTGGACGGGCTTGGCGGGGTCACGCACCTGTGTGTGGCCGTCCGCCGACCGGATTCGGACGCCTTCGATGTCGACGTACAGTCGCGGCGGATGCGCGATGCGCCGCACGCGATACTCCGTGCGCTGAGAGAGCTGGATCACGACCCGGGTGTAGCGCTGGTGATCGAAGACCCGGATCTCCGAGACCTCATTGGAGGCCGACGCGGACCCGGCCGCGCCCAGGGCCAGCCCTGCCGCCAGTCCGAGGCGCTGCCACGGCCTCATTCCGAGTCCTCCAGCCGCCGGCGCAGGCGGTCGAGTTCGACCAGGGCCTCGACCGGCGTCATGCGCTCGGGCTCCAGCCGCCGCAGATCCTCGAGCACCGGATCGGGAGCGGCCTCGAAAAGGCCCAGTTGAGAGGGGTTCGCCGGATCGGACGCCTGCGCCAGACGCGGTCGGCCGCGCTCATCGAACTCACCCCCCTCGAGGTTCGACAGTATCTCGCTCGCCCGCTGAATGACCTCGGCCGGTAGTCCCGCATGCCGCGCGACTTCGATCCCGTAACTGCGGCTGGCCGCTCCCGGCTCCATGCGCCGCAAGAACAGAATCTCTCCCCCGCGCTCGGCGCAGGAGAAGTGATAGTTCCTCACCCCCGGCAAAGTCGCGGCCAAATCCGCGAGCTCATGATAGTGAGTCGCGAACAAGACGCGCGCCCGCAACCCCGGAGTCGCATGGAGATACTCCGCGACCGCCCAGGCCAGCGAAAGTCCGTCGAAAGTCGAAGTTCCCCGCCCGATCTCGTCCAACAGCACCAGACTTCGCTCGCTGGACTCGCGCAGGATGGTCGCCGTCTCGCGCATCTCGACCATGAAGGTGCTCTCGCCGCTGATCAGCGAGTCGGAAGCTCCGACGCGTGTGAAGATCCGGTCCGCGACGCCGATGCGGGCGCGCCGAGCCGGCACCCAGGAGCCCATCTGGGCCAGCAGAACGATCAGTCCGACCTGACGCAGCAGGGTCGATTTGCCCGCCATGTTGGGGCCGGTCAGGATGATCGAGCGCTGGCTCTCGGGATGGAACGAGGTGTCGTTGGGGATGAACCCGTCCTGCACGAAGCTCTCGACCACCGGATGGCGACCGGCCTCGATCTCGAGTTCAAGACTCTCGTCGACCTCGGGCCGCACGTAGTCGCGCTCCCGGGCGACCTCGGCCAGGGACTGGAGCACGTCGAGCCGGGCGATCTCGGCCGCCAGCTCGCGCAGGCGAGCCGATTCCCGGCGCACCCGGACGCGCAGGCCCTCCAGTACGCGGGCCTCGGCCTCCGCCGCGACCTCCCGCGCCCGCATCACCGCCGACTCCCAGCGCTCCAGCTCGTCGGTCACGAAGCGCTCCCCGGCCGAGGTCGTCTGGCGGCGGCGGTACTCGGGCGGGACCTTGGCGACGTGCGACTTGCCGACCTCGATGGTGTAGCCGAACACGCGGTTGTACTTGACCTTCAGCGTCGCGATGCCGGTCCGTTCGCGCTCGCGCGCCTCCAGGCGCTCGAAGTACGCCTCTCCATCGGCCGCCTCGCGGCGGATGCGGTCGACCTCGCCGTCCACGCCTACGGCCACGTAGCCGGTGTAGGCCTCCCCCCGGGGCGGGGCCGGCGGTTCCTCCACCAGCGTCCGCTCCAGCGCCGCGAACAGATCCGCCAGGCGGTCCGCGAGCGGGGAGACCCTGTCCACCTCCGCCGCCCCCCGCAGCGACGCGCGCAACGACGCGAAGTCGCGCGGCGAACTGCCGGGCAGACAGGCGCGCGTGTGGATCCGCTCCAGATCGCCGACTCCGCGCAAAGCGGCGGCCAGTGCCGCGCGCCGGCTGTCCGGCTCGAGCCAGCCCGCCAACGCCTCCTGCCGGGCGCGGATCTCCGCGGGGTCGCGCAGCGGCTCTCCGATCCACTGGGACAGCAGGCGCCTGCCCAGCGGCGTGCGTGTCCGGTCGAGCAGTTCGAGCAGCGTCCCGCGGCGTCCGCCGTCGCGCTGGTTCGCGAACAGCTCCAGGTGTCTTCGGGTCGAGGCGTCCAGCAGCAGACCCCGGGCGGCGGTGTAGGGACGCAGCTCCGCCAATCGCTCCAGCGCCGCCGGCTGCAGGTTCGCAACCCGCAGCCACAGGGCGACGGCCGCCCTCCACGCGGCGTCCGCCGCTTCGGGAGCGTGACCCGCGGGAAGAGAGCCGACGCGCTCGCTCACGGCCTCGGCGTCGAAATCCGCCTCGGACAGGCTCACCACGCGCAGGTCGCCGGCCAGCTCGCGGTCGGCCTCGCGCGCCAGCAGCTCGCGCGGGCCGACGCGGTCCAGCTCGGCCGCGAGCACCTCGGGGCGGTCGGTCGAGGTGCAGCGGAACTCGCCGGTCGAGATGTCCGCGTAGGCCAGCGCGTAGAGGCTCCCGTCGAACAGGACGGAGGCGATGTAGTTCGCCTCCGCTCCGCTCAGCCGGTCGGCGTTCGCGACCAGCCCGGGCGTGACGGTCTCCACGATCTCCCGCCGCACCAACCCTCGCGCCTGCCGCGGGTCCTCGGTCTGCTCGGCGACCGCCACCGAGTAGCCCGCCCCCAGCAGTTTGCGGATATAGCCCTCCGCCGCGTGGTACGGCACGCCGCACATCGGCACGGGCTCGGGCGACTCGCGATCGCGGCTGGTGAGCACCAGGTCCAGGACCGGCGCCGCGGTCTCCGCGTCCCTCCCGAACATCTCGTAGAAGTCCCCGAGGCGGAACAGCAACAGCGCGTCTCCCGCCTGACTCTTTAGACGCTGGTACTGCTGCATCATCGGCGTCCGAGAGGGCTCGCGCTTTGCCACGGCCGGCAGTCTAGCGCGGGGATCCGCATGCCTGACGCCCGCTTTCCGAGCCGTTATGCTGCGGCGAAGTCAGGAGGTCGAATGTCCGAACGCCCCTTTTCCGTGCTCGGCCTGCAACAGATCGCGGTCGGCGCGCCGGACAAGGCCGAACTGCGGCAGCTCTGGGTCGACGTGCTCGGGTTGAAGGTCGAGGGCAGCTACCGCGCGGAGTCCGAGAACGTCGACGAGGACATCGCCAGCCTGGGCGGGGGGCCGTTCCGGGTCGAAGTCGACCTGATGCAGCCGATCGATCCCGAGGCCCGCCCGCGCGTGCACGATCCGGCGCTCAACCACATCGGACTGTGGATCGACGACCTGCCCGCGGCCGTCGCCTGGCTCGAAGCCAGGGGCATGCGCTTTACGCCCGGTGGAATCCGCAAGGGCGCGGCGGGGCACGATGTCTGCTTCATCCACCCCAAGGGCAGCGCCGAGTCGCCGCTGGGCGGTCAGGGGGTGCTGATCGAACTGGTGCAGGCTCCGAGCGAGGTGATCGAGGCCTACCGCCGGCTGGCGGAGTAGTCCCGGAGATGGGCATTGGAGAGCGCGCGGAAGGGCTCGAACTTCGCCTGAGGCGAGCGAGCGACAAAAGTGCGGAGAACCTGCGGCGGGAAATCGAGCGCGAGCTGGCCGCCGTCCTGGAGGCGCGCGACTCCGAATGGCGCAGCGGACTGGGGATCGACGAGTACGGCGATCCCGGCTCGCGGCGGCTCCAGCCCGGCCAGCTCGACGCCTGGCTGCGCCTGGACGAAGACACGGCGACCCAGCACGCGGGCGAAGCGGAGATCGAAGCCAAGAACCGCGCGTACGAAGAGCGGAACCGCGTGGTGGCGTTGCTGGCGGCCCTGTTTCCCTCTTCCCTGGAACGAGACCCGGCCGAGCCGCTGGACGAGTGGAGCTGGGTGGTCTTGATCGAACTGCCGGCCGGTCAGGTGTCCTGGCACTTCAACGCGGATCTGCTGCCGCTTTTCGACCATGTCCCCCGCCATGCGGGCCGGAACTGGGACGGCCATACCACCGAGCAGAAGTACGAACGCGTCCGGCAGACGATCGAGAAACTGCGCCGAACTCCTCGATGACGCAGGCCCCGACGCAGCCCGATGCGGATCCCGAGGACGCTCCGTCGGGCTTCGTCCTGGGAGTCGGCGAGGCGCTTCTCGACGCCCTTTTGGCCGAGACGCTGCGCGCCCGAGGCGCGCCCCGGAGGATCGATCACCGCCTGCCCGTACCGGGCCTGCCCGGGTGCGAGGCGAGCTTCCGCCTGGGGGTGGAAGAACTGTGCCTGCGCCTGCGGCGCGCGGACTCGAACCGCGTCCGGCTCAGGGTCCGGGTCGGGGGCGAGATCGGCTGGTCCCTGCCCCTGGGGCATTACCGCCAGAGCCTGGATCTGCGCTTCAGCCTGAGGGTCCGGCCCGAGGTGAGACCCGGTCCCGGCGGCCTCGGAATCGAAGCCGATTTCGCGCGTGCCGAGCTGAGCGAGCTTTCGCTGCGCTTGGACGACTCGATGCCCTGGCCCGTCGGCTGGAGCGGCGAATGGATGTCGGCCCTGAGCAGCCCGCTGGTCGAAGAGCTCAGCCGAGAAGCGCTACGCTTCGCGCTGCAGCGAATCGGACGCCAGCGGGCCGATTTCGGACCCGGCGCTTCGCGTTGGCTGTCCGAACTGGGCCTGGACGCCGCGCGTGCGACGCTGGAGATCCAGGACGGGAACGGCCGACTGCGCTCGCTTCCCCCGGCGGCCTCCGAGAAACGGCCGCGGCCGGCGGGGGAACTTTCGGCCGCGGGCGGATCCAGCCTGGAACTGCAGCTGGGACGACCGGGGGCGGCCGCCCTGGCGCGAGCTGTCGCCGATGCGCTCGCGCGACAGCACCCCCGGCTCGAATTCTCCGAACCCGAGCTGCGTTTCCTCAGCGATGCGGCCGAGCTTTCGGGGCGGGTGGGAAAGCGGAGACCGGGGCTGCTGAGCCGGCTGCGGCCACGCCTGACCCTGGAGTTGAGACCCGAGCTCGTGCAGGGGGAGCTGCGGCTGCGCTCGGGGCGGATCCGCGTGGCTCTTCCCGGCGGCCTCGGCTCCCTGCCATCCCCCCTGCAGCGCATTCTGCCCCTCGGCCTGGACCGGAGACTGCAGCGCAGCGCCTCCTCCTGGAAACTGAAGCTGGGCAGCGGCGCGGCGCGGCGCCTGGAACTGGATCTGCGGCGGGTGCGGATCCAACCCGACGCCCTGCAGCTGCTGGCCGAGGTCGCCCTGGGCCCGGCGGACGTTCTCGACTCCGGCGGGGAAAACTCCGGGCCGCGGCCTTCGAATCCGGCTCCCGCAGACCCGGGCGGGCAGCAGCCCGGTTCTTCCAGCTTGACAGCCCGGAGGGGGCGCTCCTAGCATCCGCGCCGCTTTCGGCCGTCGCGCCGTACCGCGGGAGACCGCCCCTATGCCCGATCTCGATGCGCGCTTGAGCGCCGCGCGCCTCGCCGTGACCGACGCGGCACTCGTCTGCCGGAGCGTCCAGGCCGATCTGGCCAGCGTGCGCGCGGAACTCAAGGACGACCGAAGTCCGGTCACGGTCGCCGACTGGGCGAGCCAGGCGGTCGTGGTGCGGCGTCTGTATCGGGAACTCGGCGAGCAGACGATCGTGGGAGAAGAGGACGCCGAGGCACTGCGCCAGCCCGAGCAGGGCGCGCTGCGGGAGCACGTGCTGCGCGCGGTCCGGCTGGTCTGGCCCGAAGCCGGGATGGACGAGGTGCTCGACGCGATCGACGTGGCCGGCAGCGGAGCCCGGCCCCGCGCCGAGGGCTTCTGGACGCTGGACCCGATCGACGGGACCAAGGGCTTTCTGCGCGGCGAGCAGTACGCGGTGAGTCTGGGCTGGATCGAGGGCTCCAGGCCGCGCGTCGGAGCCCTGGGCTGTCCCAACCTTTCGAGCGATTTCGAGCGGCCGTTCGACGCTCCGGACCAACACGGGATCGTGTTCTGGGCCGCAGCGGAACGGGGCGTCCGCCAGGCGCCCGCCGACCGTCCGGGAGCATCCGCCGAGAGCCTGCAGGTCGAGGAGCGCCCGGCCGACGACCCGCCGCGCGTGTGTCAGTCGGTCGAGAAGGCTCACTCGAACACCGGCGGGACCGCCCGCCTGATGGAACACCTGGGAATCGACCGCCACGCCGCGCTCGACAGCCAGGCCAAGTACGCGGTTGTGGCGCGGCGTCAGGCCGACGCCTATCTGCGCCTGCCCACGCGCAGGGGATACAGCGAGCGCATCTGGGACCACGCGGCCGGCTCGCTGGTCGCGAGCGAGGCGGGTTGCGTGGTGAGCGACGTTCGCGGCCGGGGGCTGGACTTCGGCCAAGGTCGCGGGCTCGACGCCAACCTGGGCGTGATCTGCGCCTCCGAGCGGCTGCATCCCGCGCTGCTCGAAGCGGCCGCCCTGCTCGGACTCGACCGCGAGCCGCCCGAAGCCTGACTGCCCGCCCGGACGCGGCGTGCTAGGATGCGCCGCGCCTGGCGCCACTTCGCCCTTGAGGAGACCCCTATGGCCGCTGGTCTGATCGCACCCCACGGGGGCGCTCTGACGAACCGAATCGTTTCCGACGCCGAGGCCGCGGACCTGCGCGGCGAGGCCGCCGGGCTGCCCCAGGTGACCCTCAGCGCCAAGCAGGCCTGCGACCTGGAGATGATCGCGATCGGGGCGTTCAGCCCGCTGGTCGGGTTCGCCGGCGCGGCCGACTTCGAGAGCGTCTGCAAGCAGATGCGCCTGGTCGACGGCACGGTCTGGCCGATTCCGATCACGCTCGCCGTCGACGAGGACACTCGCTCGCGGCTCTCGGAGGGGGGGCGCGCTTCGCTGGTCCATTCGGACGGCACTCTGCTGGCCGTGATCGACGTCGAGGAGATCTACCCGCACGACAAGAAGCTGGAGGTCCCCAACGTCTTCCGCACCGAGGACGAAGCCCACCCCGGGGTGAAGGCGGTCGCCCAGGAGGGCGAGTGGCTGGTGGGCGGCCCGATCTCGGTTCTCACCGTCACTCCTGAGCGCGAGCCGGGCGAGCAGTTCACCGAGCACCGCCGGCCGCCCGCGGCGACGCGCGCCGAATTCGAGCGCCACGGCTGGAAGACGATCGCCGCTTTCCAGACCCGCAACCCGATCCATCGCGCGCACGAGTACCTGACCAAGTGCGCCCAGGAGATCTGCGACGGTCTGCTGATCCACCCGCTGGTGGGGGAGACGCAGCCCGGCGACATCCCCGCCGACGTGCGCATGGAGTGCTACCAGACCATCATCGAAAACTACTACGTCCCCGAGCGGACACTGCTCAGCGTGATGCCGGCGGCGATGCGCTACGCGGGACCGCGCGAGGCCATCCTGCACGCGCTGGTGCGCAAGAACTACGGCTGCTCGCACTTCATCGTGGGCCGCGACCACGCCGGCGTGGGCGACTACTACGGCACGTACGACGCGCAGGAGATCTTCGAGGGCTTCGACCCGGCCGAGATCGGCATCGTCCCGCTCAAGTTCGAGCACGCCGCCTACAGCAAGCGCGCCCAGGGGATGGTTTCGGCCAAGACCTTCCCGCGCATCGAGGGCGACCAGATTTTCCTTTCGGGCACCAAGGTCCGCGAACTCCTGGCGCAGGGCGAGCGCCCTCCCCAGGAGTTCAGCCGGCCCGAGGTGGCCGACGTACTCATCCGCTGGGCCACGTCCAGCTGAACCGACCGGACGGACGAAACATGGCAGAACGAGTCGCGACGAACATCACTTGGCACGAGGGCGAAGTCACGCCGGAAGAGCGCCGCAAGAACCTGGGACAGGGGGGAGCGACGCTGTGGATGACGGGTCTGTCGGGCAGCGGCAAGAGCACTGTCGCGGTGGCCCTGGAGCAGGTCCTGATCCAGCGCGGCAAGCACGCCTACCGGCTGGACGGCGACAACGTGCGCCACGGCCTCAACAAGAACCTGGGCTTCAGCGCGGAGGACCGGGCGGAGAACATCCGGCGCATCGGCGAGGTCGCCAAGCTTTTCGCGGACGCCGGTCTGATCGCGATCACCAGCTTCATCAGTCCCTATCGCGAGGACCGCGAGATCGCGCGCGAGCTGCACGCGCAGGCCGGCCTGCCGTTCTTCGAGGTCTTCGTCGACTGCGCGCTCGACGAGGCGGAGCGCCGCGACCCCAAGGGGCTGTACAAGAAGGCGCGCGCGGGGGAGATCAAGGGCTTCACGGGCATCGACGATCCCTACGAGGAGCCCGAGTCCCCCGAACTGCACCTGCGCACCGACCAGCTCAGCGTGGCGGAGTCGGTGCAG
>JAGWBS010000023.1:0-50340 GCA_021295775.1 Pseudomonadota bacterium | reverse complement strand
TCTCGAAGCGACGGGTCCCCTCCGCTTCGCTCTGACCCGACCGCTTCGAGACAGAGTCCCCGGACCCCTCTCGATGGAGGTTTGCGGTTAGTCGCTTCGGAGGAGTGCGCCGCCGGCCCCCGCCCCCGAAGTGGGTCAGAACGAGAAGCGGACCAGGAATCTACAGCCAGTCCGTGGGCTTTTCGATCTCGCGGGCGACGATCTCCAGGCACTCGTCGGCCGTGCCCCAGGCCAGGCTGCGGTCCTTGCCGCGCAGAGTGAAGAAATACAGGTCGTTCTCTTCGATGTAGCCCTGGCCGCCGTGCAGCTGGTGGCCCAGCATGGTGACCTCGGGCACGGCCCGGGAGGCGGCGGCCTTGGCGATCGCGATCCGCTCGGCGGTCGCGCTGCCGCGGTCGAGCGAATCGAGCGCTTCGTAGGCGAGCAGGCGCACGCTCTCGACCTCGGTGGCCATGTTGGCCACGTGGTGCTGCACCGCCTGGAAAGTGCCGATCGGGCGGCCGAACTGCTCGCGGACCGAGGTGTAGGCGACGGTCTGGTCCAGCGAGACCTGCATCGAGGCCACGATTTGCACCGTGCACAGCGCCCGGGCGACCTGCACCAGGCAGTCGTAGCCGTCTTCCCCGGCGACGCGCTCCGCGGGCGCGGCGTCGTAGCGCACCACGGCCTGCGGCGTGCGCCCGATGGTCGCGTGCGGCTCGACCTTGATCGCGGGATGCGACGCGTCGACCAGGTAGAGCCCGGTCTCGCCGCCGCGCCGCGCCGCGACCAGGTGATGCGTGGCGAACCCCGCGTAGTCCACGAAGTACTTCTCGGCGCGCAGGCTGCCGTCGCCCGCCGCTTCGGCCGCGATCGCGTCGAATCGGTCGCTCGACTCCAGCACCGCGGGCACTGGGGTGATCGCACCCTCGATCAACCCGCGTACCAGCTCGGCTCCTCGCTCCCCTCCGCAACGGGCGAGCGCCGCGCCGCAGCTCAGGGCTTCGACGATCGGCACGACCGCCGCCCTGCGGGCGAGCTCCTCGACCAGCAGACCCGCCTCGACCAGACCGGCGCCGCCCCCGCCCAGGGACGAGGGAAACGGAGTCGCCAGCCAGCCGTGCTCGCGCAGCTGTCCCCAGAGCTCTGCGTCGGCCCGGCCCTCCTTCTCGCAGGCCCGCACCTGGTCGAACGGCAGTTCGTTGGCCAGAAAGGAGCGCAGCGTGTCGCGCAGCAGAACTTGAGTCTCGCTCGGGTCGAGGTTCATGACCGGCCCTTCCCTAGCGCGGCATGCCCAGGCCGCGGGTGGCGATGATCGTGCGCTGCAGCTCGTTGGCCCCGCCCCCGAAGCGCAGGATCGGCGAGGCGCGCCAGGTCCGCTCGAAACTTCCCTCGGCGGGGGCGAGCTCGCCGGTCTCGCGCGACAGCCCGCCGTAGCGGCCCAGCAGGTCCATCAGGCTGTTCGAAAGCGAGTAGCGCAGCTCGCTGCCGTGGATCTTGGTCATCGACGCCTCCTGCGGCTTGATGCCGCCCCCGGCGATCGTCACCGCGTTGCGGATCGCCAGCGCGCGGTGCTTGAGCAGCTCCAGCTTGATCTCGGCCAGCCGCCGGCGCACGTGAGGGTCCGCCAGCGCCTCGGGCCGATGCTCGCGCAGGTAGCGCACGGCATCGTCGAAATGCACCGCCAGGTTGCCGGTGGTCGACAGCCCCACGCGCTCGTGGTTGAGCGCGTGCATGATGATCGTCCAGCCGCCGTTGAGCGGACCGACCAGGTTCGAATACGGAACCCGCACGTTGTCGTAGAACGTCTCGTTGGTGCGCACGCCCGACATCGTCCAGAGCGGCCGAACCGTCACTCCGGGCGCGTCGACGGGAACGATGATCATCGAGATCCCCTGGTGGCGGGGTGCGTCGGGATCGGTGCGAGCGGCCAGCCAGACATGGGTCGCGACCTCGGCGCCCGAGGTCCAGATCTTCTGGCCCTGGATGATCCAGTCGTCGCCGTCGCGCACGGCGCGCGTGCGCAGGCTGGCCAGGTCCGAGCCCGCGTTGGGCTCGCTGTAGCCGATCGCGAAACGCAGGCGGCCTTCCCAGATGCCCGGCAGGTACTCCTTCTTCTGCTCCTCGGAGGCGTGCTCCAGCAGCGCCGGCGCGACCGAGGTGTAGGTGAGGTTGCCGTACGGCATTCCCCAGTACTCCATGGTCTCGACGTAGACGAACTGGTAGAGCGGGTTGAGCGCCCGGCCCCCGTATTCCTCGGGCCAGCACATCCGGCTCCAGCCGCGCCGGTTGAGTTCCGCCTGGAACTCGGAGATCAGCGGACCCGCCGCGCCGTGGTTCTCGCGATACTCCTTGAGCAACTCGGGAGTGCGCCACTGCTGGAT
The DNA here is from genome assembly GCA_021295775.1 of Pseudomonadota bacterium. Lineage (GTDB taxonomy): Bacteria > Myxococcota_A > UBA9160 > SZUA-336 > SZUA-336 > JAGWBS01. Next base: position 47,977 of record JAGWBS010000023.1, on the reverse strand, counting down.
GACCTGCGTGAGTTCGTCGCGGAACTCGATCAGCTCGGCGCTCCAGGTGAAGTCCATCTCGCCTCCGGCCGCGGGGACCGCGATCCCTCGCGGTCGTACGGAGCCCGGGATTAGATCACGCGCCCCCGGGCGGCTCAAGCGCCGCTCCGCGCGCTCAGACGATGCTGTCCCAGGCCCCGCACTGGGGACAGCGCCAGTGAAGCTCGGGGGTCCGGATCCCGCAGGCCTGGCACTGCAGCCGAGGCAGGTCGCGCGGAATGTGGTCCAGCAGCGTCTCCAGGCTCTCGAGCGCCTCGTCGCGTCGTGAATCCCGGAGCTGAGCGCGGGCGATCTCCGCGCGGGCGGCCAGCGGATCCGCAGCGCTCCGCGCCAGACGGCGCAGCAGGACCAGCGCCTCGTCCGACCGGCCGCTGGAGACCAGCAAGCGCGCCAGCCAGCCGACGGCGGTTCGATCCTCCCGTTCGGCCTTCAGACGCTCCCTCAGCAGCGCCTCCAGGGTACCCAGGTCGCCGGCTTTCTCGCAGGCTTCCCAGAGCTTGGGAAAGACCAGGCCGCCGATCGCGGGGTGCAGTCCGAGCGTACGACGGTAATAGGCGATGGCCCGCTCCGGCCGCTCGGCGCGCATCTGCTGGTCGCCCAGCGCGATGAAGGCGTCCGCACAACCGCGGTCCTGGCTCAATCCGTGCCGGAAAGCGCGGCGCGCCTCGTCCTCGCGCCCCGCTTCCGCGTACCCCCTCCCCCAGCCGGTCCACAGATGCGCCAGCACGCGCGCGGTCTGCGGGTCGCGCGAGCCGATCCGCAGCCGTGCCCGGACCGCGCCTTCCCAGTCGCGCGCCTCCACGCGCAGGTTCTCCAACTCGCGCAGAGCGTGAAGATTGTGCGGCTCGATCTCCAGCAGCTCTTCGAAAGAGGCGGAGGCTCGCGCCAGGAAACCGCCGGCCCGAAAATCGAGCGCCAGGCCCAGCAAAGCCTCGCGCCTCAGGCCCTCGTCCAGGTCCTGGCGCAGGAGCAGGTTCTGGTGGATGCGGTTCGCGCGCTCGATCTCGCCTCGCGCGCGGTAAACAATGGCCAGGGCCAGGTAGAGGTCCGATGACGACGAATCGACCCTCGCCGCCTCGGCCAGGATCCGCTCGGCGGCGGCCAGGTCTCCCGCCAGCACCTGCTGCAGGGCGCTGCGCATCCGGGCCGCTGTGGTCTCGGGGGCCGGGTCGCGCGGCGACCTGCGCCGAAACCAGGGCAATCAGCTCTCCGCGTCGAGCGGAGCGGCTTCGGCCTCGTCGCCGAGCGGCAGAGTGCGCAGTCCGTGAAGCTCCTGCTCCAATTCGGCAATGCGCTTCTGCCTGCGTCGCGCGGCGAGCTTGAGTCGGACGACCGGCCAGGAGAAGACCAGCGCGGCCAAGGCCGCCCCGCTCAGCGCCGAGCCCAGCAGGGCCTGCCAGAGCGGGACCTCGGCGAAGCTCGCGATCCCCAGGTCGATCGCGCCCACCGAACCGGTGTTGCGGGAGCCAAGGAAGATCAAGGCTCCCACGATCCCCAGCACCCCGGCGATTCTGATCCAGAACTTCACGCGGGTTCGGCTCCCGGAGCTAGGAATCCCCGTCCTGAGTGAGCTCCTCGCGGCGACGCGCCGCAATCCGCTCCTTCAGCTCCTTGCCGACCTTGAAGAAGGGAGTGCGCTTGGCGGGAATCTCCACTTCTTCGCCGGTCTTGGGATTCCGCCCCTCGCGGGCCTCGCGCAGCTTGACCTGGAAACTGCCGAAACCGCGGATCTCGATCCGCTCGCCGCTCTTGAGAGACGAAACCAGACTTTCGAAGACCGTGTTCACCACCGTCTCCGTGTCTTTCTTCGAGATGTGGGGCGCGAGCAGCGCCACGCGCTCGATCAGCTCGCTCTTGGTCATCGACGAATCGCCCCCCTGGATGAAGCGAAACCTCCGCCGCCCCCCTAGTCGGAATCCCCGCCGGTGAGCTGGTCGAGGGCGTCGCGGGACAGCAGATCGCCGAGTGTGGCCTTCTCGCTGCCCGCCTGCTTCGCCACGCGCTGGATCGCCGCCCGTTGCTCGCGGTCATGCACCGCGCGCATCGACAGCGCGACCTTCTGCTCCGAGGTGTCGATCCGCACCACCAGAGCTTCGACCTCGTCGCCCTCCTTGACTGCGTCGCGGGGATTGTCGACGTCCTGGCCGATCTCCGAAGCGTAGACCAGGCCCTCGATGCCCTCTTCGATCTCCACGAACACGCCGAAGTCGGCGATGCTGGTCGCCTTGCCGGAGATCTTGGTGCCCACCGGGTACTTTTCGGGGATCTCCTCCCACGGGTTCCGCTGCATCTGCTTGATGCCGAGCGAAAACTTCTCGCTTTCGATGTCGACCTTGAGAACCACCGCCTCGACTTCGTCGCCCTTCTTGTAGAGATCCTTGGGGTCGCGGACCTTCTGCGTCCACGAAATGTCCGAGACGTGGACCAGACCGTCGATGCCCTCTTCGATCCCCACGAAGACGCCGAAGTTGGTGACGTTGCGCACCGCGCCCTTGACCGTGGTGCCCGGCGGATAGCGCTCCTCGAGCATCGCCCACGGGTTCGGCTCGACCTGCTTCATGCCCAGGGAGATCTTCCGGTTGGGCTCGTCCACGTCGAGCACCAGCACGTCGACCTCGTCGCCGATCGCCACCACCTTGGAGGGGTGCTTGACGCGCTTGGTCCAGCTCATCTCCGAGATGTGGATCAGACCCTCGATTCCCGGCTCGAGTTCGACGAAGGCGCCGTAGTCGGCCAGGGACACCACCTTGCCCTTGATGCGCAGGCCGATGGGATAGCGCGCCGCGACGTCGCCCCACGGGTCGGGCTGCGTCTGCTTGAGGCCCAGACTGACGCGCTCGCTGTCGGCGTCGAACTTCAGCACGCGCACGCGCACCTGGTCTCCGACCTGGAAGAGTTCCGAGGGGTGCGAAACCCGTCCCCAGGACATGTCGGTGATGTGGAGCAGGCCGTCGATGCCGCCCAGGTCGATGAAGGCGCCGTAGTCCGTCAGGTTCTTGACGATGCCCTCGACGACCAGTCCTTCCTGCAGGATCTCCAGCGTCTTCTGGCGCAGCGACTGACGCTCGGTCTCCAGCAGGGCGCGCCGCGAGAGCACGATGTTTCCGCGGCGCTTGTTGAACTTGATGATCTTGAACTTGTGCGACTCGCCGATCATCCGGTCGAGGTTGCGCACCGGTCGCAGATCCACCTGGCTGCCGGGCAGGAAAGCCTTGACCCCGTTGAGGTTGACCGACAGCCCGCCCTTGACGCGCCCGGTGATCACTCCCTCGACCACGTCGGAACCGTCGTAGGCGGAAGAGAGCTGGTCCCAGACGCGCAGGCGGTCGGCCTTTTCCTTGGACAGCACGATCGTGCCTTCGTCGCTCTCCGCCTTCTCGACCAGGACATCGACCTTCTGGCCGACCTGGATGCGGGCGATCCCGTCGGAGTCCGCGAACTCCCAGGTCGCGACCATGCCCTCGGACTTCGAGCCGACATCGACCAGGACCTGCTCCGGATCGATGCTCAGGACGACACCCTGGACGACTTCCCCTTCCTTGATCATCGCCCCCTGCGCTTCGAACAGGGCTTCGAAGCTGTCGTCCGCGGGAACGGCTGTCTGCGTTGATTCGGTCATGCTTTTCCTTGTGTGGGGTCGACGGGGTCGAGATCGGCGGAGCGGAAGCGGCTTTCCTCGATCGCCTCAGTCAGAGCTTTTCGGTCTCCGCGCGCCAAGGCATCGGCCATCCCGTCCAGATTCACCCGAAACCGCGCGACCTCCTCGGCCACGCGGTCCCGGTTCGCAAGCAGAATGTCGCACCACAGGTCGGAGTCCGCGCGCGCGATGCGGATGAAATCGCGCAACCCTGGTCCCGCCAGCCTCAGGGCCTCCCCATCCGGGAGTCCACGGGCGAAAGCGAAGGCGATCAGGTGCGGCGCATGCGAGAGCACGGCGCACAGCGCATCGTGCTCCTCCGGCGTCCTCCGTACCGTAAATGCGCCTAAACACTGCCAGAATTCCTCGACTCGGTCCACCGCCGCGGGATCCGCGGACCCCGCCGGCGCGATGAAACAGGGCGCTCCCTCGAACAGACCCGCGCTCGCGGCCGCCAGACCGCTAAGGTGGCTTCCCGCCATCGGATGGGCGCCCACGCAGCGCTCCGGGGCCACCAGGTGGACCTGGGCGAGCCTCGCCAGCGGGCGCTTCAGACTGGCCACGTCGGTCACCAGGCAGTCGGCGCGCAGATGCGGAGCCAGTCCCCGGACCACCTCTTCCAGCGCCGCCAGCGGCACCGCCAGGACCAGCAGGTCCGCCCAGGCCGCCAGCTCCGGCAGGGGCAGAAGCTCGACTCCCCTGCCGTCGGCGACGTGCGGGTCGACCGCGCGCACTTCCTCCGCCAGGCCGCGCTCGCGTGCCGCCAGCGCCACCGACCCGCCCAGAAGACCCAGCCCGACCACTCCGAGCCGGCCCAGCCGGGAGCTCACCGGGAGAGTTCCTGGGCGAGCGTGTCCAGAAAGCGCTGGTTTTCCTCGGGGAGTCCGACGGTGACGCGGATGTGGCGCTGCAGGCCGAAGCCCGCCATCGGCCGGGTGATGACACCGCGGCGCAGCAGGCGGTCGTAGATCCCGGCCCCGTCTCCGACTTCGACCAGCAGGAAGTTGGCGTCGCTGGCCGCGAAGCGCAGCCCCAGCTCACGCAGGCCGCTTTCCAGCCGTTCCAGACCCCGGTGGGTCAGGTCTCGAACCTTGCCGACGTGGCCCGGGTCGCTCAGCGCCCCGCGCGCGGCGGCCTGGGCCAGCGTGTTGACGTTGAAGGGGTGGCGCGCGCGCGCGACCAGCGAGATCAGTTCCGGATCGCCGACGCCGTAGCCCACCCGCAGCCCGGCCAGACCGTAGACCTTCGAGAAAGTGCGCAGCACCACCAGCGTGGGCCGCCGGGAAATCAGACCCAGGCTGAGGGGGAAGTCCTCCCGGCGCACGTATTCGTGGTAGGCCTCGTCGCTGACGATCACCACGCGCTCCGGCACGGCCCGCAGAAGCCTTTCGAAATCGTCCCGGCCGATCGAGGTTCCGGTCGGATTGTTGGGGTTGGACAGGAACAGGATCCGCGTGCGCTCCCCGACCGCCTCCGCCAGCCGGTCCACGTCCGTGCGCAGATCGCCGTCGAGGGGCACCTGGACGGCGCGGGCACCCTGGCTCTTGGCGACGATCGGATACATCGCGAAGCTGGGCCAAGCGAAGACCGCCTCGTCGTCCGGGCCCAGGAAACAGCGGCCCAGCAGATCCAGCAGCTCGTCGGACCCGGAACCGCACAGGATCTGCTCCTCGGAGACCTCCAGTGCCTTGGCCAGGTCGCGCTTCAGGTAGGGCGCGTCGTCCTCGGGGTAGCGGTTGAGGTCGCCGGACGCCTGCTCGAGCGCCTCCAGCGCGAGCGGAGAGGGCCCGAGCGGTGCCTCGTTCGAGGCCAGCTTGATCGAGCCCCGGATCCCCAGTTCGCGCTCCAGCTCCTCGACCGGCTTGCCCGGCTGATACGGCTGAAGCTCGCGGATGTGCGGGTTGACCAGGTCGGCGAGACTCATTCGCCCCCCGATGCCTGGGGATAGCTGCCGAGCACTTTCAGGAAGTCGCAGCGCCGGCGCAGCTCCTCGATCGCCCGGGCCACGGCGGGGTCTTCGGAGTTTCCCTCGAAGTCGCAGAAGAACACGTATTCCCACGCGCGCTCGCGCGTCGGGCGGGACTCGATCCGCGTCAGGTTCACTCCGTTCTGGGCGAACGGCTCCAGCGCACGGTACAGCGCGCCGGACAGGTCGCGCTTGATCGAAAACAGAATCGAGGTGATGTCCCGGTCGCTGCGCGTGGACGGCGTCCGGCCGATCACCAGAAAGCGCGTGGTGTTGTCGCGGTTGTCCTCGATGCTCGATCCCAGCGCTTGCAGTCCGTAGAGATCCGCGGCCAGCGGGCTGGCGATGGCCGCCGCCGCCGGCCGGTCGGCGACCAGCTCCGCGGCGCTGGCGGTGGAATGGGTGGGATGCTGTCGCGCTCCGCGCAGGTTCAGGTCCAGCCAGCGGCGGCACTGGGCCAGACCCTGCGGGTGGGAGTAGACGTCGCGGATCTGGGACAGCGACTTCTCCTTGGAGAGCAGGTCGTGATGGATCGCCACGTGGATCTCGGCGCAGATGGTCAGCGGCGAGTCGACGAAGAGATCCAGCGTGAGGCTGACGATCCCCTCGTTGGAGTTCTCGACCGGGACGACCCCGAACTCCGCCGATTCCGACTCGACCCGCTCGAAGATCTCGGCGATGGTGGCCGAGGAGATCAGTTCGGCCATGCGCCCGAACTGCTGGATCGCGGCCTGGTGGGAGTAGGTGGCGCGGGGACCCAGGTAGGCGACGCTCACCCGGCGCTGGACCGCGATCGAAGCGGAGATGATCTCGCGGAAGACTTGCCGGATGGCGGCGCTCGGAAACGGTCCGGCGTTCTTCGCCGCGAGCCGCTCGAAGATGTCCAGCTCGCGGCCCGGAACGAACGCGGCCTGGTCCTCGGAAGCCTTGAGCTTCCCGATCTCGGCATTGAAGCGGGCGCGCTGGTTGAGCAGTTCGAGGATGCGGTCATCGACTTCGTCGATCTGCGTGCGCAGCTCGCCGATCTGGCGGGTGGGGTCGCTCACCGGGGGCGATCTTACCCCCCGCCGAGCCCGTGCGCGAGATCCCTCACGAAGTCCCGAGCGGCGGCGATCGCGGCGCCGGGCGAGCCGGCCCGGCCGATGCGATCGACCAGCGCGCTGCCCACGATCACGCCGTCGGCCAAGGCTGCGACCCGCCGGGCCTGCTCGGGCGTCGAGATGCCGAAGCCCACGCAGACCGGAGTTTCGGTGACGCGCCGGATGCGGCCGACCATCTCGCCCAGATCGTCGGACAGTTCCGACCGCGCGCCCGTCACGCCGGTCACCGAGACGCAGTAGACGAAGCCCCTCGCCGCGGAAGCGATCCGCACCACGCGTTCGGGGGTGCTGGTGGGCGCCACCAGCGGGATCCGGTGCACCCCCTCCGCGCGCGTGGCGCGGGTCAGCTCGGGGGCCTCCTCGTAGGGCGTGTCCGCCAGGATCAGGCCATCGACTCCGGCCGCGGCGCAGTCCGACGCCAGGCGGCCCTCGCCGTGCGCCAGTACGTTGTTCAGATAGCCCATCAGCACCAGCGGGACCTGCTGGACCTCGCGAACGCGCGCGACCATATCGAGCACCTCGCTCAGGCGCGTCCCGTTGCGCAGCGCGCGCAGCGTCGAGGCCTGGATCGTAGGGCCCTCCCCGATCGGATCGCTGTGGGGAACGCCCAGCTCGATCGCGTCGGCGCCGGCCTCCGCGAGCTCTCCGACAAGCTCGGCCGTGGTGGCGAGGTCCGGATCGCCGGCGGTGACGAACACGATCAGCGCCGAGCGCCCCTCCGCCCGCACCCGCTCGAACATCGCGTCGAGCCGGTTCAATCCCCGCTCCCCAGCAGCCGGCGCGCCTCGGCGACGTCCTTGTCGCCGCGGCCGGACAGGTTGACCACGACGCAGTCCCCGGAGCCCCAGCCGCCCTTGCGCCGCCGCAGCTCGGCGATGGCGTGCGAGGACTCGAAGGCGGGGATGATCCCCTCTTTCCGGGACAGGTAGACGAAAGCGTCGAGCGCCTCGGCGTCGGAGACCGCCGTGTACTGCGCGCGGCCGGTGTCCTTCAGGTAGGCGTGCTCGGGACCGACTCCCGGATAGTCCAGGCCGGCGGAGATCGAGTGCGCTTCGAAGATCTGGCCGCAGTCGTCCTGGAGCAGGTACGACAGCGAGCCGTGCAGCGCGCCCGGCGAGCCGGCGTTGAGCGGCGCTCCATGACGCCCGCCCTCGAGACCCTCGCCGCCGGCCTCGACGCCGATCATCTCCACGTCGCTGTCCGAAACGAACGCGTGAAACAGACCCAGCGCATTGCTGCCGCCGCCCACGCAGGCGATCAACGCGCTCGGCAGCCGGCCCTCGGCCGCCTGGATCTGCGCGCGCGCCTCCTCGCCGATGACGGCCTGGAGATCGCGCACCAGCATCGGATAGGGGTGCGGTCCCGCGGTGGAGCCGATCAGGTAGTAGGTGCTGCGGACGTGGGTCGCCCAGTCGCGCAGCGCTTCGTTCATGGCGTCCTTGAGCGTGCGGCTGCCCGAGCGCACCGGGTGCACCCGCGCGCCCAGAAGCTCCATGCGGAAGACGTTCAGCGCCTGGCGGCGCACGTCCTCCTCGCCCATGTAGACCTCGCAGTCGAGTCCGTAGCGCGCGCAGGCGGTGGCGGTCGCCACGCCGTGCTGGCCGGCTCCCGTCTCCGCGATGATGCGCCGCTTGCCCATGCGGCGGGCGATCAGCGCCTGCCCGATCGCGTTGTTGATCTTGTGCGCGCCGGTGTGCGCGAGATCCTCGCGTTTGAGATAGACGCGGAAACCCAGGTCCTCGCTGGTGCGCGCCGCGAAGTACAGCGGCGTGGGTCGTCCGGCGTACTCGCGCCTGTGCTCGGCCAGCTCTTCCCAGAAGCCCGGGTCCTCCCTCAGCGCCGCGTAGGTGTGGTTCAGCTCCGTGACGGCCGATACCAGCGTCTCGGGCACGAAGCGCCCCCCGTAGCGTCCGAAGTAGCCCGTGGCGTCGGGCTCGCGGGTCTCCGGCTCGGCGGCGCGGGCCGCCTCGACGTACTCGCGAACCCGCGCGGCGTGCTTGATTCCCGGTGCGGACTCCAACTCGGACGAAGCGTCGACCCCGTGCGGCAGGGCCAGGCGAACCGCCTCCGCCACGTTCTTCGCCGACAGTCCGCCAGCGATCCACACGCGACGCCCCCGGGCCGTCAGGGCGCGGGCGCGGGCGAAGTCCCAGACCTGCCCGCTGCCGCCCCCCGACGGGTGGTCGATCAGCAGATCCACGCCGGCGAAGCGCTCGGCCTCGGCTTCGAGAGCGTCGTCCGCCGGCAGGACCTTGATCGCCGGAAACGGCAAGCGGGCGAGGTATTCCGGCCCTTCGCCGCCGTGAAGCTGAACCGCGTCGAGCGGCAGCTCGCGGACGCGGCGCAACACCTCTTCCGGCGGCGCGTCCCGGAACACGCCGACTCGCACGGCCCGCCCCCTCGCCAGCCGGCTGATCTCGCGCGCGGCGGCGTCGTCCACGCAGCGGGGAGTCCCCGGAACGAAGATCATTCCCAGCGCGTCCGCGCCGGCATCGAGCGCGGCAAGCGCGTCCTCGACGCGCGTCAGGCCGCAGACCTTGACCTGGGTCATTCCTCTCCCCGCAGGCGACGCAGCTCCGCGCCGGGATCCGGGGCGCGCATCAGCGCCTCCCCGATCAGGAAGGCATCCACGCCCAGGGCGCCCAGCGCGTCCAGCGTCTCGGGCGCATCGATTCCGCTCTCGCTGACCAGGGTGCAGCCCGAAACCCGGGAGCAGAGCCGCTCGGTCACGGCGACGTCGGTACGAAAGCTGCGCAGGTCGCGGTTGTTCACCCCGATCAGTTCCGCGCCCAGCGCCCGGGCGCGTTCGAGTTCCACGCCGTCGTGTACCTCGACCAGCGCGTCCAGGCCGAGTTGCCGGGCCTCGTCCAGCAGCCCCGCCAGCCGTTCGTCGTCCAGCGCCGAGACGATCAGCAGCACGGCGTCGGCTCCGGCCGCGCGCGCCTCGGCGATCTGAATCGCGTCGAGCGTGAAGTCCTTGCGCAGCACCGGCAGCTCGCACGCCTCCCGCGCGGCCCGCAGATCAGCCAGGCTCCCGCCGAAGAAATCCGCGTCGGTCAGCACCGACAGCGCCGCGGCACCGGCGGCGGCGTAAGCGCGCGCGATCGGGGCGGGCTCGGCCCCGGGCCGGATCGCTCCCTTCGACGGCGAAGCGCGCTTGAACTCCGCGATCACGCGGGGAGCGCTGGCGGAACGCAGCGCCCGGCGGAAGCCCCGAGCCGGCGGAGCTTCGGCCGCGGCGGCGCGCAGTGCGTCCTCGCCCGCCTCCCGGCGCAGCGCGGCGATTTCCTGCGTCTTGCGCTCCAGGATGCGGTCCAGGATCGTCACGAACTCTCTCCGCGGGAGAAAGCCGCGAACGCCTCCAGAACACGCGCCGCGGAGCCGGAATCGATCGATTCGGAGGCCTGGGACAGGCCCTCGGAGAGATCCCCGGCCCGCCCCGCCACGCACAGGCAGGCCGCGGCGTTGAGAAGCACCGCGTCCCGAGGGGCGCCGGCTTCTCCCGCGAGAACCTCGCGGGCCATCTCCGCGTTGCGCGCGGGGTCTCCGCCTTCCAGCTTCTCCGCCGGCGCCGCCGGCACCAGTTGGCCGGGCTCGATCTCGAATTCGCGCGCGGCGCCCTCCTCCCAGGCCAGCACGCGGGTGGTCGCCCCGGTGGAGATCTCGTCCAGCCCATCTCCGCCGTGCACCACCCAGACGCGCTCCGCGCCCAGTTCCGCCAGGGCGCTGCGGGTCGATTCGAGCAGGCCGGCGTCCGCCACCCCCACCAGCTGGCGCCGAACCCGCATCGGGTTGGTCAGCGGTCCCAGGCGGTTGAAGAGCGTGCGGATCCCGAGCGCGCTGCGGACGGGAGCCACGGCGGCCATCGCGGGGTGGCAGGCCCGCGCGAAGAGAAACCCGATGCCCACCCGGGAGACGGACTCCGCCATGCGCTCGGGCGGGGCTTCGATCCTCACGCCCAGCGCCTCCAGCACCTCGGCGCTGCCGCAGCGGCTGCTGGCGGCGCGGTTGCCGTGCTTGGCCACCGGCACTCCCGCGCCCGCCGCCACCAGCGCGGACAGGGTGGAGATGTTGAGGCTGTTCGAGCCGTCGCCGCCGGTGCCGCAGGTGTCGATCGCGCCCGCGGGAGCCTCCGGCAGCGCGACCGCCAGCTCGCGCATCGCCTCGGCCGCCCCGACCACCTCGTCGAGCGTCTCCCCGCGGGTGCGCAGCGCGGCCAGCAGGCCGGCGGTCTGCAGTTCGGAGCCCTCTCCGCTCATCACCGCCGCGATCAGCTCGCGCGCCTGGGAGCGCTCCAGCTTCCCGCCCGAAACCACCCGTTCCAGCATCTCGCCGATCACGCGTCCTCCGCCAGCGCCAGAAAACCCGCCAGCAGGCGCTTGCCCTCGGCGGTCAGAATCGACTCGGGGTGGAACTGTACGCCGACCACCGCCAGGCTGCGGTGGCGCAGTCCCATGATCTCGCCGTCGTCCGTGCTGGCCGTGACCACCAGTTCCTCGGGCAGCGAGTCGCGTTCCACCGCGAGCGAGTGATAGCGCGTGGCCTCGAAGGGCTGCGGCAGGCCGCGGAAGATCCCCTGCTCGTCGTGGTGGATCATGGACGTCTTGCCGTGCATCAGCGCGCGCGCGGCCACGATGCGGCCGCCGTAGGCCGCGGCGATCGACTGGTGCCCCAGGCACACGCCCAGAATGGGCAGGCGGCCGGCGTAGCGCCGCACGCTCTCCACGCTGATGCCCGCTTCCTTGGGGGTGCACGGTCCGGGCGAGATCACGATCGCGTCCGCGCCGCGCTCGCCGATCTCCTCGACGCCGACCGCGTCGTTGCGCACCACGTCGCAGCTCGCGCCCAGCTCGCCCAGGTACTGCACCAGGTTGAAGGTGAACGAATCGTAGTTGTCGATCACCGCGAGCTTCACGACTCCGCCCCCAGCGCCCGCTCGACCGCCGCCAGCGCCGCGCCGGCCTTGTCGAGGGTCTCCCGATACTCGCGTTCCGGGTCGGAGTCGGCGACCACGCCGCCGCCCGCCTGCACGTACACCCGCCCGCCCTTGGCCAGCAGCGTGCGGATCGCGATACACATATCCATGTTGCCGTGGAAGTCGATGTATCCCACGCTGCCACCGTACAGGCCGCGCCGCTCCGGCTCCATTTCGTCGATGATCTGCATCGCGCGCACCTTGGGGGCGCCCGTCAGCGTGCCCGCCGGAAACGTCGCGCGGAGCAGGTCGACGGCGTCGCGGTCGGCGCGCAGCCGGCCGCGCACGTTGGAGACGATGTGCATGATGTGCGAGTAGCGTTCGACGACCTGGAACTCGTCGACGTGCACCGATCCGGTCTCGCAGACGCGCCCCAGGTCGTTGCGTCCCAGATCGACCAGCATGACGTGCTCGGCCAGCTCCTTGGGATCCGAGAGCAGCCTGCGCTCGATCTCGCGGTCGCGCTCCGGCGTGTCCCCGCGCGCGGCGGTCCCCGCGATCGGTCGCAGCACGGTCTCCCCGTCCTCCAGTCGGACCAGGACCTCGGGCGAGGATCCGATCACCGAGTGGTCGCCGCAGCGCAGGAAGAACAGATAGGGCGACGGGTTCAGCACGCGGAGCTGGCGATAGATCGCGAACGGCTCGACGCTCGCCTCGGCCGAGAGCCGCTGCGAGGGGACGACCTGGAAAATGTCCCCCGCGCGGATGTACTGCTTGCAGCGCTGGACGATCTCGCAGTAGCTCTCGCGCGTCAGGTTGGACTGCCAGTCCAGCGACACCCCGTTGTCGGCCGGCGCGCGCCGCGCCGGGACCGGCTGGCTGAGCTTGGCGACGATGCCCTCGATCTGTTCGCAGCCTCGCGCGTAGGCGCCGTCCGCCCGCTCGGGATCCTCGATCTCGACGTTGTGGATGACGCTCAGCCGCTGGCGCACGCGGTCGTGGACCAGGACCGTCTCGGGCACCGTGAACAGCGCGTCGGCGACTCCCAGCGTGTCGGGGTTGGAGTCCGGCAGGCGCTCGACGTAGCGGACCCAGTCGTAGCCCACGTAGCCGACGGCTCCGCCGGCGAAGCGGGGCAGCCCGTCGAGCTCGACCGGCGCCAGCTCCGCCAGCAGTTCGCGCAGCCGATCGAGGGGGTCGAGGCTGCGGTCCGCGGGCAGCGGAGTGCGTTCGAGCGTTCCGTCCGGCCGGACGATCTCCACTTCGCCGGCGCGGGCCGCGAAACGCGCGCGCGCGCCCAGGCCGATGAAGCTGAAGCGGCCCCAGTCCTTGCCGCCCTCGGCCGACTCGAACAGAAACGAGGTTCGGCCGTCGTCGAGTTTCAGAAACGTCGCGACCGGGGTGTCGAGATCGGCCAGGACCTCGCGCACCAGTGGAACCGGTCGCCCGCTCCGCGCGAGCTTGCGAAAGCTCTCTGGGTCGGGCCGGACCATGGTGCTTCCCTCATCGCGCGCGGCAAGGTTCCACAGCGGACCACGCCAGTCAACCGGCCCCGCCGGCCGGCAACGTCCCTGCGGCGGGCCCCGCGGGCTCGCGTCAGTCGCGACTCGGACCGCGCTTTCGCCAGCCGAGGCCGGACAGGTTGAGATCCACCTCGAAGCGCGTTTCGCGGGAGAAGTCGCGACGCGTGTAGCTGTAGTAGTTCTCGCGTTCCAGGCCCAGTTCGAGCTCCCAGCAGCCGCAGGCCGAACTCAACCGAATGCCGACCCTGCCCGTGTCCGACGAAGAGTCCTCCAGCGAGAAGCGTCCCTCGGCGAAGACCAGGCTCGAGGAGGTCAGCCGGAAGCGCGCCTCGAAGTCGATCTGACTGATTTTCCGCCGATCCCGGATTTCGCGGCGGAAGATCTCGTCGTCGCGGCGAAACGCCTCGAATCCCAGCAGGGGCTCGCGCAGGTAGCGGTAGCGAAGCTGCAGCGAAGTCTCGCCCCCCGAGAGCCAGTCGAGCGCGGCCTCGATCTCGTCCACCTGGGACCGGTCGGGGTCGTAGCCGGCGTCGAACGAGAACTGGAGTCCGTCCAGCAGCGCGAAACGCCCCTGGACGAACGCGCGCCGCAGCTGCGAGTCCTCGAAGTCGTAGCTGGTTCCGATCCGCAGTTCCCCGACCTGCCGGCCGCCGGAGCCGGGCCCGGCCGGGCGCGCGAAGAGCAGCTGGCGGAGCTGGAACTGCAGCAGGCGGGCGTCCGCCAGGCGGTCGCCGGGATTGCGCGTCAGCAGGCGCAGATCGCCGTCGATCAGGCGCCGGGGCCGAACCGAGGCGCTCGGAACGAAGAGCGGGTAATCGTCCTGGGAGGGGGCGGAAACGGCCGCGAAGGCGAGTCGGGGCTCGATCTGGTGCCGCCAGTCGCGCCCTCGGAAACGGAACTCGCGGCCCAGCCGCGTGCGCACGTCGAAGCGGGCGGTCCAGACTTCGCGCTGCTCCGTCGACCCCAGGTCGGGGAAGTACAGGGTCTCGCGAAAGCCCAGTTCGCTCAGGGTCTCGAACGCGCCGAAGCGCAGCGGCAGGCTCAGACGCGGCTGGAGATCCAGCCGGTGCCCGTCGTCGGCCAGCAACTCGCCTTCCTGGAAGATCCCGTCGCCCTCGCTGCGGCGCAGCGCGGCGAGCGCGCCCGGCAACGCGTTGTCGCGGTGCACGTCGAAGCCGGGAAAGCCGCCCAGCGCGTCCGGCTCCCGCTCGTCGAAAAGCCCGTCGGCGCCGGTGTCGAAGAAACGCTCGCCGACCGGCAGGCGCTCTCCGATCCGCCGGCGGCCGTCCAACTGGCGGTAGAGCGTGTAGCGCGAATCGATGGCGAGTCGCAGCGGCAGGCCGCCGAGACTCCGGGGCAGACTCGATACGCGCAGGTCCGCCAGGCGCTGCAGCAGGAAGTCGTCCCGGTCCAGATCGTCGGGGCTCTGGAGATCGTCGACGACCGAGCTCTCCAGCCCCGCATACAGTCCGCGGCGCGCCACGCTGGCCCAGGCGGACGACTCCAGAAAGCGCAGCCGCCGCCGCTCGCGGCGGTCGCCGGAGAGAATGTCCTCGAAGTCGACCAGGTACTGGTTGTCGCTGACCTCTTTGATGTCCAGACCGATGCGGGCGCCCGGGGCGATGGGTTGCTCGTGACGCAGCCAGTAGGCCCAGCGGTTGTCGCTGAAACCGGTGTCCGGATCGTCGCGGTCGACGCGATCGTCGCCGAACAGACCGGAGACGCCGCCCTCGCCCGTGCCCGCTGCGCCGAACACGTACTCCAGGTCGAGGGCCGTCTTGAGCCCCCGCCGGGACATGTATTCGGGACGCAGCGTCAACTGGGCGCGTTCGCCCAGGGTGACGAAGAGCGGAACCTGGAACTCGCCGCCGTTGCGGGAGGACGAGGAGAAGGACGGCAGCAGCAGGCCGGACTGCCGCTCGGTCTTGGCCGGGAAGACGATCCAGGGAAGGTAGAAGACCGGCACGCCGAACGCCTTGATCCAGACATCCTCTCCGACCGCGTAACCGCCGAGCTCGACGTCGGCCCGCTGGAATTCGATCTCCCAGGGCCGCCGCCCGTCCTTCTCCTCACAGCGGCAGGTCGTGAACAGGCCGCGCTCGACATCGAAGCGGTCCTGGCCGGTCCGCCCGATGGTTTCTCCCTGGATGCGGAAGGCCGGACGATCCGAATCGATCCGGGCGTTGCGGGTGGCCGCCAGCGACGCCCCCAGATCGAACGCCGCGAATTCCGCGAACAGCGTTTCGCCGGCGTCCGTGAACTCGACCTGGCCGATGGCCACGCCGACGCGGGTGGATCGATTGAAGACCGCCCAGTCCGCGTTCAGGGTGCTCCCCCCGGCGTGCACCAGTCGCACGTTTCCGAAGGCTTCGTACAGGTCCCGTTCCGGGTCGTACACCACCTCGTCGGCCGTCAGAGTGAAGCTGCGATCGTCTCCCTCGGCTTCGGCGAGCTGGGAGTGCGCGGGAGGAGGGAGGGCTGCCGCCAGCATCACCACCCCCGGAAGGAGCAGGGATCGCATCCGGCGGCGCATCGCGACTGTCTTACCCGCGCCGCCGCGGAACCGCAAGCCCGCTCCCGGCAATCCCATGCAGCGGGCGATGGCCGCCGGCCCGCGATTCCCTCGGCCCCGAATCGCGATCCGGGCGCCCGCGGGGGGCCGCGGACAGCTCGGATCAGAGCTTCGCGTGGCGCTCGAGGACCTCGATCAGTTCGCGGCGGTCGTGGTAGCCCGGTTCGAGGCGTTCCAGGAGTTCTCCCCCAGGGCCGACCACCACGTGGAAGGGAAACTGCGCGCCGCCGTAGGCGATGGCCAGATCGATGTCCGACACGGCGATCGGATACGAGGCCCCGTACTCGCGCGCCCAGCCTGCGATCTCCTCCAGCGGGAGATCGTCGACCGACAGCGCCAACACCTCCACTCCGCGGCCGCGCACCCGTTCCCAGACCGCGTTGAGCTCCGGAACCTCGAGCACGCAGGGCGGGCACCAGGTGGCCCAGAAATCGATCAGCACGACCTGGCCGCGGAAGTCCTCCAGCCGCACCCTCGATCCGTCCAGCCGGAGCGCTTCGAAGGCCGGCGCCGGCCCCAGGGAGACGCGCTCGGCGCCCGGCCCGCAGGCGAGCGCGAGCGACAGCGCTGCGAGCGCGACCAGCGGCCGAGCGCGATTCCTCCAAGCGTCCAACTAGAAGACCTTCTCTGTATCGAGCAGGAGGGTCACGGGACCGTCGTTGGTGAGCTCGACCTGCATCTGCGCGCCGAAACGCCCGGAGATCACCCTCACTCCGGCCGAGCGCGCGTGGTCCATCAGGCGCTCCAGCAGGGGCTCGGCCCGCTCGGGGGCGGCGGCATCGGCGTATCCCGGGCGCCGCCCCTTGCGGCAGTCTCCCAGCAGCGTGAACTGCGAGACGATTCCCAGGCTGCCGCCGGTTTCGAGCAGGGACCGATTCATCTTGCCCGCGTCGTCGGCGAATACGCGCAAGTGGATCAGCTTGTCGGCCAGCGAGCGGGCGTCTTCGGGCGTATCGCCCCGCGCCACTCCGACCAGAGCCAGCAGCCCGTCACGCATGGCGCCGGTCTCGCGGCCGTCGACGCTCACCCGGGCGCGGGCGACGCGCTGGGCGACAGCCCTCACGAACCGTCCCTCTCCGCCGTCGGCGCCTCCCGGGACGGGCGCTCCGCGGCATCCGCCCCCCGCAGCCGCCGATGGGCCCAGTGCGCCGCCTCGGCCAGGACTTCGTCGGGGTCTTCCAGATACCGCTCCACCGCGGGCAGAAGATCCGCGTCCTGCGAGTTCCCGGCGGCGACCAGCGCGTTGCGCCGCAGACCGTCGACCTTGGCGCGCTTGATCGCGGAGCGGCGCAGCTCTGCGGCCAGCGTCTCGCGGTCCATCCCCAACAGCGCCGCCAGCGGGGGGGAGCGCCAGAACGGGCGCGGCAGCCAGGCGGAATCCCCGGCCAGCGGCCGGCCGGCGCGCCGGTTCCAGGGACAGACTTCCTGACAGCGGTCACAGCCGAAGACGTGATCGCCCATCCCCTCGCGCAGCTCGACCGGAATCGAACCGCGCAATTCGATCGTCAGGTAGGAGATGCAGCGGCGCGCGTCGACCACGCCCGCCCGGGGGAACGCGTCCGTCGGACAGGCGTCGAGGCAGGCGCGGCAGCTCCCGCAGTGATCGCTCGCCGGCTCGTCGAAGGCGATCTCCAGGTCGGTCAGGACCACCGCCAGAAACAGATACGACCCCAGCTCGGGGTCGATCACGCAGGCGTTCTTGCCGATCCAGCCCACTCCCGCCTTCTCGGCCAGCAGCCGCTCGGGCACCGGGCCGGTGTCGACGTAGCGCCGAAAGGCCCGCCTCGACCAGCCGGTCGAGGCGCGCGCCGACCACCCGGAGGTAGTCGTCTCCCCAGGCGTAGCGCGAGACCCAGGCCCTGCCGCGCGGGCGCGGAGCCAGCGAGTCCGGTTGTCCCGCGTCGTAGGCCACGCCCGCCACGATCGCCGCGCGCGCGCCGGGCAGCAGCCGGGTGAGGTCTTCGCGCTCCGCCAGCCGGCGGCGGATGTAGTCCATCTGCCCGGCGTACCCGCTTCCGACCCACTCGCGGAAGCGTCCCGCCTCCGGATGCGGACCGATCGGGGCCACGCCGACCCGCTGCAGGCCGGCCTCGAGCGCGAGCTCCTCCAGCGCCCGACGGCGGGCGGTGGGCGTGTCTTCCGAAGGCGGCGCCGCCGCGCCCGCTCCCCGGGCATCCGGGTTCCGCGTATACAATGGCTCTCCTCGACGGCCGACCGCACCTCCGGTCGTCTCGGAGCAGAGCCTAGCTCGAAAACCCATGCCCGCTGCCCCGAGCCGTCACAGCCGCGTCGAGAGCCCCTCCAGCGGGGTGTTCACGGATGGCGCGTGCCTGGGCAACCCCGGGCCCGGCGGCTGGGCGTACGCCTGGGTGGTGGACGACGAGATCGTGGCGGAGGGCGCGGGCTCGGAGACTCGGACCACCAACAACCGGATGGAACTCCGCGCTCTGGTCGAGGCGTTTCGGCGCCTTCCCGCCGACGCGCGGGTCTCGGTCTACTCCGACAGCAAGCTCTGCGTGGACACCCTCAACCAGTGGGCGCCCCGCTGGCGGGAGCGGGGCTGGAGGCGCAAGGGCGGACCGATCGCCAACCTGGATCTGGTCCGCGAACTCTACGATCTGGCGGCGGCGCGGCCCGGGGCCAGTCTGCGCTGGATCAAGGCCCACGCGGGCGCGCGCTGGAACGAATACGTGGACGCCCAGGCCTCGCGCAGGGCGTCCCTGGCCCGAGACTTTCCCGCCCGCGGGTCTTCACCCGGTTAAAACCGAAATTTCTTTTTTCTCCTAACTTGTCGAAAAACATAAATATTCTTCGAGCCCCGCCGGCCCGTTTCGGCGCCGGGGCAAAGTTGGGACTAGACGAAAGCCCCCTGCTTCTCTTATAAGTCTCCGCCGATTCAGAGGTCGTTCAGCGCACCCGCTGCCGCTGCTTCCGGATCCCGGTCGAGCCGACCCCGATGGAGAACCTATGAGTACCCCTGCAGAGACCTCGACGCACACCCCGATCGAGCGGCTGGAGGAGGATCTCCCCGAGCGGTCCGTCTCGCTCCCCGAGACCCCGGGCCAGAACGGTCGCGAGGCGGCGTTCTGCCTGGTCGAGGACCTCGACTCTACCCGCCAGGTGCGCTTCAAGGGCGACGCGCGCATCTGGGAGTGGGCGGGAGTCTACGAATACCTGGTCCGCCACCTGCTGCGGGGCAACGCGCCCGGCACCATGGCACACCTGCTCCAGCGCACCCTGCACAAGACGGGCAACAGCCCGGAGCAGCTCCACTGCCTGGCGCTCGGCGCGGGCAACGGCTGGCTCGCGGAAGAACTCGTGCGGATCGGGATCGGTCGGGTGGTCGGAGTGGACGTCTCCGCCGCCGCGGCCGCCGCGGCCGAACGCGACCACCCCGACGCGCTGAACGAATACCTGGTCCTGGACATGCGCCGGCTCAGTGAGCTCCAGCGCGACCAATTGATGGAGTTCGATTTCAACTGCCTGGTCGCCCTCGATCCGATCGCCGTCGAGGAGCCGGCTCCCAACGCCTTCACCGAGGCGTTCAACCTGCTGGCCCCGGACGGCTGGGTGGGCCTCCACCTGGCGGAAGGGTCCGCCACCCCCGAGAGCGACTCGCGCTTCGGGCGCCTGATCCGCCACATGGTGGGCAGCGGCGCCCTCAAGCTGGAGATCCGCGAGCGCTACTGCCATCGCTTCACGACCCACGGCGAGCCGCTCTACCACGTGGCGCTGATCGGCCGGAAGATCCGGGACTTCGATCCGGGCGAGCCCGTCTGAGCGGCTCCGGATCGACCCGCTAGATTCCGGCCCGCCCCCCGCTCATCCGCCGCGGCCGCGGGCCATGGCCCGCGCGAGTCCGCCGGGCTCCGCGTGGTGATACAGCTCGCCACGCGCGAACCCCAGGCGCTCGTAGTAGCCGCGGGTTCCCACCGCGGAGATCACCGCCAGGTCGCCGAAGCCCGTCTCCGCGGCGATCTCCGCCGCGCGCCCGACCAGGCGCCGGCCAAAACCGCGATGCTGGGCGGCCGCCCGGTCCCGGCTCCCCAGGGGGGCGAGAGCGCCGTAGACGTGCAGTTCGCGGATCAGGGCGCTGCCGGCGAGCTCCGTCAGAGGCGCTGCCCGACCGGGCAGCGCGAGCCGCAGGAAAGCCAGCAGGCGCCCTTCTGCCGCAACCATCTGCAGGAAGCGCTCGCTCCCGATCGAGGTCGCGTAGCGCAGCTCGACGAGGTCGACTTCGGCCGCATCGAACTCCCGGCCCCGGATCTCGCGCGCGCGGATCTCGCGGGCGACCCCTCCGCGCGCCGCCAGTCGGGCCTCGGCGACCTCGCGCAGATTGGCTTTGCGGCTGCCCGCGACGATGTCCTGCGCCGAGATGTCGCGCACGATGCGCGTCAGCCGGCAGTAGGCCGGCGTCGCCTCGATGCAGTCCGCGAGCAGCTCCACCAGATCCTCTTCGGCATAGGGCAGCCACTCCCCGCTCGCGTGGCGGGTGGCCAGCTCCGCCGACTCGACCAGGCTGCAGGGATAGACCTTGAGTTCGTCGGGGCGGAAGTCGGGATCGTCGAAAAGCCTGGCGTAGTCGCGGCGGTCCGCGTCGGGACTCGAGCCGTACAGGTTCGGCATCCAGTGCCCCTGCAGCTTGAAGCCCGCTCCACGCAGGAGCCGGGTCGCCTCGCGCGCCCGCGCGACGTCGTGGCCACGTCGATTCGCGGCCAGGACTCGATCGGACAGGCTCTGGTAGCCGAGCTGCACCTTGGTCACGCCCATGCGCCGCAGGCGGCGCAGCTCGCCGCGGTCGACATGGTCGGGACGCGTCTCGATCGACAGTCCGACGCAGCGCGACCCGGCCGACTCGTTGCGGCGCTGCGCGCGCTCGAGTTCCCGCCAATCGCCATGCTCCCGCGTGGCCAGCAGCTCGCCGCCGTGGTGGGAGCGCAGGTGGCCGGAAACGATGCGGTTGTAGGCCCCGTCTCCGCCGCCGGCGCGCACCACCTGGTCGAGGTCCAGAAAGTCGATGCCCGCCGGCTCCCCGGCAGGAGCCGGGGCCGCGTGGAAGAAGTCGTTGAGCGCCTGGAAGCAGCGCGTCAGAAACCAGATCCGGTAGCGCTCGGGGTAGAACGACCAGGTCCCGCCGAGCACGATCAGCTCGATCTTGTCGATCGCGTGCCCCAGCTCGTGGAAGGCGCGCAGGCGCTCGAGAGTCTGGCGGTAGGGATCGAAGCGGTTCTGCGTCGCGCGCTGCGCTCCCGGCTCGCGCGCCAGATAGCTCTTGGGCATGCGCACGTCGCTGGGACAGAAAATGCAGCGTCCCGGGCACGGAAACGGCTTGGTCAGAACGGTCAGCGGCGCCACGCCGCTCAGCGTGCGGACGGGGCGCTTGCGCAGCCTCGCCAGGAACGCGGCCTCGTCGAGCGGCCAGCCGCACTCGGGCCCGAAGGCCCGGAAGCCGGCGATGATCTGGCTGCGCGAGAACAGCGCCTTGCCGTCGCGCGGATACTTGCGGATCATCGCGTCGAGCTTCCGCTCGTCGAGATCCGGCCGGGCGACCAGTTCGGAAATCAGGGCGACCAGCGGCTCCCGGTGGTCCCGCGGCTCGAACCGCGGCCGGGGCCGCAAGAGCGTCCGGATGGAGTCGGAGATCGCGCCGCTCGCGTCAGACATGACCGAAGAGACTGCCCGCCGCCTCGGCGATATCAACCGGCGCTTCTACGCCGCGCACGCGCTCGAGTTCTCGCGCAGCCGGAGTCGGCCCTGGAGCAGCTGGCCACGCCTGCTTCCGCACCTGCGGGCCTTGCGCTCCCACCCGCTGCGGGTGGTCGACGCGGGCTGCGGCAACGGGCGTTTCGGGCGCTTCCTGACCGGACGCTTCCCGGCTCTGGACTACCGCGGAATCGACGCCAGCGCGGAGTTGCTGGCGGCGGCCCGCCGCTCGCTGGGAGCGCGGCGCGCCCGCCTGGAGCAGGCCGACCTGCTGGACGCTTCGGCGGCGCGGGCGATCGCCGCGCAGGAGCGGGACGCCGCGGTCGCAATCGGCCTGCTGCACCACATCCCCGGCGAGGTCCGCCGCCGCGAACTGCTGGCGGCCCTGGCGGGCAGCCTGCGGCCCGGAGGTCTGCTGGTGGTGGTGTTCTGGGAGTTCCTCGGGGACGAGCGCCTGGCCTCCCGCCGCCTGCCCTGGTCGGCGGCCGGCATCGACTCCGCCGAGACCGAGACCGGCGACGCGCTGCTGCGCTGGGGACCGGAGGCGCTGGGCGCCTTTCGCTACTGCCACCACTGCGACGAAGCGGAGCAGCGGCGGCTGCTGCGCGGACTCGACCTGGATCCGGCCGCGACGTTTCGGGGCGAGCGTGGCCTCAACCGCTACCGGATCCTGCGCCGGCGTCCTGGAGCAGGCCGAAGCCGAGCGCGCGCTCGAGTTCCGCGAGCGCCTCGCGGGGCTCGACCACGCGAATCGTCCGCATCCCCAGGGCGCGCGCGCTCTTGAGATTGGCCCCGATGTCGTCCAGGAAGACCGCCTGTTCGGGTCCGATCCCGAGCTCGGCGCAAACGTACCGGTAGACGCGCGGATCGGGCTTGCGCAGGCCGAGCACCGCCGACTCGAAGACCGCGTCGAAGCAGGGTCCGATCTCCCCGCCCAGACGGCCCTCCTCACCCTCTTCCGGCGCCCAGTTGTTCGTCAGCGCCGCCGCCTTCAGCCCGCGCGCGCGAATCCGCGCGATCGCCGCCAGCATCTCCGGTCGCGGCTCCGAGGCCTGCGCGATGAACTCGAACAGGCGCCGCGTATCGACCTCCGCTCCCGCCGTGCGGCACTCGGCGGCGAACACGGCGTGGAACGCGGTCCGGTCGATCTCGCCGCGCTCGAGCCGGGACCAGGCGCCCTGCGCCCCGCCCGCCACGATCACGCGCCCCACGACTCCCGGCTCCAGTCCCGCCGAGCGCTCGTAGTCGGAAATCGCCTGCAGAGGCGAGCCCAGCACCACGCCGCCCAGATCGAAAATCACCGCGCGGTAGTTCACGGCTGCGGAGCGTATCAGGCCGGAGGCGCGGGGTCGTCGCCCGGGCCCGGCGCGGCTGATACCGTCTGTGCGTGCCCTCCCCCCGCATCTTCGGCGTCGTCAACCTCACGCGGGACTCGTTTTCCGACGGCGGCCGGTTCCTCTCCCCCGAAAGCGCCATCGCGCACGCCCTCGCGCTGGCCGAAGACGGCGCGGACGTGGTCGACCTGGGCCCGGCGTCCAGTCACCCCGACGCCGAGTCCGTCTCCCCGGACGAGGAGATTCGCCGGCTCGCGCCGGTGGTCGCCCGCCTGAAGCGCGAGCGCGTCCCCGTCTCGATCGACTCCTTCCAGCCGCCGACCCAGCGCTGGGCGCTCGACGCCGGAGTCGAGTACCTCAACGACGTGCGCGGGTTCGGCGACGAGGCCCTCTACCCCGCTCTCGCCGGCGGCGAGAACCGTCTGATCGTCATGCACGCCATCGGAGCCGCCGGCCGGGCGCACCGGGAAACCACCGAGCCGGCCGGCGTCTACCGCCGCGCGCTGGACTTCCTGGGCCAGCGCGCCCGGGCGCTGACCCGCGCCGGCGTCTCCGCCGACCGCATCGTCGTCGATCCGGGCATGGGCTTCTTCCTGGGCGAGAACGCTTCGAGCTCGACCTACGTCCTGAAGCGGCTGCCGGATCTCAAACGCCGGCTCGGGTTCGAGGTGCTGGTTTCGGTCTCCCGCAAGTCCTTCCTGGGGACCCTGACCGGCCGGCCGCCGGAAGAGCGCGGGGCCGCCACCCTGGCCGCGGAACTCTTCGCGGCCCGCCAGGGCGCCGACCACATCCGCACCCACGACGTGCGCGCCCTGAAGGACGCGCTGAAGGTCGGCGAGGCGCTCGAATCCGAATGACGCCGAGCGCTGCTTCCGCGGGACAGGGGCAGTCGTCGTGCTAGATTCGGGCTCGGGCGAGAGTAGCTCAGTTGGCAGAGCACGAGCTTCCCAAGCTCGGGGTCGCGGGTTCGAGCCCCGTCTCTCGCTCCAGGAAATCCCGGCGGAGCAGCCGCAGACCGCGGGCCCAGGGCACGGCCTCTCCCAGCCAGGGGTCCGTCCCTTCCCGCCCGTACCAGTAGACCAGCCGCGGGAGCAGGCCGCGCGGCACCCAGGCCAGGGAGCCGGGGAGTTCGAACTCCCCGCAGATCTCGGATACGGCCCCCAGCTTCGGGGGTCGCCGAAGGCGAAGCTCGATCAGCCGCGGCCGGCGGCGGCAGAACAGAAAGTCCACCTGCTCGGACCCGCCGGCGTCCCGCGCCAGGCGTGGGAGCAGCCAGGGAAGAGCCGCGTTGGCGACCCGGTCGCGCGCGGGGAGCGCGACCTCCCGCCAGTCTTTGCGCGCCCCGCGACAGCGGGCGACAGCCCGGCCGTGGTCGACATGCATTTCCGCCAGTCGCTCGCCCTCCGCGTTCAGGCTCAGGGCGGACTGGGACTCCGCCCTCAGGATTCCACTCCGGTCGCGCGAGGCGACCAGCTTCAGCTCTGAGCGAAGCTGTCCGGCCAGGCTCACGCGCTGGACCAGCACCACGCGGCCGTCGGGCCGGACGCGAGTCTCCACGCTCCCCTGGCCGACCGCTCTGCCGCCACCGTCATAGACCTGCGAGCGCCTTTCCAGCATGGCCGCTTCGAGCGCCAGCGAAGATTCGGCGGGCGCGGGGGCCGGAGTCGCCAGGCACGCGAGCAGCGCGAGAAACAGAACCGAGCGCATTCTCCGGTCAGTAGCCGTCGAGCGCGCCGAATTCCGTGGGCGGGTCCCCGGCGTTCTCGATCGCGCGGTGGCGGGCGCGCAGCAGTTCGGCGTGCATCTCGTCGGTGTAGACCCAGAAGCGCCGCCGGGAGACCGCCTCGAACACGCACTCCGCCACGTGCTCGGGAGAGGCGCCCCGCCGGAAGATCTCGGGGGCGGCCCGTCGGGCGCTGTCCTCGCCCTCGCTCCCCGGCGCGTCACCGTCCGGATTGCGGAGACGGTCCGGCCGGTTGCGGTCGGACTCGGGGAAGCGGGTGTCCACCAGGCCCGGACACAGGCAGCTCACGCCCACGTTCGAGCCGGCGGCGGCCAGCTCGTGGAACAGGGTCTCGGCGATCGCCGCCACGGCGTGCTTGCTGGCGTGGTAGGGACCGGCGCCGGGGAAGCAGGCGAGTCCCGCGATCGACGAGGTCAGAACCACGTGGCCCTCGTCGCGGGCCTTCAGCTCGCCGAGAAAGACGCGCAGGCCGTGAATCACGCCCCAGAGATTGACCTGCAGCGCCCAGTCCCAGTCCTCGGCGGTCAGGGTCTCGATCGGTCCGCCGCCGCCGGACACGCCGGCGTTGAGGCAGACCAGGTGCGCCGCTCCGAACTCGTCCGCAACGCGCTCGGCGAGGCGGTCCATCTGCGAGGCCTCGCTCACGTCCGTGGTCACGCAGAGCACCTCGGCGCCGGTCGAGGAGAGCCGCTCCCCGGCCCGCCGCAGGGCGCCCTCCTCGACGTCGGCGAGCGCCACGCGCAGGCCGGCGCGGGCGAAGCGCTCCGCCAGCGCCAGTCCGATGCCGCTCGCGGCACCGGTGACCACCGCAACTCGTCCCGCCAGTTCCGTCACGCGTCCGTGTCCCGGTCCGAGCCGGGCGGGTCGAGCGACAGCTCCAGCGGGCACGACACGGCGACGTCCGTCACCATCACGATCCGGCCCATCATCAGCCAGGTGCCCACGCAGACCGAGATCTCGAGGATCTCCTCCGAGTCGAAGTGCTCTCGCATGCGCGCGAAGAAGGCGTCGTCGAGCGCGGTGTGATCGACGGCGAACTTCTCGGTGTACTCAATCGCGATCCGCTCGGCGTCACTGAAGCCGGGATGGTCCGCCCAGTTGGAAACGTTCGCGTACAGCTCCTCGGACAGACCGTGGCGCGCCAACTGCGCGGCCCGGGTGTCCAGTCAGACGTGACACTGGTTGATCTGCGCGATGCGCATGCGCATCAGTTCGCGCAGGCGTACGGGCAGCCGACTCTTGTCGTAGACCGCCCAGGAGAGCGCCGAGGCGGGGCCGCTCACGTGCGGAGCCCAGCGGAAAAGTCGCTCGGTCTCCTCGCTGTCGCCGGGAACCAGGTCGATACGCGCCATGAGTTCTCCTTCGCGCGGCCGATTGTAGACCACGGAGCCGGGCGGGAGCCGCGTCCCGGCCGGCCGCCCGGATCGCGCCGCTCGGGCGGAGACGAGGTCCCCGCGGGAGCCGGGCGTCGGTACGGGCCCGCCGGACGATCAGCGCCGCGGCGCCGGGAGCGGCCCGCGCGGGCGCCCGGAGTCGCGCTCGAAACGGGGCTCGGCGGGGAGGAGCCCGATCGGGGCTCCGAACAGCTCCCAGCCGTCGCCGCCTTCCGACGCGGCCCGGGTCAGCTCCGCCGCCGGGGCGTTCGCGTGTCCACAGCCGCAATCGGGGAACAGGCAGCCGAAGGCCCCCGCGTGATGGACGGCCGGGTGGGCGCAGTGCCGACAGCGTCGAGTGTGTTCGAGCATCGCTCCCGCCAGGGTAGACACCCTGACGTAACGTCAAGCTCCGGAGTCCGAAAAAGCGGCTCTCCGAAGCGGCGGCCGATCAGTCGAGCAGCTCGATCACCTTGTCCGAGGGCCGTGCGAGCACGGCGCGCTGACCGCGGATGATCACGGGCCGCTGCATCAGCCTGGGATGGGCGAGCAGCACTTCGATCACGCTTTCGACCGTGGTGTAGTCGTCCGCGTTCAGGCCGAGCTCCTTGAAATGCTTGTCCTTGCGGACCAGTTCCTCGGGCGGGTTCGGCAGCAGCTCCAGGAAGCGCTCCAAGTCCTCCCGGCTGGGCAGGTGCTCGAGGTATTCGATGACGTCGAACTCGACGCTGCGCTCGCGCAGGATCTCCAGCACGCCGCGCGACTGGCCTCAGCCGGGGTTGTGGTAGAAGAGCAGTCGCTCCATCGGTACCCCCTTCCGGGAATCGATTATAGCCGGCCCTCTGCCGGCCGCTGCGCGGACGGAACGCCGGTCAGTGTTGGGCGAGAGCGCCCGCGGCCCCGGAGCGGCGATCGGGGACCAGCGGCGCCACGGCCAGCGGATCCGCCTGCCGGGCGGAAAGGCGCCCGCGAACCGCGCGAAGCTCGCCGGCGCTCAGCCGTCCGGGCCGCAGCGGCGCGCCCGCCGCCCGCGCGAAGCTCGCCGTGAACGCGGCCGCCAGGCGAGTCCGGTCCAGCTCGGGCAGCCGGGGCGGCGGGGGCGCGGGAAGACCCAGAACGTCCCGATACACCCAGGCGTCGTCGCTCAGGCGAATCGAGCCGTGCTGCAGGAGCCCCCAGGCGGTCCGCCGCTGCGCGCTGCCGACCAGCTTGCGTCCTTCGAGTTCGAGTTCGTAGCCGGTCGAGGAGGCGAAGCAGAGATCTTCCAGCTCCGCCCCGGGCCGCCCCGGACTCCGGTCCGCCCGCAGGCCCGCGCTGAGAAGTCCGTCGAGCAGGGCGTCGCGGATCCAGGCGTAGCTGCCCCCCAGATCGGCCGGCAGAGCGCCGCTGCACGCGCTCGCGCTGATCGCATAGGTCAGGTCTCCGGCATGCACCACCGTGCCGCCACCGCTGACGCGCCGCACGGCCTCGACGCCGGCGGACGCGCAGCGCCGCAGCCAATCGGGAGCGCTCTGCCGGTACCCCAGACTCACGGACGGCTTCTCCCAGGCGTAGAGGCGCAACGTCGGCGGGCCGGAGGGCGCGCATTCCAGCAGGGCCTCGTCGACCGCCATGTTGAATCCGGCCGGCCGCGGCGGATCCAGCAGCAGCCGCCACGCGGCCCGCGCCATCTAGCGCAGGTGGGCGAGCAGGGCGAGCAGGGCCAGCTCGTAGCCCAGCGGGCCGAGGCCCGAGATCTGGCCCACGCAGACCGGCGCGACCAGGGACCGGTGGCGGAAGGACTCGCGCGCGTAGACGTTCGACAGATGCACTTCGATGGCCGGCAGGGCCGCCCCGGCCAGCGCGTCGCGCAGCGCGACACTGGTGTGCGTGAGTCCGCCCGGGTTGATCACAAAGCCGTCGCATTTCGAAGCCGCGGCCTGGAGGCGGTCGATCAGGGCGCCTTCGTGGTTGGACTGGAACGTTTCCAGCTCGATCGAGTGCTCGCGCGCTACTTCGGCGAGGCGCGCGTCGATCTCCGCCAGGGTGGTCGAGCCGTAGACCTCGGGCTCGCGCTGGCCCAGGGCGTTGAGGTTCGGTCCGTGCAGGACCAGGATGCGCATGGCGCGAAGTCTACTGGACCGGCGGGTCGGGCGCAGTGCGCGCGGGGACGGCGGGAGGCCTCATCCCCGCGCCGTCCGCTCGAGTCCCGCGAGCAGCGCGTCGCAGACGGCCTCGACGTCGGCGCTGCCGGTGGGCACGCGCAGCGAGGCCTCGGCGTAGGCCGAACGTCGTTCGGCCAGCAGCTCTTCCAGGCGCGCGACCCGTGCGGCGAAATCGAGCCCCGCGAGCAGCGGCCGCTGGTCGTCGTCCGCCAGGCGCCGGGCCAGTTGCACGGGCGTCGCGTAGAGCCACACCAAGCGACCTTTGCGACGGACGATCTCGCGGGCGGCCGGCGCGGCGATCGCGCCTCCGCCCAGCGAGACCACGCAACGCCGGTCGGGGAGTCCCTCCAGCGCCTCCCGCTCGAGTCGCCGGAACTCCGGCTCGCCGTCGCGATCGAAGATCCGCGCCACGCTCATGCCGGCGGTCGATTCGACGCGCTCGTCGGTGTCGACGAACTCCCAGCCGAGCCGGTCCGCCAGCTCCCGGCCGACCCGCGTCTTGCCGGCGCCCATCAGGCCGCACAGCAGAATGCTCCGCTCGCTCTGTTCGGCCCCCATCGAGACCGAAGGTACCAGGAGGCGGGGCGGCGCTCGATCCTGGCCGCGAAATCAGTCGGAGAACGCCGCGTGGATCTCGCGGGCGCGGGCGACGTCCCGGGCGATCTGCCGCTTCAGCTCGTCGGGTCCGGAGAAGCGCCGTTCGGGGCGGATCCGGTCCAGGAAGGCCACCGCGATCCGCTCGCCGTAGAGATCGCCCTGGAAATCGATCAGATGCGTTTCGACCAGCACGCGCCCGGGTTCGAAGGTCGGCCGGGTGCCCACGTTGGTCACCCCGGGCCACTCGGGACCGCTGGAGTTTCCGTCCCCGAGCCGCCGCACCCGCGTCGCGTAGACGCCGTGCGCCGGGATCAGCTCGTCGGGGGTTTCGAGATTGGCGGTGGCGAAGCCGAGTTCCCGGCCGCGGCGGTCGCCGGCCTCGACTCGTCCCCAGAGTTCGTAGACCCTGCCCAGCGCCTTGGAGGCGCGCAGAACGTCACCCGCATCCAGGGCCGTGCGGATCGCCGTGCTGGACACGTCCTCCCCGTCCACGCGCACCTGCCCGATGACCGTGACGCGCAGGCCGATCTCCGAGCCGAGCCGTGCCAACAGCTCGCCGGACCCGGAGCGGCCGCGTCCGAAATGGAAGTCCCGGCCCACCAGGATGTCGGAGGGCCCGATCCGCGCCATCAGCACCTCGCGCAGGAACGAGTCCGGAGACTGCCGGGCGAACTCGTGCGTGAAACGCTCGCGCACGACCGCGTCCAGCCCGCTCGCCTCGAGCTCGGCACAGAGCCGCTCCCAGTTCAGCATCGGCGGCGGAGCGCTCTCGGGCGAGAGCACGCGCCGGGGATGCGGGTCGAAGGTGTACAGCGCGGACTTCGCGCCGCGGGCGCGGGCGGTCTCCAGCACGGTGTCGATCAGAGCCCGGTGGCCCCGGTGCAGTCCATCGAAGTTGCCGACCGTCAGGACACTGCCCCGGAGGTCGCCACCCACGGCAGCACTGCCCTCGTACACCCGCAGGCGGCCCCTTTTTTAGTGCCTTCGCCCGGGCGTTGCAACGGCCGGGCGCGCGTCTATCCTCCCGCCGTGCGGCTCCTCTCCCGCTATCTGCTGGCCGACTTTGGGGTCAGCTCGCTCGCCGTGCTGCTCGCCCTGCTGGTCACCTGGCTGGCCGGGGACAGTCTGCGCCACCTGGACGACCTGGGCCGCAGCTGGACTTTCGGCGCCCAGCGGATCCTGCTCAGCTCCCTGGAGGTCGTCTCCTACAGCGTGCCGATCGCCTGCCTGGTGGGCGCGGCCTGGACGCTCACGCGGGCCGCGAGAGGCCAGGAGCTGGTCGCGATCCGCGCCGGCGGAATTCCGCTGCGCCGCGCGCTGGCGCCGCTGGTGCTCGGAAGCCTGGCGGTGGCGGTCGCGCTGGGGGTCTTCCAGGACCGGATCTCCATTCCCGCCCAGATCGCCCTCGAGCGGGCGGTGGAGCAACAGGACGAGGAGGCCACCCGCCGGCCGCGCAAGCTGGCGGACCGCTTCTGGCACGCGCGCGCGGGGTCGGTTTTCTCGGCCGGCGCCTACGACCGGGAGAGCCGGACTCTGTCGGACGTGACCATGTTCCGGATCGACCCCAGCGGAGAGATCCGGGAGCGGGTCGACGCGGAAACCGCCACCAACCTCGAGCTCGACGTGTGGGAGTTCCACGCTCTGCGCTCGCGCGAGTTCCGCGACGTGGGCGGCATCGGCCAGCGTCTCTCGTCCGACCTGCGCGTGGACCTGGGCCTGACCGGAACCGATCTGGAGCGGCTCGAGCGGCTGAACCGTCTGCAGTCCCTGCGGAACCTGTACCGGGGGATGCGGGATCCCTCCGCCTCCGTCCACGAGCGGTCGAACTTCGCCCTGCTCTTCCACGCCCGCGTCATCGAGCCGCTGGTGGT
Organism: Pseudomonadota bacterium; assembly: GCA_021295775.1. Taxonomy (GTDB): domain Bacteria; phylum Myxococcota_A; class UBA9160; order SZUA-336; family SZUA-336; genus JAGWBS01. The sequence continues at coordinate 17,459 of JAGWBS010000023.1, read as the reverse complement.
GGTGGTTCTGGTGCTGTTCGCGATCCCGCTGGCGATCGGCCATTCCGAGCGCGGCGGCTCGCTGGCGCGCGTCCTGCTGCTCTCGCTGGCCTGGGCGGCCGGCTACTGGGTCGCCTGGGCGCTGGCCTTCCAGGCGAGCCAGAGGCATCTGGTGCAGCCGCCTGTCGCGCTCTGGGGCGTTGCGGGCGCCGCGCTCGGCCTGGGGCTGTTGCGCTGCTGGCGCGTCAGGGAGTAGCTTCGGCGGGCGGCGCGGCGGCGCCTTCCGGTGCTTCCGCCTCGAACAGGTAGCGCAGGAACGGCAGGTCGGGCGACAGGATCAGCGTGGTCTGGGAGTTGAGCGCCTTGCGGTAGGCCTCCAGGCTGCGCATGAAGGCGAAGAACTCGGGATCCTTGCCGTAGGCCTCGGCGTAGATGCGGGCGGCCTCGGCGTCGCCCTCGCCGTGCAGGCGGGTCGCCCGCCGCTCGGCCTCCGCCAGCAGGATCCGGCTCTCCTCGTCCGCCTTGGAGCGGATCGCGCGGCTCTTCTCGGTGCCCTCGGCGCGCGCCCGCAGGCCGAAGCGCTCGCGTTCGGTGCGCATTCGGCGGTAGACGTGATCGAGATTGTGCTCCGGATAGTCGAGACCGCGCACGCGCAGGTCGAGCACCTCGATGCCGACCTGCGAAAGCTCCTCGTCGCTGGCGCGGGTGACGCCGGCCTGGATCCGTTCGCGGCGCTCGGACAGGAGGTCGGACAGGGAGTAGGTCGAGAGCGTGTTGCGCAGCTTGTTGTAGGTGGTGTTGTCGATCCGCGACACCGCGTACTCGATGCCGCCCGGGAACGACTCGAAGAAAAGACGCGGGTCGGCGATCCGCCAGACCGCGTAGTAGTCCACGATCATCGGCTCTTTCTCGGACGTCGACGCGCTCTGGGGCCGGGAGTCGAAACGCAGCCGGCGCTTGTCGTAGCGGTACACCTGGTGCAGGAAGGGGATGCGCAGGTAGAGGCCGGGCTCGTCGAGGATCGGCCGGTTGAGCGAAACGCCGAAGGCCTCCTGTTCGGCCCTGCGCAGCAGAGTGCGGAACGCCAGCTCGCGCTGGTCGATCACGACCACGCAGAAGCTCGCGCCCACGGCCAGAGCCGCGAGCCAGAGCAGGAATCTCGCCCGCCTCACGGCTCGGCCCTCCGGGGACCGACCGGCAGGTAGGGAAGAACCTGGCCGGAGGCGTCCTGCTCCATCACGAACTTCTCGATCCGCGGCAGGATTTCCTCGAGCGTCTCAATGTAGAGGCGCTGGCGGGTGACCTGCGGGGCCTTGCGGTACTCCTCGTAGATCGAGTCGAAGCGCTCGGCCTCGCCGCGCGAGCGCAGGATCCTCTCCTGCCGGTACGCCTGGGCCTCGTTGACCAGGCGCTCGGCTTCGCCGCGCGCCTCGGGCACGACTTTCTCGGCGTAGCCGCGCGCCTCGAGTTCGATCCTGGCGCCCGCCTGCTCGGAACTGGTCACCTCAGCGAACGCGTCCCGCACAGGATCGGGCGGCTCGACGTCCTGGAGCTGAACCCCCTGGATTTCGATCCCGGCCCCATAGCCGTCGAGCACCGCGCGGATGCGCCGCAGCGCCTCGGCCTCCACTGGCCCCTTGCCTTCGGTGAGCAGATCGTCGATCGAAACCGTGGCGACCACGGCCCGCATCTCCGAGGCCGCCACCGCCTGGATGGCCCGCGCCGGGTCGCGCAGGTTGAACAGATAGTCCCGCAGATTCCGGATCCGGTAGCGGACCACGAACTCCACGTCGATCAGGTTCTCGTCGACCGTGATCATCCGCTTCTCGTCCGGGACCTCGGCGTATTCCGGAGTGGTCGCCTCGACCTCCCCGGCTTCCGTTTCCGTCTGGGTGCGGAAGCCGAACTCCAGGTCGAGCGTGCTGGTCACCGAGCGCTTTTCGTAAGTCTCCACCAGCGGGATGTGGAACTGGAACGCGCCCGGGCCCAGCGTGCGGTGGTAGCGGCCCAGGCGCAGCACCACCGCCTGCTCGTCGGGCGCGACGTTGAACGTGCCGACCCACGCGCCGAACCCGGCCACGGCGAGCGCGATCAGCAGCAGGACAAGCTTCACGCGCTAGCTCTCGGTCGAGCCGCCGTCCGCCGGGGAATTCGCCCGCACCGCGTCCCGGACGCGCAGGATGGGCTCGACCAGCTCCATCGGCAGGGGGAACAGGATGGTCGAATTCTGCTCGGTCGAGATCTCGGCCAGGGTCTGAAGGTATCGGAGCTGCAGCGTGAAGGGGCTCTGCGTCATGATCTCGGAGGCGTCGCGCAGGCGTTCCGACGCCTCGAACTCGCCGTTCGCGTGGATGACCTTGGCACGGCGTTCGCGCTCGGCCTCGGCCTGCTTGGCCATGGCGCGCTGCATGTCGGTCGGCAGGTCGATGTGCTTGATCTCGACGGCGCGCACCTTCACGCCCCAGGGATCGGTCCCCCGGTCGAGCTCCTCCTGGAGCTCGCGGTTGATGCGCTCGCGGTCCGAGAGCAGCGTGTCGAGCTCCGCCTGGCCGCAGATGCTCCGCAGCGTCGTCTGGGCCAACTGGGATGTCCCGTAGAGGTAGTTCTCCACCTTGATGATCGCGTCCTGCGGGTGCACGACGCGGAAGTAGAGCACCGCGTTGACCTTGACCGAGACATTGTCGCGCGTGATGACGTCCTGGGAAGGGACGTCCATCACGACTTCGCGCAGGCTCACCTTCACCAGCCGGTCCACCACCGGGATGATGAAGCGCAGGCCCGCTTCCTTGACGGAGCTGAAACGCCCGAGCCGGAACACCACACCGCGCTCGTACTCTTGCAGGATCTGGACCGCCAGCCACAGGAAGATCAGGACCAGAACGGCGGGGAAGATGTAAGCAAGCATCTCAGAACTCCTTTTCGGCGGACTCCGGGGCGCGGCGGACGCGCAGCAGGAGATTGACGAGTCCAACGACCTCGATCGGCTCGCCGCGGGCGATCGGGGTGTCGGAGGTGGCGCTCCAGAGTTCGCCGCGGACCGACACCCGGCCGTCGGGATCCAGGTCTCCGTCCGCCACCCCGATCTCCCCGATCAGCCCCTCGCGCCCCGCGTACTGCGGCCGCGCGAAGCTGCGCGAGACTCCGTAGACCACGACCGCTCCGAAGCCGGCGAAGACCAGCGTGAGCGGCGCCACGAATCCCAGCAAGGGAAGCTGCAGGTCGGAGATCTCCGGCACGCGGAAGGTCATGTAGGCCCCGATGGCGAAGCACGCCACCCCCGCGGCGAAGAGCAGCCCGAAGCTGGTCACGAACAGCTCCGCGGCGAGCAGGCCCAGGCCGGCGACGATCAGGATCAGACCCAGCCAGTTGAACGGGATGATCTGCAGCGAGAGCCCCAGGAGCACCAGGCAGATCACGCCGAGCGCGCCCGGCACGATCAGCCCCGGGCTCTGCACCTCGGTGTACAGGCCCGCCGCCGCGCCCAGCAGCAGGATCAGCGCGACCTGCGGAATGGAGAGGAAGGCCATGAACTTCTGCAGGCGCGTCATCTCGATCTGGATGCGCCGCGCGTCGCGGGTGTGGAGCGCGATCGTCTCCCCGCCCAGCTCCAGCGTCCGCCCGTCGAGTTTTTCGATCAGCTCGTCGACGTCGTCGGCGATCAGGTCCACGACGTTCTTCTCCACCGCCTCGCTGTGCTTGATCGCGACCGAGTCGCGCACGGCCTGGATGGCCCACTCGACGTTGCGGCCGCGTTCCTCGGCGATCGACTCGATGAACGCGGCGGTGAAGTTCTCCGCCTTCTCGTTGACGTAGTCGCGCGGCTGGCGCTTGTCGTCGTCCTTCTCGTCCGCGTCGGGACTCAGCGGCGGCAGCGTGGGGCCCTGGCCCTGGAACACCGGGTGGGCGGCGCCGATGCTGGTGCCGGGCGCCATCGCGGCCACGTGGGCGGCCATGGTGATGAAGGTGCCCGCCGAGGCGGCCCAGGCGCCCCGGGGGGACACGAAGACGATCACGGGCACGGGCGAGTTGAGCAGCTCGGACACGATGTCCTTGGTCGCGCTCAGGAGTCCGCCCGGCGTGTCCAGCTCGATCAGCAGGGCCTGCCCGCCCTCGGCGCGGGTTCGTTCGATCGCCCCCTGGACGTAGTCGGCGACCGCCAGGTTGATGGTGTCGTCGACCCTGGCGACGTAGATCGGGTCGGGAGCGGCGGACGCGGCCCCCGCCGGCAGCGCGGCGGCCAGGATCGCGGCCGCGGCCAGAACCCGCGCGCGAGCCGCGCGCTTCATCCGCGCCTCACCTCCAGGACGCGGTCGAGGATGCGCTCGGCGACCTCGCGCTTGGAGCGGCGCGGGACCTCGACGACTTGCTCCGGCGCCGGCCCGACGATCGCGACCTCGTTCTCGCTCACGTCGAAGCCGATGTCCGAGCGGGAGACGTCGTTGGCGACGATCAGGTCGCAGCCCTTGCGCTCCAGCTTGGCCCGGGCGTTGGCGAGCAGGTCCTCGGTCTCGGCCGCGAACCCGACCACCGTCTGGCCGCGGCGCCGCTCGATCACCTGCCCCAGGATGTCCGGATTTCGGACCAGTCGAAGCGTCAGGCTCTCCGAGGATTCCCGCTTGAGCTTGGAAGCCGTCGGTCGCTCGACCGAGTAGTCCGCCACTGCCGCGCTGAAAATCGCGATCGTCGCCCGCTCCAGGCTGCCCAGCACCGCGTCCTGCATCTCCCGCGCCGTCTCGACGTCCACCCGCTCCACGCCCGCGGGCGTGGGCTGGGCGACCGGGCCCGCGACCAGGACCACTTCCGCGCCGCGCCGCGCCGCGGCCTCGGCCAGCGCGAATCCCATCCGCCCGGACGAGCGGTTGGTGAGGACGCGAACCGGATCGATCGGCTCCGCGGTCGGCCCGGCGCTGAGCAGCACGACCTCGCCGCGGAGGTCGTCGCTGCTCCCCGCCCGTTCGATCGCCCCGACGATCGCCTCCAGGTCGACCAGGCGACCCGCTCCCGTCCAGCCGCAGGCCAGCTCTCCCGTGCCGGGCCCGACCAGGCGCGCGCCGCGCTTGGCCAGCCGCTCCAGGTTCTCCTGGGTGGCCGGGTGGTCGAACATGTTGACGTTCATCGCCGGCGCCACCACCAGCGGAGCCTGCGTGGCCAGGGCGACGGTGGTCAACAGGTCGTCGGCCAGGCCGTTCGCCAGCTTGGCGAGCAGGTTTGCCGTGGCCGGCGCCACCGCGAACACCTCGGCCCAGTCCGCCAGTTCGATGTGGGAAATCCGGTCTTCCTCGCTGAGCGAGAAGAGCTCGCTGCGCAGCGGGTGGCCGCTCAGCGCCTGCAGCGCCAGCGGCGAGACGAACTCGAGCGCGTGGGGGGTGGCGACGACCCGAACCTCGTGACCGGCCCGCACCAGCAGGCGCACCAGCTCGCACGCCTTGTAGGCGGCGATGCCACCCGAGATGCCGAGCAGTACGCGGCTCATGCCCGGCGCCGGTTTGCGACCGCGAACGCCCCGATCACCTGAAAACCTTTCTATTCCAACAACTTCGCGCCGAAAGTAACCCTAGGGCCAGGCCCTGTCAAACCCGCCCGCGGCGCCCGTGCCTAGTTTCCTCCGAACTTGCGTCTCATCCGCTCGGCGACCGCCGGCGGCACGAACTCGCTGATGTCGGTGCCGAAGCGGGCCAGTTCCCGCAGCCGCGAGGAACTCACGTAGAACCAGCGCTCGCTGGTCATCAGGAAGACGGTTTCGATCTCGGGGTACATGTGGCTGTTCATCAGCGCCATCTCGAACTCGTATTCGAAGTCGGACAGCGCGCGCATCCCGCGGATCACGATGCGCGAGTCCTGCCCGCGCAGGAAATCGACCAGCAGCCCCGAAAACGACTCGACCCGCACGTTTGGCCGGTCAGCCAGCACCTCGCGCAGGATCTCGATCCTCTCGTCGTACTCGAAAGTGCCGGATTTCTCGACGTTGATCCCGATCGCGACCACCAACTCGTCGAAAAGACGCGCGGCCCGGTCGATCAGGTCCAGGTGGCCGTTGGTGATCGGATCGAAGCTCGCGGGATACACCGCGGTTCGCCGTTCGCTCATTCGGTCGGTCCTCCCCCTGCCCGACGGTACACGTCGAACGCCGTTCCACCGTAGGTCCGATCTTCCAGCCACTCCAGTCCCGCGAGGCGCCGCGGCCGGCCGTGCCTGGACGAGCGCTCGATCACCAACAGGCCGTCGTCGGCCAGCAGCCGCACCGCCCCGCGCTCCGAAACCAGCCGCTCGCACCAATCGCCCGCGTAGGGAGGATCGGCGATCACCAGGTCGAATACTCCGTGCTCCGGGGCTCCACCCGCCAGGACCTTGCGCACGTCGCCCGACAGGCAGCGTCCGACTTGCTGCAGGCCGAGCTGCTCCAGGTTGCGCCTCAGCACGGCCAGCGCGCCGCGCGAGCGCTCGACGAAGACCGCCTCGCGCGCGCCCCGCGAGAGCGCCTCGATCCCCAGCGAACCGCTGCCCGCGAACAAGTCCAGTACACGGGCTCCTTCGACTTCCCCTCCGAGCCAGTCGAATAACCCCGAGCGGGCGCGCTCGCTGGTCGGGCGCGTCCCTCGACCCCCGACGCTCGCCAGCCGCCGCCCGCGAAGCTCCCCGGCCACCACGCGCATCGACCCCTCAGAACTCCGCGAAAGCGGGCGCAAGCTACCAGCGCCGCGGCCGGACGGTCAAGCCGGAAACCGCGCCGGGGCGGGAAGCGCAGGGCGACGTCTTGAACCCTGCGTGGGCTTCGCTAGTTTGCCGAGCCTCGGCATAACATCGCTTGGTGTAGCCGCGCAGCCGCCGGTCGGTTTCGCGCTTCACGGCGGCGCTCCGGGCGATGTAGAGTCGAGTAGCGGGCAGCTCCCCCGGCCTGCTGGGCGCGGCCCGTCGGGCCGCCCGCCGGGCGCGCTGCGGGGAGCCACCGCGAGGCCGCGAGACGGAAGGGAAACAGGCGACATGGCAGCACGCGCGACCAGGAAAGTCACCAAAACCACGTTGAACCAGCACAAGCGCCAGATTCCCAAGCGGTTGGCCGAGATCCGCGGTGACCGCTCCCAGCGCTCCTTCGCCCGCGAGCTCGGCGTCTTCCAGCAGAACGTCAACCGCTACGAGAGCGGCACCACGCCGCATGCCGACTTCCTGATCACGCTCGCCCTCAAGGAGAACGTCTCGCTGGACTGGCTGCTGCTGGGGCGCGGCCGGGCCAAGCTACGGCGCTGAATTCGCCGCCGCCGATTCCCGCGCGGCGCCAAGGCTTCCCGCCAGAGAGTCCACGAAGCCATCGATCGCGGCGTCCACCGACGCCCGGTCGCCGCGCGCTCCGTTGACCAGTACGGAGAAGGCCAGTCGCCGCTCCGGTCCGAGGGGGATCACGCCGCTGAGCGCCGAAGCCGCCCGCAGGTGCCCGGTCTTGCCGCGAATTCCCGGCACGCTCTCCAGCCGGCGGTCGCGAAGCGTGCCGTCCAGGCTTCCCAGCGGGAGGGAGGACTGAAATTCGGCCCCCGATGCCGGAGCCAGAGCCGCGCCCCGGATCAGCCCCACCAGCGTTCGGGGAGAGATCCGATTGCGCGGCGACAGTCCCGAACCGTCGGCGACCACCGTCCGGCGATCCGCGAGACCCGCGCGCTCGAGCCACTCGGCCAGCGCGCGGCCCGACTTGTCCCAGCCGGCCGGAGTTCCGAACCGCTCCACCCCCAGGAGCAGGAACAGTTGTTCGGCGATGAAATTGTTCGAGTTCTTGTTCAGCTTCCAGACTAAATTGCCCAGCGAATCACCGGAAAACCGAAGGATTTCGCGTGCGGAGGCGGGCGCGGGACCGATTCGGATTCCGCCGTAGACCCGCACGCCCTGCGCTTCGAGCTGTTCGCGCAGCAGCGAGGCCGCGTAGCGTTCGGGCATGGAGACGGAGCGCCAATAGGTTTCCGGGCCCGCGCCGCGGCCGACCGAACCCGCGATCCGCACGCGTTCCCCCGATCCGTCGGCCAGCGGCTGGATTCCGATCTGCAGGCGGCCGCGGCCTTCGACCGTGCGCGCATCGGAGCGCAGTCGGAAATACTCGGTGCGCGGAGCGACCTGCAGGCGGGCGGGCGCTCCGACGCGCGGCCCCGGCTCGACTTCGATCCGGAAGCTGGAATAGTTGGCCGCCAGGGCGCCGTTCGGCGCGTGATAGGCCCGGCGCGAAAGCGGGTGCCAGTCGGGATGGTGCCGCAGCGTCTCGAACAGACCACGGTCGACGCCGATGCCTCCGGTGACCTCGCGCAGCCCCAGCAGCCGCAGCTCCTCGGCCAGCTTCCAGAGGCTCTCCGAGACCAGCCCCGGATCGCCGCTGCCGCGGATCCACAGACTCCCGCGGAGCACCCCGTCGGCCAGCTCTCCGTCGATCAGCACCGGCGTCTCGAAGCGATGCGCGGGTCCCCACACGTCAAGGCTGGCCGCGGCGGTCAGGATCTTCTGGTTGGAAGCCGGCACCAGCGCCCGCCCGGAGCGGCGCTGGAGCAGCACCTGGCCGGTATCGAGGTCCGCGACCAGGACCCCGACGCGTGCGCCGCGGATCGCCGCGTTTCCCACGAGCTCGCGCAGCGCCCCTTGCGGTAGCGTGTCCGCCGGCGCCGACCCCGCCGCCAGCGCCAACGCCAGGGCGCATATCGTGATCCGTCCTTTCACACCGGCCGAGACGGTAGGCCAGCTTCGCCGCCGCCGCCGTAGGGGCCCCGAGCTTGCCCCGCCGCCCGGCGACCGCCATTTTTCCGCGGTTGAGCGCCATCGACACGCAGATCGGGCACGCGGCCCGCGACTGGCTGGAGCGGCAGCGCGGAGTGGACGTAAAGGCCTGCGAGGAGATCACCGGCGGAGCGGGCGCCCGACAGTATTGGCGCGCGCATTTCGCGGACGCGACCCGCGCCGTGCTGATGCTCGCCACGCCCGAGGACCCTGCGATCCTCCCTCCGGCCCTGCGCCGCGAGAGCGAGCGCCTGGCGTTCGTGGAGGTCACCCGCTACCTGGCCGGGCAGGGTCTGCCGGTTCCCGAAATCCTGGCCGTCCGCCCCGAGCGCCGCTGGGTCCTGCTCGAAGACCTGGGCCGCACCCACGTCTGCGACCTGCGCGGGGAGGCGCGGCTCGGGCGGCTGGCCGAGGCGGCCCGACTGTTGGCGCGCGTGCACGCGCTGCCGGAGTGCGAGGCCCTGCCCTTCGAGCGACGCTTCGACGCGGAATGGGTCCGCTTCGAACTCGCCACCTTCGCCCGCGACGCCCGGCCCGAGGTCGACCCGGGCGAACTCGACCGCGCGCTCGACGAGCTCGCCGAGGCGGTCGCGGCGCTGCCCCCGAGTCTGTGCCTGCGCGACTACCACAGCCAGAACCTGATGGTCGACCCGTCGGGCCGGCTGCGCATCATCGACTATCAGGACGCCCTGCTCGCCCCGGCGGCGCTCGATCTGGCCGCGCTGCTGCACGATTCGTACATCGAGCTGAGCGACCCGCAACGGCGGGAGCTGCTGGACGAGTACCGCGCCGCGGGCGGGGCGGAGATCGATCCCCGGCAGCTCGGCCTGCTGGTGGTGCAGCGCAAGTGCAAGGATTTCGGACGCTACCGCTATCTGGTCGAGCGCCGAGGCGAGTCGCGCTACGCCGCCTACCTGGCGCGCGCCCGCGATTCGGTGCTGACGGGCCTGGAGGACCTCCCCTCGCACCTTGGACGGACGTCGAACCTCCTGCGCCGCGCCGTCGGGAGCGCCCCCGCATGAAGGCGATCGTCCTGGCGGCGGGCCACGGGACGCGCATGGAGCCGCTGACCCGAGAGCGCGCCAAACCGGCCCTGCCAGTGCTCGACGAGCCTCTGGTGCTTGGTCACGCCCGCCGCCTGGCCGAGCAGGGGGTGCGAGAACTGGTCGTCAACCTGCACGCGCATCCCGAGACTCTGATCGACGCCCTGCGCGAGGCTCCGCTGCCGGTCCGGTTCTCCCGCGAGGCCGTGGAGCCGCTCGGCAGCGGCGGAGGCATCCTCGCGGCGCGCGGGGCTCTGGACGGAACCCAGCCGTTCCTGGTCGTCAACGGCGACATGCGCTGCGACCTCGATCTGGCCGCGCTGCTCGAAGCCCACCGCCGCTGCGGCGGTCCGGTCACGCTCGCGCTCCGGGACGACCCGCGCAACGGAGAGTTCGGAACGATCGGCTACGATGAGAACTCCCGGGTGCGCCGGGTCGCGAGGCGTCTCGACCTGGGAGGCGAAACCGGAAGCGCTCTGTTCACTGGAGTGCAGATGATGGAACCGGCGATCTTCGATCTCATGCCCGACCGCAAACGCTTCGAGATCTTTCCCGACGTCTACCTCCCGGCCCTGAAGTCCGGAGTCCCGCTGGGAACCTGGCTGCAGCCGGCGGGCTCGGGCTGGTGGCCGGTGGGAACTCCGGGCGAGCTGCTCGACGCCAATCTGGAGGCGCTGGACGGCCTGGGCGCCGGCGCGCCGCACCTCGACCCGAGCGCCGAGGTCGCCGGAGAGCTGACGCCTCCGGTCTGGATCGGCGCGGGCGCGCGGATAGAATCCGGCGCGCGTGTCGGCCCGCGCAGCGTGGTCGGGCGCGGCGCCCGCGTGGCCCGGGGAAGCCGCCTGTCGGAGAGCCTGGTCCTGCCCGGGGCGGAGCCCCCCGCGGGCACCGCCGGCACGCGCCTGATCGCGGACGCCGGGGAGGTGTGGCGTGTCGATTGAGATCCTCTTCGTGGGCACGGGAGACGCCTTCGGCAGCGGCGGACGGCGCAACAGCGCGATCCTGGTCCGAAGCGCGGGCCGGACGCTGCTGCTGGACTGCGGCCCCACCACCGCCGCGGGCCTCAAGACGCTCGGCGTCGACCCCAGGGAGATCGACGCGATCGCGATCAGCCACTTCCACGGCGACCACGTGGCGGGCGTGCCGTTCCTGCTGCTGGACTATCTCTACCAGAACCCGCGCAGCGAGCCGCTGGAGATCCTGGGACCCGCCGGCACGCGCGAGCGGGTGGAGCGCCTGGCCGCGGACTTCGAGTACGGCGTGGACCCGGACGGCGCCTTCCCGCTCCGCTATCGCTCGTTCGAGATCGGCCGGACGCTGGAGGTCGGGGACTTCCTCGTCACGCCGACCTCGGCCCACCACGCTCCCCAGACCCGCCCGCACATGCTGCGCGTGGAGACGGACCGGCGGGCATTGTTCTACTCCGGGGACACGGGCTGGCACGAGGAGCTGCCCGACAAGGTCGGCGACGTGGATCTGTTCGTCTGCGAGTGCGTGTACATGCAGGCCGGCGCCTATCCGCTTCACATGGCCACCGAGGAGCTCGTGCGGACCCGCTCCCGCTTTCGCTGCCGCGACCTGCGCCTGACCCATCTGGGCCGCGAGGTGCTCGACGACCTGGACCGCGTGCCCTTCGACACCGCGGACGACGGACTGAGGATCACGCTCTAGGCGCCGGGTTCCCGACGCGAGAGGCCGGCAAAGGCTCCCGCCGGAGTCGCGCTGCCCAGGCTCAAGGCGCGCGAGGCTCCCGTCGCTCGCGGCAGGTTCGACGCCCGTCCGCGCGCCGCGCACCACCCCAGGACGGCGAAGGCGACCGCCTCGAACGCGTCGGAGGCGATCCCGTGGGCGTCGCTGAGCTCCACCGGAGCGGGGTCGAGCCGGGCCGCCAGACCCTCGAAAAGCGCGCGGTTGCGAACGCCCCCTCCGTACACGATCCAGCGCCCCGGCGCTTCGGCGAAGAAGGTCTCGGCCGCCCGGGCCACGCTCTCGACCGTCAGCCCCGCCAGGGTCGCCAGCACGTCGTCGGGCCCGCCGCCGGCGGCCAGGACCGCGTCCCGGACGCGCTCGAACCAGGCCGCGCCGAAGCGTTCGTGTCCCGTGCTCTTGGGAGGAGGCTGGGCGAAGTAGGCGTCCGCCAATAGTTCTTCCAGCAGCTCGGGGAAGATCCGGCCTCTGCGCCCGCGCTCGCCGCCGGCGTCGTAGCGCTCCTCGCCGCCCGACGCCCAGCGCGCCGCCCGGTCGAGCAGCGCGTTGCCGGGCCCGGGATCGAACCCGACCACGCGTTCCGGATCGTCTCCCGCCAGGAACGTCAGATTGGTGAAGCCGCCTAGATTGAGCACGGCGCGCGTCTCCCCGGGTTCGGAAAGACAGGCCAGGTGGACGAAGGGCGTCAGCGGAGCGCCCTGCCCGCCCGCCGCCAGATCCGCCGAGCGGAAGTCCGAAACCACCGGAATCCCGGTGCGGGCATGGATCACCGCCGCCGAACCGACCTGCAGCGAGCCGCGCACCTCCGGCTGCGGGTAGTGGCCCAGCGTCTGACCGTGCGAGCCGATGCCCTCCACGTCGCCCGGCTCCGCCCCCGCGCGCCGCAGCAGATCGAGCGCCGCGTCCGCAAAGCGCTCGCCCAGCTCGACGTCGAGCTGCACCAGCGAGCGCAGCTCCAGCGGGGCGGATGCGGCGGCGTGCACGCGGGCCCGCAGCGATTCGGGCAGTTCCGGCGAGACGAACGCGAGCGTCTCGACCCGCCCCGGTTCCGGCCCCACCCGCACCAGCGCCGCGTCGACCGCGTCGGCCGAGGTGCCCGACATCAAACCGATCCAGAGTGATCGCGGGATCGCCCGTCCCCCTCCGCCGCTGCGGATGAGTCGGTCTCGGCCGCCCCGGCCGAACGCTCCCGCGTCCGCGGCAGGTTCTCGTTAGCACAATGCCGGCGCCAGCGAAGGCGCCGGCCGCTCTCGCGGCGGCATTGACAGCGCTCCGGGGCGGCGAGTAACGTCCGGCGCCCTATGGCCCCGGGAGCGGACGAACGATCGCGCGTCTTGGGCGCGGCGCTCGGCCTGGGCGCGGTCGCGGCCGCGGCGCTCTTCGTCTACGGGGTGCTGTCTGGCAGCTACGTCGCGCTGGCGGTCCCGGTCGCTGCCGGAACGCTCTTCGTCCTGGGCTTGGTGGCCTGGATCGGCTGGACGATCGCCACCGTTCGGGTCGAAGCCGAGGGATCGCCCCTGGACGCCTCCGGCAGCGGGGGCGCCGGCGGCGCCACGCGGCCAGAACCGGACGCGGATCCGCCCGAGCGCCCGGATCCCTAGCGTGCGCATCGCCCTGCTGACATACCGCGGAAACATGTTCTGCGGCGGACAGGGCATCTACGCCGCCGCTCTGGCGCGCGGACTTCGCGAGCTGGGCCACCAGGTGCACGTGATCGCGGGGCCGCCCCTCCCGGAACTGCCGCCCGAGATCCCGCTGCACCCGATCCCGAACCTGAACGCCTTCGGGCGCGGGCTGGACGAGGTCTGCGCGGAACACGGGCCGCGCACCCTGGCCCCGGGACATCTCTGGGAGCTGGGCCTGACCCGCCTGGGCGTGTTTCCCGAGATGACCGCGTTCGGCATCCGGCTGCTACTGCGCTGGCGCGCGCTGCAGCGCGCGCACCGCTTCGACGTGGTGCTGGACAATCAGTCGCTGACCTGGGGGCTGCTGGGGATTCAGGCCAGCGGCGTGCCGGTCGTGTCGACGATCCACCACCCTCTGCACATCGACCGCGAGGCGGACTTCGAGATCGAGCCCCGCTTCGCGCGCAAGTGGAAGCGGACGCTGTACTTCCCGCTGCTCATGCAGCAGCTCGTGGCCCCGCGCCTGGCCCACATCCTGACCGTCTCGCACGCCTCGCGGCGGGAGATCGAGCGCCACTTCGGGATCCCGGCCGGCTCGGTCTCGGTGGTGCACAACGGCACCGACACGCAGCTTTTCCGGCCGGTCGAGCGCGCCAAGGAGACCGATCTGATCTTCGTGGGGCGCACCGAGGACCGCAAGAAGGGCGTCGTCTACCTGCTGGAGGCGCTCGCCCGCACGCCCGAGAACATCCGCCTGAAGATCGTCGACGGGCGCATCCCCGACGATGGTCTGGTGCCGCGGATGCTGCGCCGGCTGGGCCTGGAGCGGCGCGTGACGCTGCTGCGCAGGATGCTCACGCTGCCCGAACTCGTGTCGGAGTACTCCAGCGCCCGCATCGCGCTGGTTCCGTCCTTTTTCGAGGGCTTCGGCTTTCCGGCCTCCGAGGCCATGGCCGCGGGCCTGCCGGTGATCGCCACCCGCAGCGGGGCGCTGCCCGAGGTGGTCGGAGATTCCGGCGACACCGGCCGGCTGGTCCCTTTCCGGGACATCGACGCGCTGGCCGGAGCGATCCGCGACCTCGCCGCGCTTCCTCCCGACACTCTGTCCAAGATGGGCGAGGCCGCGCGCCGCCGCATCCGCGACCGGTTCAGCTGGCGCGGCGCGGCCCAGGGCACCGCGCGCGTGCTGGAAGAGGTCGCGTTTGCTCACCGTCGATCTTGAGCGCCTGGGCGTCGCTCCCGGCGACTGGCTGCTCGACGCCGGCTGCGGCGGGGGCCGGCACTGCTTCGGTGCGCTGGAGCGCGGGGCGCGCGTGGCCGGAATCGACCTCGACCGCGACGGCCTGGCCCTGACCCGCGCCGGACTGGCCGAGCGCGGCGGCGCCGCGGGGGCGCTGCAGGCGGACGTGTTCCGGCTGCCGTTCGCCGACGGCGCCTTCGACCGGATCCTGTGTTCCGAGGTGATGGAGCACGTGCACGACTACCGCGGGGCGATCCGCGAGCTGGTGCGGGTGCTGCGCCCGGGCGGGACGATCGGCGTCACCATCCCAACGGCGACCAGCGAGTGGCTGTACCTGGCGCTCTCCCGGCTGTACTTCGAGAGCCCGGGCGGACACATACGGGTGTTCCGGCCACGCGACCTCGCCCGCGGACTCTCGGCGGCCGGCGTCCGCGTGGATGGCGTGAGCTTCGCCCACTCTCTCCACACCCCCTACTGGGCGGTGCGGGCGCTGATCGGCCTGGACGACGAGCGCCCCGCCCCGACCCGCTGGCTGCGCCGCTTTCTGCTGCTCGCCAGCCAGTCGCGGGTCTGGTCCCGCGTGGAGCGGGTGGGCGACTGGATCTGGCCCAAGAGCCTGGTGCTGTACGGAACGCGCGTCGCCTCCGGGAGCGCCTGATGCGCATCGCCCTGCTGGGCTACCGCGGCAACATGCAGAGCGGCGGGCAGGGCATCTACCTGCACGCGCTGAGCCGCGAACTGGCCGAGCAGGGGCATTCGCTCGACGTTTTCGTGGGCCCGCCCTACCCCGACCCCATGCCCTGGGCGCGGGTCACGCGCCTGGACAATCAGATGTTCTGGGGGCGGCGCTTCGACCGCCGGCGGGGCGGATTCCTGCCCCGCCCCCGCCCCGCGCGCATCCTGGAGCCGCTGAACTTCTACGAGTTCGCGGTCACGCGCTTCGGGTTCTTCCCCGAGCCGTTCGCGTTCAGCCTGCGCGCCGCCCGCGCCCTGCTCGCCCGCCTGCGGCAGGGCGAGCGCTACCTGCTGGTGCACGACGTGCAGTCGCTGGGCTACGGGCTGCTCTGGCTGCAGGCGCTGGGACTTCCCGTGGTCAGCACGCTGCACCATCCGCTCACGGTCGACCTGCGCTCGAGCCTGTCGCGCGACCGCGGCTTCATGGACCGCAAGGGCTCGCTCACCTTCCACCCGGTCACTACTCAGGGCCGCGTGGCGCGCCGGCTGGCGGGCATCCTGACGTCGAGCGAGGTGTCCCGGGACACGATCGCGCGCGACTTCCGCGTCCCCGAGCAGCGGATCCACAACGTTCTCAACGGCGTCCAGCTGCCGGACCTCGGCCCCGAGCGCCCGCGTCCGGAGCCGCCGGAGCTGCTCTTCGTCGGCCGCGCCGGAGACCCGAACAAGGGCCTGGACATCCTGCTCGCGGCGCTGCTGAAGCTGGCGCCGGAAATCCGTCTGCGCTGCCTGTCGCCCCCGCCCTTTCCGAACGACGAGGCCGCGCGCTGGCTGCGCGACCCCGCTCTGGCCTCGCGCGTGAGCTTCGACGGCAAACGGCCCCGCGCGGAGCTCGAATCCGCCTACCGGCGGGCGGCCGTGGTGGTGGTGCCGTCGCTCTTCGAGGGCTTCGGACTGCCGGCGATCGAGGCGCTGGCCAGCGGCACGCCGGTCGTCGCCAGCCGCGGCGGCGCGCTGCCCGAGGTGCTGGGCCGGGCCGGCGCCGGGCGGCTCTTGGCGACCCTCGCCCCCGAGACCCTGGCGGCCGAAATCCAGTCCGTACTGGACGACTGGGACGCCGAACAGCGCGCGGTGCGCGCCGCCCGCGGGCGGATCGAACGGCTCTTCGGCTGGGAGGCGGTGGCGCGCCGCACGGCCGACGTGTACCAGCGGGTCCGCTCCGTCTGGCCCGAGCGCCGGGGATGGTGGCCGTGAGGGTCGTCGACCTGGACCGCGACATGTCGGACGTGATCCCGACCGGCGCGTCCGCCGACTCGGTCCACCTGTTCGAGCGCATGACCGAGCGCACCCTGAGGGCGGCCTCCGCCGTCCCGGGAGCGCGCGTGCTCGACGCCGCCGGCGGCCTCGGACAGGACAGCCGCGAACTCGCCGGGCGCGGGGTCCGGGTGGTCTGCGTCGAACCCTCGCGGCGCATGTCCGCGCTCGGGCGGCAACTCGGCGAGTCCGGTCCCGCGGGCGTGAGCTGGGCGCGGGCCTGGTGCGAGGCGCTGCCGTTTCGCGACGACAGCTTCGACGCCTCGATCTGCAAGGGCGCGCTGGACCACTTCGACGACCCGCTGGCGTGCATCGCGGAAATGGCCCGCGTGACCCGCCCCGGGGGCCGGGTGGTGTTCGCGGTGGCGAACTTCGAGTCGCTGGCCTGCCGTCTGGGCCGACGCTTCGGCGCGGCCGGCTCCGGACGCGCGGGCCACCACGTTCCCTCCGACCACTTCACCCGCTACGACCCGGAGCTGCTGCGCGAGCAGCTCTCGCGGCATCTGCGGCTGCGGCACTGGGAGGGCGTCTCGCTGCTCTGGGGAGTGCGCGGCTGGGCGCGGCTGCTCGAAAAGCTCGGTCCGCGGCAGCGCCGGGCCTGGCTGCGGACGGCCGACGCCGCCGCGCGCCGGGTCCCCGCGCTGGCCGACGTGATCGTGGCGGCCGGGACCCCGCGCTAGCCGAACGCGGCGACACGACGGCGCGCGCCCGCTTCGCCCGCGGGCGGAAAGCTCACTCGCCCCCGAAGCGATAGCGCATCGCCAGTTTCAGGCGCCGGCCCTTGGGACTGTGCGTCAGTCCGTCGTAGGCGTGCTCCAGATTGGCGAAGGGCGGATCTTCGTCGGTCAGGTTGAGGGCGGAGAGGATCACGCTCAGTCCCGTGTCCGGCCGGTGCCACAGCAGGCTGAGGTCGAAGGTGGTGAAAGAATCGACGCGGGAGTTCGTCACGGGCATCCCTCCCCGGCCGTCGAAATCCGGGTCGTCCCTGTAGGACGAGGTGCGCTTGACGCAGGCCGACAGGGTGTAGTCGCTCCAGTGATACGAGAGCAAGAACCGGCCCTTCCAGCGGGGGATCGGCACGACCAGCGGGTTGTCCCAGTTCAGCCGGCCGGCGACCTCGGTGTCCGGGTA
>JAGWBS010000022.1:42675-54567 GCA_021295775.1 Pseudomonadota bacterium | reverse complement strand
CCCCCCCCCCCCCCCCCGCGACCCACCACCCGGACCGAGCTTGAAACCCCCCGCTCAGAAGCGCGTCGCGACCTTCAAGTAGAAGTAGCGCCCGACCGTGTCGAAGGTGCGCACGTCGGTGTTGTCGTTGGAGGCGTCCAGCGAAAACGGCGGGTCGCGGTCGAACAGGTTGTCGATCCCCAGCACCAGCGTGGCCGACGCGTTCGCCAGTTCGAGGTCATAGGCCGCCTGCAGGTCGTGGTAGGTGCGGCCGCTCATCTTCCGCTGCAGCACCTCGCCCGTGAACTGGTCCACGAACGCCTCCTTGACCTCGTCGATGAAGCGCGCGTCCCAGGACACCCGCAGGTTCTCGCGCCGGTAGTCGAGTCCGAGCGTCGCGCGCCACTTGGCGAAGTGGCCGCCGTGGTCGTCGCGGAACCAGCCCGCGTTGCGGATCACCGAGCCGCCGGATTGGATCACGTCGAACTCGAGCGTGCGGGTCGCTCCCAGGCGCGCGTCGATCTCGCCTCCCAGCCAGCCGGCCTCGATGCCCGCGAAGCCGAGCATGACGCCGCCGACGTTGGTCACGCGGTTGCGCCGCAGCCGCACGTTGCCGTCCGCGAAGCGCTCGATCCGGTCGCAGAGCCGGCCGCTGCTCGCGCAGGTGCGCAGGATGAACTCCGGGCCGAGTCCCTGGATCGAGCGGTCGATATCGACCTCGTAGTAGTCGAGCGCGAGCGACAGTCCGGAAAGCTCGCCGGGCGTGAAGACGAAGCCCAGGGTGAAGATCTCGGCCTGCTCCGGGTCCAGCTCCGGATTGCCGCCCCGGCGCTCCCGGATCTGCGTGCTGATCGGCTCGAAGCCGGCGTCGGGAACGCGCGGATCCAGGCAGACCTTTCCGCCCATGCGCCCGCCGGCGCAGGGATCGGTCAGCGACGGGAACGAGATGCCCGCTCCCCCGAAGGACTCGCCCACGGTCGGGGAGCGGAAGGCGTCGGAGCGCGTCGCGCGCAGCAGCCAGTCGGGGTGCGGGCGCCACTTGAGCCCGAACTTGGGGTCGGTGGTGGAGCCGAAGGTGTCGTAGTCCGAGTGGCGCACGGCCAGCTCCAGGTCGAGCTCCTCCGCCAGCGGCAGGCCGCGCAGCATCGGCACCACGGCCTCCAGGTACAGGGAGTCGACCTCGAAACCGCCGCCGGTGGGCTGGCGCGTCGTGCCCGTGGTGGCGTCGCCCAGCGCCGCCATCCGCGGGTCGGGAAGGTCCTTGGCGGACTCCTCGCGCCGCTGGTAGCCGAGGGCGACGCCCAGCGGGCCGGCCGGCAGCTCGAAGAGCGCGTCGTGGAAGAAGTTCAGCTCCCAGATGTCCTGTTCGGCCTCCAGGCGTTCGTCGGTCGTGAAGGTGAGATAGGCGAGCATCTCCGGGGTGACGCTGCCGCGTCCGAAGACGTTCAGCGGGACGCAGCCGTCGGGATCGGCCGCGCAGCGCAGGTCGCCGGTTTCGGGCGAGCCCGTCGTGGGGCCGACCGCGCGGGCGACCCGCTCCAGGTCGTAGATGCGGCCGAAGTTGACTTTGCGCTCCGACTCCGCGCGCGTGTAGGAGAGGTCCCAGCGCCAGCCTTCCAGCGCTCCCTCGAACTCGCCCCGCAGCCCGGCCAGCAGCCGCAGCGTGTCCTCGTCGTGGTCGTCGATGCGCGAGCCGTCCTCGACCATGCGCCGGCTCCAGTCCGGAACCGCGGTGCCGAAGGGGTTGTAGGCGTTGTCCGCCGCGTAGGGCGCCTCGTAGGCGTAGAACGCCAGCGGGGCGAGCGGCACCTCGGCCAGCTTGGCCTGGGATTTCCGGTTGGTGTACGACGCCTCGAGGTAGACCTGGGTGTCTTCGAGCCAGCCCAGAGCGTCGAGGGGCTCCAGCCGCGCGTCGCCGAAGAAGGACGCGTTCCAGCGCTCGTTGGGCTGGCGCTGGTAGTTGGACGGCGCGTAGTTGTAGGAGTCGCCGCCGAAGTAGTCGAAGCGCCGGAAGCCGGCGCCGTACTCGGGGCCCAGCGTCAGGTCGCAGTTTCCTTCCAGCACCCCGTCGCCGTTGCAGTCGCGGCCGGCGTCGGCCTCCCCGAAGCTCCGGTAGCGGCCCCAGGGCGGTGCGGTGCTGCCCAGGAAGATCACCTCGCCGTTGGACACGAAGAGCGGCACGGTCGCCCAGTCGCGGTCGGTGACCTCGATCTCCTCTTCGTCCGTGTACTGCCCCACGAACATCCAGTTCGCGGTTTCCGACCCCCCGCCGGCGACCAGACCGAGTTCGCGCTTGCTGCCGCCGCCCCGGTCGGTGTCGCCGTAGCCGGCGTTCAGCTCCACGCCCTCGAAGTTTCTGCGGGTGATCAGGTTGACCACCCCGGCGACGGCGTCGGAGCCGTAGATCGCCGAGGCCCCGTCCTTGAGCACTTCGACGCGCTCGATCGCCAGCGTCGGAAGCGTGTTCAGGTCGACCGCCGGGACGGCCGCCCCCGAGTCCACGCTGGGCGGCAGGCGCCGTCCGTTCAGCAGCACCAGCGTGCGCACGCTGCCCAGGCCGCGCAGCGAGATCTGCTGCGTGCCCGCGCCGCCGTTGTTGGCCTGCGTGGTCTGCGCCTGGCCGGCGACCGAGGGCAGCTCGCGCAGCAACTGTCCGATCGAGGTCGCGCCGGAGCGGTCGATCTCTTCGCGGCTCAGGACCGTGACCGGCGCGGCGGCTTCGAGGTCCTTGCGCGGAATGCGCGAGCCGGTGACGGTGATCGCCTCGACCGCCTCGGGACCGCTGGGTGGTTCCTGCGCCGGGGCGCCTCCCGGCGCCCATAGACACGCGGCGAGCAGCGCGCCGGCGACTCCCCGCCGGGGCCGGGGCCGCGGTACTCCGTGCGCGCGGGCATTCAAGGCAGCCGCTCCGGCTCGCGCTAGAAACCCAGCTCCAACTTCGCC
The DNA here is from genome assembly GCA_021295775.1 of Pseudomonadota bacterium. GTDB lineage: Bacteria > Myxococcota_A > UBA9160 > SZUA-336 > SZUA-336 > JAGWBS01. The sequence goes on along the minus strand of JAGWBS010000022.1, from coordinate 51,645 downwards.
GCTTCGCTCATCATGCTGGGTTCCCAGGGCGGCTCCCAGGTCAGGTCGAGTTCGACGTCCGTCACGCCGGGCACCCCGCGCACCTTCTGCTCGACCTCGGGAGGCAGCGTCTCCGCCACCGGGCACATCGGCGAGGTCAGGGTCATCGTGACTTTGACCTCCGAGTCCTCGTCCACATCGAGTCCGTAGATCAGTCCCAGCTCCCAGATGTCGACCGGGATCTCCGGGTCGTAGACGGTCTTGATGGTGTCGATGATGCGTTCTCGGAGTTCGTCCGGGGCATCGGCCTGGGGTCGCGGGTCCATCGGATTCCTCGTTTCGCCGACTACTCGGTGGTGATCGGGTCGGTTTCGCCGTGCACGGCGGCCTGCAGGGTATGCCAGGCGAGGCTGGCGCACTTGACGCGCATGGGGAACTCGCGCACGCCCAGCAGGCACGCGAGCTTGCCCAGACTCTCGCTGTCGGTCGGGGCGTCCGGCGGCGCGGTGACGGCCCCGTGGAAGGTCTCGAACAGGACCTCGGCTTCGTCCACCGACTTGCCGCACAGCGCCTCGGTCAGCAGCGAGGCCGAAGCGGTCGAGATGGCGCAGCCGCGGCCCGTGAAGCAGGCCTGGGAGATCTCCCGCCCCTCGTCCACGCACAGCTCCAGCGCCAGCTCGTCGCCGCAGAGCGGGTTGTAGCCCTCGGCGCGGTGCGTGGCCGAGTCCAGCTTCCCGAAATTCCGCGGGTTCCGTGAGTGGTCCCGGATCACTTCCTGGTACAGATCGCGCAGCTCGGACATCAGGCGAAGAACTCCAGCGCGCCGCGAATCGAGCGGCACAGGGCGTCGACGTCGTCGGGGCCGTTGTGGACGCCGAAGGAAGCGCGCGCGGTGGCCGGGATGTCGTAGTGCTTCATCACCGGCTGCGCGCAGTGGTGGCCGACCCGCACCGCGACGCCCTCGCGGTCCAGGAAGGTGCCCAGGTCGTGCGGGTGGACGCCATCGGCCGTGAAGCTGACCGCGCCGGCGCGCTGCGCGGGCCGGCCGATCAGGTTCAGGCCGGGGATGGCCTGAAGCTCCTTGACGCAGTACTCCAGCAGCGCCTCCTCGTGCGCGCGGACCGCGTCCATGCCGAGTCCCTCCAGGTACTCGACCGCCGCGCCCAGGCCGACGCAGCCCGCGATGTGCGGCGTGCCGGCTTCGAAGCGGGCCGGGGGCGGCGCGAAGAGCGTCTCCTCGAAGGTCACGCTGCGGATCATCGAGCCGCCCCCCTCCCAGGGGTCCATGCTCTCCAGCAGCTCCAGGCGTCCCCAGAGCACGCCGATGCCGGTCGGCGCGTACATCTTGTGGCCGGAGAAGGCGTAGAAGTCGGCGCCCAGGGTCCGCACGTCGACGGGCCGGTGGGGCACGGCCTGCGCGCCGTCGACGACCACCACGGCGCCGGCCGCGCGCGCGCGTTGAGCCAGCTCGGCCACCGGGTTGACGGTGCCCAGCGCGTTGGAGACCTGGGTGATCGCCAGCACCCGCGTGCGGGGTCCGATCAGCGCCTCGAACTCGTCCGCAAGCAGGTCGCCCGCGTCGTCCATCGGCGCGACCCGCAGCTCGGCGCCCGTCTGGCGGCAGACCTGTTGCCAGGGAACGATGTTGGAGTGGTGCTCCATCTCGGTGACGAGCACCTCGTCGCCGGGCTCCAGCCGCGGGCGCGCCCAGGCCTGCGCCACCAGGTTGAGGCCCTCGGTGGTGCCGCGCACGAACACGCACTCGCGCGCGGACTCCGCGCCGATGAAGGCGGCGACCCGCTCGCGGGAGCGCTCGTACAGGTCGGTGGCCTCGACCGACAGCTCGTGCACGCCGCGGTGCACGTTGGAGTGGTGGTGGGTGTAGTAGCGCTGGACGGCGTCGAGCACCGGCCGCGGCTTCTGGCTGGAGGCGGCGCTGTCCAGGTACACCAGCGGCCGGTCGTGCACCTGCCTTTCCAGAATCGGGAAGTCGCGGCGCAGCTCGGCCGGATCCAGTCCGGCTTGCGCCGGAATTTCCGCCTTGCGGCTCACGCGTCGTCTCCCGCCGGCAGCCAGTTCAGGACCCGCCGCTCGAGCGCCTCGCGCAGGGGGGCGAGCGGGATGCGCTCGCAGATCTCGCGCGCGAAGCCGAAGGTCAGCAGCGCCCTCGCCCGGGCCAGCGTCAGGCCGCGCGCGCGCAGGTAGAAGAGCTGGTCGACGTCGAGCTGGCCGACGGTCGCGCCGTGGCTGCAGCGGACGTCGTCGGCGTAGATCTCGAGCTGGGGCTTGGCGTTGATCCGGGCCTGGTCGGAGAGCAGCAAGCTGCGGTGGGTCTGGGCCGCTTCGATCTGCTGGGCGTCGGGGCGCACGTGGATGCGGCCGTGGAACACGCCGTGGCCGCGCCCGTCCAGGATGCCCTTGAAGGATTCTTCGCTGGTCGTGCGGGGGGCGGCGTGGTCGATGGTGGTGTGGTGGTCGAGGAGCTGCCGCGCGCGCGCCAGGTACAGGCCGTTCAGCTCCAGCCGCGCGCCCTCGCCCGCGAGCGTGCCGTACACGTCCCAGCGCCCCAGACGCCCGCCGAGCGCGACCGAGGTGGTGCGCAGCTCGGAGTCGCGCTCGCCGCGGGCCGCCAGCGCGCCGAGCTGGAAGACGTCTCCGGACTGGTCCTGCACCACCACGTGGTCGAGCCGCGCTCCCGGCTCCAGTTCGATCTCGGTGACGGGATTGCACAGGCCGCGCGCGCCGGGTCCGCTGACGTAGTGCTCGATCACGCACGCCCGGCTGCCGGCCCCAGCGCGGATCGCGAAGCGCGGGTGGGCGGCGTGCGCGCCGTCCGACTGCAGCCAGACTAGGTGGATGGGGCGCTCCGGGCGGGCGTCCGCCGCGATCTCCAGGCTCGCGCCGCCCGCGAACAGGGCGGCGTTCAGCGCGGTCAGCGAGCGGCGCTTGGGGTCGGCCAGCGCTCCCAGGCGCCCCTGCAGTCCCAGGGCGTCGTTCCCGGCCGCCCGGGTCAGCGGCTCCAGCGAAATCCCCTCGGCCTCGCCGGCGGGGATCTCCCGTTCCCTGCCGTCGACGAACAGGGCGCAGAGCGCCGGACCCACTTCTGCGCGGACGGCGTCCGCAAGACCGGAGTCCACGGGGGCCGCCTCGGGGGCGGGCTCGAGTTCGAGCGACTCCAGCGCGTCCAGCGAGGTGAAGCGCCAGTCTTCCAGCTTGGTGTGGGGCAGTCCGGCGGCCTCGAAAAGGCGCAGGCCCTCCAGGCGCCGCTCCGCCAGCCACGCCGGCTCGCCTTCGGCCGCCGGCGCGAACGCGCGGGCGAGCGCCTCGGCCGCGGCGCTCACGCCGCGCCCTCCTGTTCCAGCCAGCCGTAGCCGCGCTCCTCCAGCTCGAGCGCCAGCCCGCGGTCGCCGGAGCGCGCAATCCGGCCCCCGACCAGCACGTGGACGTGGTCGGGCACCAGGTATTCCAGCAGGCGGTGGTAGTGGGTGATCGCCAGCACCGCCCGGTCTTCGCGGCCGAGCGCACGCACGCCGTCGGCGACGATCCGCAGCGCGTCGATGTCCAGGCCCGAGTCGGTTTCGTCCAGCACCGCCAGCCGCGGGTCGAGCAGCGCCATCTGCAGGATCTCGTTGCGCTTCTTCTCGCCGCCCGAGAAGCCCTCGTTGACCGAGCGGTTCAGGAAGCTCTCGTCGAAATCGAGCTGCTTCATCTTCTGCTTGACCAGCGTCAGGAAGTCGAACGCGTCCAGCTCCGGCTCGCCGCGCGCGCCGCGCAGCGCGTTCAGCGAGGCCTTCATGAAGTAGGAGTTGGTCACGCCCGGGATCTCGACGGGGTACTGGAAGGCCAGGAACAGGCCGTCGCGGGCGCGCTGCTCGGGCGTGCGGTCGAGCAGGTCCTTGCCCCGGTACAGCACCTGTCCGCGCGTCGCCTCGTAGCCCTCCCGGCCCGAAAGCAGGTTGGCGAGCGTGCTCTTGCCGGCGCCGTTCGGGCCCATGATGGCGTGCACTTCGCCCGCCTCGATGGTCAGATCCACGCCGCGCAGGATCTCCTGGTCCTCCACCGACACGTGCAGATCGCGGATCTCGAGCAGGGGCATCGCGGTCTCTCCTACCCGACGGCGCCTTCGAGCGTGACTTCGAGCAGCTTGGAGGCCTCGACCGCGAACTCCATCGGAAGCTCGCGGAAGACTTCCTTGCAGAAGCCGTTGACCAGCAGCGCCACCGCGTCCTCGGTGTCGATACCGCGCTGCCGGCAGTAGAAGAGCTGGTCGTCGGCGAGCCGGGAGGTGGTCGCCTCGTGCTCGATTTTCGCGCTGGCGTTGCGGGACTCGATGTAGGGGAAGGTGTGCGCCCCGCAGCGGTCGCCGATCAGCAGCGAGTCGCACTGCGAGAAGTTGCGCGCGCCGGTCGCCTTGCGGTTGACCTCGACCAGTCCTCGATAGGTCTGCTGGCCGTGGCCGGCGGAGATGCCCTTGGAGACGATGGTGCTGCTCGTGTTCTTGCCGATGTGCACCATCTTGGTGCCGGTGTCGGCCTGCTGGCGGTTGTTGGTGACGGCCACGGAGTAGAACTCGCCGACCGACTCCTCGCCCTGCAGGATGCAGCTCGGGTACTTCCAGGTGATCGCGGAGCCGGTCTCGACCTGGGTCCAGGAGATCTTCGAGCGCCGCCCGCGGCAGGCGCCGCGCTTGGTGACGAAGTTGTAGATCCAGCCCTTGCCCTGCTTGTCGCCGGGGTACCAGTTCTGGACGGTGGAGTACTTGATCTGGGCGCCCTCGAGCGCCACCAGCTCCACCACCGCGGCGTGGAGCTGGTTCTCGTCGCGCATCGGCGCGGTGCAGCCCTCCAGGTAGCTGACGTAGGAACCCTCGTCGGCGACGATCAGCGTGCGTTCGAACTGGCCGGTGTTGGCCTCGTTGATGCGGAAGTAGGTCGACAGCTCCATCGGGCAGCGCACGCCGGGCGGGACGTAGACGAACGAGCCGTCGGTGAAGACCGCCGAGTTGAGGGTGGCGAAGAAGTTGTCGGAGTAGGGCACGACCGAGCCCAGGTACTTGCGCACCAGCTCGGGGTGGTCTTTGACCGCCTCCGAGAACGGGCAGAATAGGATGCCCTTCTCGGCCAGCTTCTCGCGGAAGGTGGTCGCCACCGACACGCTGTCGAAGACGGCGTCGACGGCGACGCCGGACAGCATCTTCTGCTCCTGCAGCGGGATGCCCAGCTTCTCGAAGGTGGCCCGCACCTCGGGGTCGACCTCGTCCATGCTCTCGAGCTGCTTTTTGGGCTTGGGCGCCGAGTAGTAGCTGATGGCCTGGTAGTCGATCGGCGGGAAGGCGACCTTGGCCCAGCGCGCGTCCTCCTCGCGCATCTCCGTCCAGCGGCGGTAGGCGCGCAGGCGCCAGTCCAGCAGCCACTCCGGCTCGCCCTTCTTCTCCGAGATCAGGCGGACGGTCGCTTCGTCTAGCCCCGGCGCGACGGTGTCGGACTCGATCGCGGTGACGAAGCCGTGTTCGTACTCGCGCTCGGCGAGCTTTTCGATTTCCTGTGAGGGGCTCATCGCTCCGCCCGCGCTCAGCCGGCCGGTCTCGCCGGTTCCTGCGGTCCGGCGATCAGGCTGATCAGGTCCTGCTCCGGCCGCACCAGGTCCGCGAGCGTCACGCGTTCGAGCACGCCGCGCACGGCGGCTTCGACCGAGCGCCACAGGCCGCGGATCGAGCAGTTGGTGGTGTGGACGCAGTCGCGGAGCTGTCCGGGGTGGGCGTCGCAGAACTCTTCGCTGAAGAACGACCCGCCCAGCGCCTCGATCACGTCCCAGGCGGTGATCCGGTCGGCCGGCTGTGCCAGGCGGTAGCCGCCCGCCGCCCCGCGCCGGCTGACCACTAGGCCCGAGCGCCGCAGCGCGCGCATCAGCTTGGCGGCGTACTCGGGGCTGAGGCCCTCGCGCTCGGCCACGGTGTGGATCGTCAGCGGCGCGTCGCCGGTGTGCTGGGCCACCTGGACGAGACACCGCAGCCCGTACTCTTCTTGCGCCAGCAGCTGCATGGGAAGCGCATCGTAATAAACTATACGGACAAGTCAAGATTGATTCGAAACGCTTCCGGTGCGCTTTCCGGGCCGCTTCGGCCGGACGCGATCCACGGCGCGGAACGGCCGAAATCCGGCTGGACCGGGCGCCGCCATCCCGCGTGGACTCCGGATCGCGCCTGCCGCGGCCGGGTCTACTGAATTCCGTCCCTCACGGGGTCTGGCGCAGGTCGCGGGGCAGGCCGAGGCCGCGCTCGCCGATGATGTTGCGCTGGATGTTGGGCGAGCCGCCGGCGATCGACGCGCCGTGCGCGTACAGGTACTGAGTGGTCCAGCCGCCCGGGTAGTTGGCGCTGCGGGCGAGGCGCGCGCGGGCGTCGTTCTCGTCGGGCGCGGCCAGCGACTCGTCGCTGTCGATCAGGTCGTAGCCGAACTCCAGCAGCCGCTTGACCAGCTCGGTGGTGTAGAGCTTGTTCATCAGCGTCGGCAGGCGGGTCCGGTCTTCGCGGCCGTGCGCGGTGGCGCTGAGCTGGCGGTAGCCGGAGTACTGCTGCGCCCGTACGTAGCCCTCCAGCTCGACCAGCCGCCGGCGCACGCCGCCGTCCTCCAGCGCGGGCCGGCCGCCCAGGCGGGCGCCGCGCGCCAGCTCCACCAGGTCCGAGAACAGGTTCTGGACCCGGGCGGGGTCGCCGATCATGTTGCGCTCGTGCACGAGGGTGGTGCGCGAGACCTTCCAGCCCTGCCCGCGGCGGCCGACGATGTTGCGCAGGGGGGTGCGCGCGTCGTCGAAGAAGACCTCGTTGAACTCCGCCGTGCCGGTCATCTGCCGCAGCGGGCGCACTTCGACGCCCGGCTGGCGCATCGGCAGCAGCAGGTAGGAGATGCCCGCGTGGCGCGGCTCGCCGGGCTCGGTGCGGAACAGGCCGAACATCCAGTCGGCCAGGTGGGCGCTCGAGGTCCAGATCTTGTGGCCGTTGACGACCCACTCGTCGCCGTCGGGCTCGGCGCGCGTCTGCAGCGAGGCCAGGTCGCTGCCCGAGCCAGGTTCGCTGTAGCCCTGGCACCAGCGGATCTCGCCGCGCAGCGTCGGGGCGACGAACTCCTCGCGCTGCTCCTCGCTGCCGTGCTCCAGCAGGGTGGGGACGAGCATGGCGGGGCCGACTCCCGGAATGCCCAGCGGGGCCCCGGCGGCGAAGAACTCCCGGCGCAGGATGTCTTCGCGCAGCGGGTCGGCCGGCTGTTCCGAGCCGCCGTAGCGCCGGGGGATGCGGCGGTACACGTAGCCGCGCTCGATCGCGAGGGCGCGGAAGGAGGCCTCTTGCCCGGCCCCGGGGGGCGGGCCGCCGTCGCCCGCCGGCCAGTGCTCGGCGAGGAACTCCCGCACCTCCTCGCGGAAGCGCTCGTGCTCGGGGCCGAAGCTCAGGTCCACGCCGGCCTACCAGCCCGCCAGGCGCGCGCAGCGCTCGCGGTGGTGGTCGGGGCCGCCCAGGAAGGCCCGGTTCCACATGGCGCGCTTGTACCAGAGGTGCACGTCGCACTCCCAGGTGAAGCCGATTCCGCCGTGCAGCTCGAGCACTTCGCGCGCCACGTGCAGCGCCCGGTCGGTGATGTGCGCCTTGGCCAGTGCCGCGCTGCGCTCGGCCTCGGCGGGGATGTGGTCGAAGGCGTGCGCCGCGTACCAGTACAGGCTGCGCGCCGGCTCCAGCTCCGTGGCCAGATCGGCGAGCTGGTGCTTGACGCTCTGGAACTGCACCAGCGGCGTGCCGAACTGCCGGCGCGTTCCCAGGTAGTCGATCGTGTCGCGGATCAGCTTCCAGGCGCTGCCGAACGAATCCGCGGCCAGCAGCACCAGGCCGGCGTCGCGCAGCCGGGGCCAGGCCTCGCTCCCCCCGGGGAGCGCCTCGGCGGGCACCGCGTCGAGGCACAGGCCGGCCAGATCGCGCGTGCCGTCGACGCCGGCGAAGGGCTCGACCGAAAGCCCTTCCGCGCCGCGCTCGACCAGCGCCATCCCGCCGCCCGCCAGACCGACCACGATCAGATCGGCGACGGCGGCGTGCGGAACCAGCCGCTTGGCGCCGCCGACGCGGCCTTCCAGCAAGCGCGCAGCCCAGCGCTCCGGCTCCCAGGCGCTGTCGGGCTCGGCCAGAGCGACGCTGCCGATCGCCTCGCCGCTCGCCAGCCGCGGCAGCCAGCGCCAGCGCTGCTCCTCGCTGCCGGCGTGCAGCAGCGCCAGACCGGCCAGCGCGTGCCCCAGGAAGGGACCGGGCACGCCTCCCTCGCCGAGCACCTCCGCGGCCAGGGCCAGGTCCAGCAGCTCGAGCTGCGCCCCGCCACAGTCTTCGGGCAGGCACAGCCCGCACAGCCCGACCTCCGCCATGGCGCTCCACAGCGCGGGGTCGTGGGCACCGTCGGCCTCGAAGCGCTCGCGCACCCGGGCGGGCGGGCACTCGCGGGCGACGAAGTCCCGCAAGGTCTCCTGCAGCAGCTCCTGCTCTTCCGACAGCCCGAAGTCCACGCCGGCGACCCGCCTACGGACCCTGCGGCGGGTCGAGGAAAATCGTCCACTCGCCTTCGAGGTCGCGTTCGCGCCAGCGGCCGTGCAGGCGCGCGCGGTCGTCGGACAGCGCCAGGGTCGCCCGGCGCGGGCGGCTGCGGCAGACCAGCTCGAAGGGTCCCGTTTCCGGTTCGGGGGCCTCGAAGACCAGCGGGCCTTCGTCGTCGAAGTAGCTGACGATCAGGCGGCCCTCGTCGAGGGTGACGTCGCAGTCGTCGTCGCGGAACGGGGAGTCGCCGTCCGCGGGGCGGACTTCGATGCGGCAGTTCGACCAGCGGGGCACGGGTCCGAAGTATAAGACCCCGCGCCGCCCCCGGTCCCGGCCCGGGCGGCGCGCGTGGACGCTCAGTCTTCGAGCGCCCGGCCGACGATCTCGCCCACGTCCTTGGAGAGTCCGCGGCTGCGCGAGATCCG
>JAGWBS010000022.1:0-42660 GCA_021295775.1 Pseudomonadota bacterium | reverse complement strand
CCGCGTCGAAGCGGCGCCAGGAATTGAAGGCGGAGACCAGCCGCGCGGCGACCTGCGGGTTGAGCGGGTCGAGCGCGACGACCTGGTCCGCGACGAAACGGTAGCCCTCGCCGCCGGCGGCGTGGAAGTGGAGCTGGTTGGAGTGGGCGAAGACGCCGGCGAGCGCCCGCACGCGGTTGGGATTGCGCAGCGTGAAGTCGGGGTGGGACGAGAGCTCCAGCACGCGCTCGACGGTGTCGGGGGCGGCCGAGGCCGCCTGCAGGCCGAACCACTTGTCGATCACCAGCGGGTCGCCGCGCCAGCGGTCGTAGAAGTCGGCCAGCGCCCGCTCGCGCTCGGCTCCGGGGTGCTCGACCAGCACCGCCAGGGCGGCCTGGGCGTCGCTCATGTTGTCGGCGGCGTCGAACTGCTCCGCGGCCAGTTCGACGCCTTCGCCGCCGGGCGCGGCCAGGTAGCGCAGGGCCGCGTTCTTCAGCCGGCGGCGGTCGATCGCGGCGCGGTCGGGGGAATAGCGCCGGTCCTGGTGGGTGCGGTAGCAGAGCAGCAGCTCGTGGCGGTGCTCCCGCGCGAGCTCGACGCGCGCGAACTCGCGCGCGGCGTGCAGCGCGTCAGGATCGGTGGGGGTCTGCTCCTGTCCCAGCACCTGCTCCGAGGGCAGGGCCAGGGCCAGCGCCTTCATCGAGCCGTCGAGACTTCCGTCCGCCAGGATGCGGCCGAACGCGGCGCTGAACAGCGGGTCGAGTTCGAGCGACTCGCCGCCTGCCCGGCGTTCGGCCAGCTCCAGCAGCATGCGCCGGGCGAGCGTCTGTCCGGCGTCCCAGCGGTTGAAGGGGTCGGAGTCGTGGGCCATGCGCAGCGCCAGGTCTTCGCGCCCCTGTTCCAGGCTCAGCTTGGCCGGGGCGGAGAAGCCGCGCAGCAGCGACGGCACGGGCGGCTCGGGGACGCCGGCGAAGCGGAAGCGCTGCTCGGTTTCGCGCAGCTCCAGCAGGCGCGTGGTCTCGGCGCGCCCGGGCGGCTCGCCCGGCAGGCGCAGCGGAATGTCGCGCCCGCCGCGGTCGAGCAGGCCCAGCGCCACCGGGATGTGCAGCGGCGGCGCGTCCCCCCCGCCAGCGTCCTTCTGGCGCAGCGTCAGCTCGTAGGTCTCCGCCTCCGCGTCGTGCCGCCCCTCGGCCTCCAGCAGCGGGGTGCCGGCGCGCTCGTACCAGAGCCCGAACTGACTCAGGTCGCGGCCGTTGGCGTCGGCCATCGCGGCCCGGAAGTCGTCGCAGGTCACGGCCTGTCCGTCGTGCCGCTCGAAGTACAGGTCCATCCCGCGCCGGAAGCCCTCGGCGCCGAGCAGGCTGCGGTACATGCGCACGACCTCGGCGCCCTTCTCGTAGACGGTGGTGGTGTAGAAGTTGTCCACCGAGACGTAGGACTCGGGCCGGATGGGGTGCGCCATCGGGCCGTCGTCCTCGGGGAACTGCCGCGTGCGCAGGGCGAGCACGTCGGCGATGCGCTTGACCGCGGGCGAAGTCCGCTCCGCGCTGAAGAGCTGGTCGCGCAGCACGGTCAGGCCCTCTTTCAGGGTGAGCTGGAACCAGTCCCGGCAGGTCACGCGGTTGCCGGTCCAGTTGTGGAAGTACTCGTGGCCGATCACGCCCTCGATCGCCTGGTAGTCGTCGTCGGTGGCGGTCTCCGGCAGGGCCAGCACGTACCTGGAGTTGAAGATGTTCAGGCCCTTGTTCTCCATCGCGCCCATGTTGAAGTCGCCGACCGCGACCAGCATGTAGACGTCCAGGTCGTACTCGCGGCCGAAGGCCCGCTCGTCCCAGCGCATGGCTTCCTGCAGCGATCGCAGCGCGTGCTCGCACTGCCCGATGTTCGCCGGCTCGACCCAGATCTCCAGGCGGACCCGGCGGCCCGAGGCGGTGGTGAACTCGCCCGCGTGGCAGCGCAGGTCGCCGGCCACCAGCGCGAACAGGTAGCTGGGCTTCGGAAACGGATCCTCCCAGCGCACCCAGTGCCGGCCGTCGGGCCCCTCGCCCTGCTCGACGCGGTTGCCGTTGGAGAGCAGCACCGGGCACTCGTCCCGGCCGGCGACGATGGTGGTGCGGTAGCGCGCCATCACGTCGGGCCGGTCCAGGAAGTAGGTGATCCGGCGGAAGCCCTGAGCCTCGCACTGGGTGCAGAACGCCGAGCCCGATTTGTACAGGCCCGACAGGGTGGTGTTGTCCCGTGGCCGGATCGAGACGGTCGTCTCCAGCTCGAAGCTCTCGGGCACGCGCGTCACGATCAGCTCGTCGGGCGTGGCGTGGTAGCGCGGCGGGGAGAGTTCGACGCCGTCGAGCCGGACCGCCTGGAGTTCGAGTTCCTCGCCCTGCAGGACCAGCGGGGCGGGATCGCCGGTCAGCTCCGGGTTGCGGCGGACCGACAGCCGGGCAACCACCGCGGTGACCTCTTCGCCCAGGTCGAAGCGCAGATCGACGGCGTCGATCCAGTAGTCGGGGGGGCTGTAGTCCCCGCGGTGGACCGCGGTCGGTTTCTCCACCGTACGGTGTCTCCGGGTCTCCCGAATACGCTCAGGCCAGTCCGTACAGGGCGGCGGCGTTGTCGTGGAGCACCTTGCGCAGGGTTTCTTCGGGCACGTCGCCCAGCGCACGCTCTGCGTATTCGGCGGGCCGGGTCGCCCAGGTGTTGAGCGGACCCGGGTGCTGGCAGGTCGGGTGCGGGAAGTCGGTCTCCCACATCAGATTGTCGGGGAAGGCGGTGAGCGCCGGTTCGATCCCGCGCTGCTCGAACCAGAAGCAGCCGTAGATCTGGCGCTTGAAGTACTCGCTGGGCAGGAGCTCCAGCTCGGGGTTGTCCCGGCGCACCTGACAGTTCATGAACTGCCAGTCGAAGCCCTCCAGCACGCTTTGCAGCCAGCCCACGCCGCTCTCCACGGAGACGAACTTGAGCTCGGGAAAGCGCTGGCAGACGCCGCCGAAGATGATGTCGGCCAAGCTGTTGGCGTTGTGGACGAACATCAGGCCGGAGACGCGCGCCATGTTGGCCCGGACCGACAGGGACGGCCGCTGGTAGAGGCTGTCGTTGGGTCCTCCGCCGCCGATGTGGAAGCTGATCGAGAGACCCGCTTCCTGGGCGGTGGACCACAGCGGGTCCCAGTACTTCTCCGACAGGGCCGGCTGCCCGAAGTCCTGCGGCTGGCCGCACATCAGCACCGCGCGGTGGCCTCGCGCGGCGCAGCGCTCGACCTCGGCGGCGGTGGCCTGCACGTCCCAGAAGGGCGTGGCCGTCACCGGCACGAGTCGCCCGGGGTCCTCGCGCGTCCACTCGGTCAGGAAGTCGTTGTAGGCGCGGACGCAGTCGAGCATCAATTCGGGCTCGCCCAGCTTGAGGAAGCCGGCCGAGCCGAAGCCGCCCACGTTCGGGTAGACCACCTCGGCGTGGATGCGCTCGCCGTCCATGAACGCCAGCCGGGCCGCGGGATCCCAGGCACTCTCCGGACAGTCCGCGAACGTCTCGGGCCCCTCCGGGAAGGAGCCGTCGAAGCCGGCCATGGTGACGAACCCGGGGCTGATGTAGCTCTGCTCGCCCATCACCCAGATCTCCCTGCCGTCGATCATCTCGGTGTGCGGAATGGCGTCGCCCCACTTGGAGGCGACCCGTGACGTCCACAGGTCGGGCGGTTCGGTCACGTGCGTGTCGGTGTCGATCGGACGCATGCGGTCGAAGATCTCGGTCATCGGACAGCCTCCCCGGAAAGCTCGGGCGGTTTGCCCGACGGATTCTAGCCCCGTACGCGAAGGGGCCGTGGATTTTCCTCGCTCCCCTTTGCGCTCGCTTGACGCTCGCGGTGGTCCGGGGACAGCATGAGCCATGAAGTTCGGCGTCCCTTCGCGGCTGCAGAATCCGGGCGACGAGGTCTTCGGACCGAAGCTGCCGGAGCATCCGGAGACGGAGGGCTGCCTGCCCCGGAGCGCCGAACGGATCGACTCCGAGGTTCCGACGCTGAATTGGCTGCCGGAGCCGGTCCCGCCGGCCTAGGCAGGCGCGGCCCGGCGCGGATTCCGGGTCCGCAGCGATACGGGATCGAAAATTTCACCAGAAAGGGACGACTCATGACCAACGGCAGCTCGCTCGAGGCCGTCACCCCCGCGTTCTCCATCCAGCTCGTGACCTTCTCGGCGGAAGACCCCGGGGGCTGGGATCACGTCCTGGACCTGGCCCGGGCGGCCGACGCGGCGGGCGTCGACCGGCTGGTGGTCTCCGACCACGTGGCCTTCGGCGAGAACCTCGAGGCCTACGCGCGCCCCGATCTGGGCGGAATCCAGGGCGGGAAGCAGCCCACCGGACCGGACGGTCACTGGCTGGAGCCGCTGACCTTCCTGTCGGTGCTGGCGGGAATCACGTCGCACTGCCGGCTGTACACCGGGATCCTGATCGCGGCGCTGCGCCGTCCGGTGGTGCTGGCGAAGTCGGCCTCCACCCTCGACGTTTTGTCCGGGGGACGCCTGGACCTGGGCGTCGGCGTGGGCTGGCAGCGCGAGGAGTACGAAGCGGCCGGACTTCGCTTCGAGGGACGCGGCCACCTGCTCAACCACACCCTCGAGGTGTGTCAGACCCTCTGGCGCGAGCAGCGCGCCGAGCACTCGTCCGAGCGCCTGAGCTTCGAGGCGATCCACATGATGCCCAAGCCGCTGCAGCCCGGCGGCGTTCCCCTCTGGGTGAGCGGCGGGCTCAACAAGCGCGTGCTGGAGCGCATCGCGCGCTTCGGCAGCGGCTGGATCCCCTGGGCGGCGGACCTCCGCGACCCCGTGGCGGGCATGGCCAAGGTGCGCGAGGCGCTGGCGGCGGCGGGGCGCGACGCCGCCGGTTTCCAGATGACCAGCGGGCTGCCGGTGGTCAAGGGCTCGAACGGCGAGATCGACATGCAGCGCAGCCTGGAGAAAGTCCCCGCACTGGTGGAAGCGGGGCAGACGGACTTCCGGGCGATGCTGCCGATTCCGGGCGATCCCGCCGCGGCCACCGACTATCTCTCCTGCTGGGTCGAGGAGTTCCGCAAAGTCGTCGGCCGCTGAGCGGGTTCGAGATCGTGGCCCGCCGCCCCGCGGGTTCCGTTTCCGCGCGGCCTCACGCGGAAACGGAACCCGCGGGGCGGCTCCGGCCGTCTTGGATTGGAGAGAAGGGTCCGCTCAGGAGGTGTGGCGCTCGAGGAAGTCGTACACCTCCGACATCGCCACGCCGGGGAAGGGCTCGAAACCCTCCGAATCGCCGGGCAGTCCTTCGAGCACGAACTCGCGGTCGCGGGGCGAGGGCCAGGCGTGGCCCTCCCAGCGGGCGCGGCTCTCGGCCGTCGCCGGTCCGCGGGTGCGGGCGTCGGAGTCCGCCGGGATCCGACGCCCGGTATCGCCGCCGCGGAAGAAGCGCGCGTAGCGCTCCACCGTCCCGAGGGTGAGCGTGTAGGGCGAGGCCTGTCCCGTCTCGACGTGCGTCACGCACCAGTACTCGCCGCCGGAGGTCTCGGTGAACTGGTAGTGGAGCGCGTAGGTGTCGTCCGAGCGGAAGACCTGCCGCGGCCCCCAGGAGTCGGGTACCTGCTGCCCCTCGGGCGCCCCGTCCCGGCCGCCGGGGAGAGGCAGCCCGTCGTTCTCGTAGGCCTTGGTGACGATCCCCTCGTCGTCGGTGCGCAGGAAGTGCAGCGGGATGTCGAGGTGGTGGGTGGCGAGATTCGTCAGCCGGTGGGCGGCCATCTCGTAGGAAACGTAGAACACCTCTTTGAAGTCTTCGGGGGACAGGTCGCCCGCGTCGCGCGCCTGACGCAGGAAAGGGACGGCCGCGCTCTCGGGCGCCAGCACCGCCCCGGCGAAGTAGTTGGACTCGACCCGCTGGCGCAGATAGTCACCGAGGTCGGCCGGGTCCGAGTGCCGCAGCGCGAAGTGTCCCAGGGTGGACAGGATCGCGGAGCGGGCCGAGCGGGTGCGCATCTGGTTGCGCTGCGGAACGTAGATGACGCGGTGGCGCAGGTCGGTCACCGACCGGGTCGAACGCGGCAGGTCCATCACCCGCTCGACGCTGAAGCCGAAGTGGGCGGTGAGGTCGAGCAGGGAGCGTTCCGGCAAGGGTCCGGAGCCCGAGTAGTCCACTGCCTTGAGCCCCTCGGCCGCGACATCCTCGATTTCTCCGAAGTAGTTGTCGCACTCGCGCATCTCCGCCCGCAGGCGCGCGTTGGCCCGCCTCACGGGATCGGCCGGGGCTCCGGGCGCGGAGGCGGAGGCGTCCGTATAGGCGCGCCAGAGGCCCAGGCAGTGCGCCAGGGCTTCGTCGGGGCAGTTCGCCGAGGGTCGGAACGCGGGCAGCTTCAGGGCCGCGTAGCGCAAATCCCGCTGGGCCCTGGCCAGCTCGATCTCGAGGGCCGCGCGCCGGGTCGGGGGGGTCGGGTCGAGCAGTTCGGAAGCGGCGCATCCCAGGGACCGCGCCAGTTCTCCGACCAGCGAGAGGCGGGGCTCCACGTGTCCGTTCTCGACTCGCGAGAGGTAGGGGGCGGGCCGGCCCACGCGGGCTCCGAGTTGGGCGAGCGTGAGTCCGGCTCGGCGGCGCAGGTGGCGCAGCCGATGCCCGAAGGCTCCGCCTTCGATGCTTGCGGAGGGAAGGGCCTCGCTCATGCGTTTCTCCGAAAGAAGAAATAATATTACTTAAAACAATGGATTTCAGAAAAAAATGAATAAATTTTCTGTGAAATAATCTTGAAAATATACTGTTTCAGACAGTAGCTTGCGCCGGGTCGAGGAGGGACGACCCGTGAGCGAAGCCATCGACACCGCCCGCCAGCCAGAGGCCGAGGCGATCCTCTCGCCCCGGGCGCTCGACTTCGTGGCCGGACTGCAACGCGAGTTCGGCCGCCGCCGCTCCGGACTGCTGGCGGAGCGGGTCGCGCGCCAGCGCCGCTTCGACGCCGGCGAACTGCCCGACTTCCTCCCCGAGCGCCCGGAGGTGAGCGATCCCGCCTGGCGGGTCAGTCCGCCGCCGCCCGACCTGACCGACCGGCGGGTCGAGATCACCGGTCCGGTGGACCGCAAGATGATGCTCGGCGCGCTGAACTCTCCGGCCCGCGGCTTCATGGCCGACTTCGAGGACTCCTGTTCTCCGACCTGGGAGAACATCGTGGCGGGCCAGGTCAACGTGCGCGACGCGATCCGCGGCACGCTCTCGCTGGAACGGGACGGCCGCCGGGTCGAGTTGGCCGAAAGGACCGCGACGCTGCTGGTCCGGCCCCGGGGGTGGCACCTCCCCGAGCGGCATTTCCGGGTGGACGGCGAGCCGGTCTCCGCGAGCCTGTTCGATTTCGGGATGACGGTCTTCCACGGCGCCCGCGAAGCCCTGGAGCGCGGCAGCGGACCCTACTTCTACCTGCCCAAGCTCGAGAACCACCTCGAAGCCCGGCTGTGGAACGACGTTTTCTGCGCGGCGGAGGCCGCGCTGGGGATTTCGGGGGGATCGATCCGGGCCACGGTGCTGATCGAGACCCTGCCCGCCGCCTTCGAGATGGAGGAGATTCTCTACGAGCTTCGGGAGCATTCCGCGGGCCTGAACGCCGGGCGCTGGGACTACATCTTCAGCGTGGCCAAGAAGCTGCGCTCGCGGCCGGAGTTCGTGCTCCCCGACCGCTCCGAGGTGGGCATGACGGCACCGTTCATGCGCGCCTACACCGAGCTTCTGGTTGCCACCTGCCACCGCCGCGGCGCGCACGCCATGGGCGGCATGGCCGCTTTCGTCCCCAGCCGCAGGCACCCGGAGGTGACGGCCCGGGCGCTGGAGAAGGTCGCCGAGGACAAGCGGCGCGAGGCGGCCGACGGCTTCGACGGGACCTGGGTCGCGCACCCCGACCTGATCGAGACCGCCACGCGCGCCTTCGACCAGGTTCTCGGCGAGCGCCCCAACCAGATCGAGCGCCTGCGCGAGGACGTCCGCGTCTCGGCGGCCGATCTGCTGGCCGTCGACCGGACCGGGGGAGGCGTCTCCAGCGAAGGCCTGCGCACCAACGTGAGAGTCGGCCTGCAGTACCTGGAGGCCTGGCTGTCCGGAACGGGCGCGGTGGCCATCGACCACCTGATGGAGGACGCGGCCACCGCCGAGATCTCGCGCGCGCAGCTCTGGCAGTGGGTGCGCCACGCCGCCCGCCTCGACGGCGGCGAGCCCGTCACCCACGAGCGGGTGCGCGCGGAGGTCGAGGACGCCCTGCACGCGCTGCGCCGCGAATTCGCCCCCGACTGGGACCGGCGACGCTTCGACGAGGCCCGCAAGCTCTTCGAGGACGTGGCCGTGTCCGAGGACTTCGCGGAGTTCCTGACGCTTCCGGCCTACGGATTGCTCGACTGACGCCGATCCCCCGCATTCCCCTCCGCTTCCGCACCCCCTACAGGAGACCCCGATGCAGACCGATGATTTCCAGGCCCAGGTGGAGACGCTGGAGCGCGAATGGGCCGAACGGCCCCGCTGGCGCGGTGTCCGCAGGGACTATTCCGCCGCCGACGTGGTGCGCCTGCGCGGCTCGCTGGTCGAAGAGGCGACCCTCGCGCGCCTGGGCGCCGAGCGGCTCTGGGAGCTGCTCGGCGACCGCGACTACGTCCCGGCGCTGGGCGCGCTGACCGGAGGCCAGGCCTCGCAGATGGTCAAGGCGGGCCTGGAGGCGATCTACGTCTCCGGCTGGCAGGTGGCCGCCGACGCCAACGGAGCGGGTCAGGTCTACCCCGACCAGAGCCTCTACCCCGTGGACAGCGTCCCCGCCCTGGTGCGGCGCATCAACAACGCCCTGCGCCGGGCGGATCAGATCGAGTGGGCCGAGCGCGGCGGCTCGAGCGAGCGGCGCTGGATGGCGCCGATCGTGGCCGACGCCGAGGCCGGCTTCGGCGGCGCCCTCAACGCCTTCGAACTGGCCAAGGCCCTGATCGAGGCGGGCGCCGCGGGCGTCCACTTCGAAGACCAGCTCGCCTCGGAGAAGAAGTGCGGCCACATGGGCGGCAAGGTGCTGATCCCGACCTCCCAGCACGTCCGCACGCTCGCCAGCGCGCGTCTGGCGGCGGACGTGCTCGGCGTTCCGACGCTGCTGGTCGCGCGCACCGATTCGCTGGCGGCGGAGCTGCTGACCAGCGACGTGGACGAGCGCGACCGCAGCTTCCTGACCGGCGAACGCTCCCCGGAGGGCTTCTGGCGGGTGCGATCGGGCCTGGAGGCCGCCGTGTCCCGGGCGCTCGCCTACGCCCCCTACGCCGACCTGATCTGGTGCGAGACCTCCACGCCCGACCTGGAGGAGGCGCGCGAGTTCGCCCGGCGCGTCCACGAGCGCTTCCCGGACCAGATGCTGGCCTACAACTGCTCGCCCTCGTTCAACTGGAGCCGGCACCTCGACGCCACGACCATCGCGAACTTCCAGAAGGAGCTGGGCGCGATGGGCTACCGCTTCCAGTTCATCACGCTGGCGGGCTGGCACGCCCTGCACAGCTCGACCTTCGAGCTGGCGCGCGACTACGCCGAATCCGGAATGAGCGCCTACGTGCGAGTGCAGAACCGGGAGTTCGAGCTGGAGTCCTCCGGCTACACCGCGACGCGCCACCAACGCGAGGTCGGCGCCGGCTACTTCGACCAGTTGGCGAGCGTCCTGTCCGGCGGAACCGCTTCCACGCTGGCCCTGGCCGGTTCCACCGAAGAGGAGCAGTTCGACACCGCCCGCTAGGCGCCGGAGCCGGCCGGGCGGTCCTCCGCGGCGCCCCGGTGGTACTCTCCGCGCGCCGTGGCCCTGCGGCCCGCGAGCTGCCGCGGGCTCGGCGGACGGCGAGCGGACGGGCGGATGGCCGAAGAGCTGCTGCTGAGCGTTGTCGACCAGGCCCCGGTGCGCAAAGGCGGCACCGGAGGGGAGGCTCTGCGGGAGTCGGTCGAGCTGGCGGTGGCGACCGAGGCTCTGGGCTACCGGCGCTTCTGGGTGGCGGAGCACCACAACCTGCCCAGCATCGCCAGCACCAGCCCGGAGATCCTGATCGGGCAGATCGCCGCCCGCACCCACTCGATCCGCGTCGGCAGCGGCGGCGTGATGCTCTCGCACTACAGCGCGCTGAAGGTGGCCGAGAACTTCCGGGTGCTGGAATCGCTCTACCCGGGGCGGATCGATCTGGGGCTGGGCCGGGCCCCCGGAGGCGACCAGCGCTCCGCGGCGGCGCTCGCCTATCCCCGGCGGGTCCTGGACATCCGCCACTACCCCGAGCAGGTCGACGATCTGATGGCGTTCCTGTCGGACGATCTCGACCCCGCGCACCCCTTCCACGGCGTGCGCGCGGGCCCAACCCCCGAGACGGTCCCCGAGGTCTGGCTGCTCGGTTCGGGGATCGACTCGGCGCTGCTGGCGGCGGGGAAAGGACTGCCGTTCAGCTACGCCCACTTCTTCGGAACCGCGGCGGGCCAGGGCCCCGCGATCGTCGCCAGCTACCGCGAGCGCTTCGAACCCTCGGAGCGGATGTCCGAGCCGCGGGTCAACGTGGCAGTGCAGGTGATGTGCGCCGAGACCGATGCCGAGGCGCAGTGGCACGCCTCGAGCCTGAAGCTGGGTCGCATCCAGATGGCGCGCGGGCGGCAGACCGGGATCGTCCCGCCCGAGGAGGCCACGGCCTACGAGTTCAGCGACCAAGAGCTCGCCTTCCTGGAGCGGGCGCCTCTGACCAGCGTCGTCGGCGACCCCGGCTCGGTTCGGGCGGAACTCGAGGAGCTCGCCGGCCGCTACGGGACGCGGGACCTGGGAGTCGTCACCATCTGCTACGACTTCGAGGCGCGGGTCCGCTCGTACGAACTGCTCGCCCGCGAGTGCGGCCTGGCCGCGGCGTAGAGCGAGCGTTTCGGGGCGCAGGGCCGATTCTCATGCGACGCACTCGGAGATCTTTTGCTATGGTGCCGCGTCGAGAGGCCCTTCGGACGGGCCGCAGCGGGCGGCATTCGCCGCGTTTACTGTCTCCGTCGAGTTCGCCTTTCAAGTCAAGACAGCCCCTTGTTGGGCATTTCGAATCGCGACGGGGACGCCGTGTCCGGAAAGTCCGGAAGGCCCCCTGCTGCGGAACCGCGCCGGAACGGAGACTGGGGCGCGGAGAGGAGCACCGTTGGCTAAGAGACTGTATGTGGGCAACCTTCCGTTTTCTATCACGGAAGATGAACTTCGAGACGTTTTCGAGTCGCACGGCTCCCTCGCTTCGGTGAGGGTGATCACCGACCGGGAGACGGGTCGATCGCGCGGCTTCGGCTTCGTGGAATACGACGAGCAGAGCGCGGCCGAAGACGCGATCCGCGCCCTGGACGGAACGGAACTGGGCGGCCGGAGTCTGCGCGTCAACGAGGCGCAGGAGCGTGAGCGCGGCGGACCCCGCGGCGGCGGCGGCGGAGGAGGCGGCGGCCGCGGTCGCTACTGATCCCGGGCCCCGGACGGGGCCGCGAGCGCATGCAAACCCCTCGATTCACCTGAACCCGACCCCCGGCTTCGAGGTCCCGATGGCACGCTCCACCAAAATGTCGGTGCTCAAGCGCCAACGCGAACGCAAGAAGGCCGAGAAGGCCGCGCAGAAGCGCGAGCTGAAGGCGCTGCGCAAGGACGCCAAGATCGAAGCCGAGACGGGGCAGCAGGTCGCCACCCGCGACGATCTCGAAAGCTACGGCGTCGTCGAGGGCGAGGAAGAAGCGGAACAGGTCTAGAGCGGGCCGCCGTCGCCCTCGTGCGACTCGGCGGCTCCGGTCCGTCCGCCGCGGGGGCGGACGGAACCGATCCGCGGAAGCGGACGTGCGCCCATCTACCCGGCCGCGTCCGGGGGTTCGGCCCCGGGCAGGTCTGCGAGCCGGTGGAGGACCCGCTCGCGCGGAGCCGGGTGCGCAGGCCGCTGAGGGCTCCGGAGCCCCGGCGTCGGCGGTGGGACTGCCTCTGCGAGGTAGACTGGCCGAGGCTCGAGGGAGGGCGGATCGATGGCAAGCCTGGAGCGGCAGCTCATTCGCATGGAACTGGCGCAGCGCCGTGAGGAGGGCTGCGACGTCGCCGCCCTCGAATCGCGTATCCAGGAGGCACTCGCCAACGAGGCCGCGGACGCCGACGTTTTCGTAGAGCTCTACGACCGGCTCGCCGCGCTCGAGCCCGCGGCGTCTTTCCCCTACCAGGAGCCGTCCGATCTCGAAGGCATTCGCGCGCTGCGGCCGGACGGTCCCCGGCGCATGGGTCTGGACCTGGGCGAAGACGCGCTCCGCGACCGCATCTACGGAGCCTGGCTCGGACGGGCGGCGGGATGTTCGCTGGGAAAGCCGGTGGAAGGATGGCCGCGCCAGCGCATCGACGACTACCTGGAGTCGAGCGGCGCGCTGCCCCTCGACGACTACATCCCCTACACCGAGGGCTCGATCTCCCCGTACCTGAAAACCAGCACCCGGGACAACATCGAATTCATGGCCCGGGACGACGATATGGACTACCCGATCCTCGGCCTGCTCGCGCTGGAGCAGCACGGCTCGGATCTCACGTCGCGCGGCATGGCGAATACCTGGCTGAGCCGGATGCCGTTCCAGATGGTGTACACGGCCGAATCCGCCGCCTATCGAAATTTCGTCAATCGTCGCTGGCCGCCGGAATCCGCGCACTGGCGAAATCCGTTTCGGGAGTGGATCGGGGCGCAGATTCGCGCCGATGTCTTCGGCTACGTGACCCCGGGCTGGCCGGAGAAAGCCGCCGAGCTGGCTTTTCGGGACGCGAGCATTTCCCACGTGAAAAACGGGATTTACGGGGAGATGTTCGTGGCGGCGATGCTGGCGGCCTCGTTCGTCACCCGCGACGTCGAGGAGATCGTCGAAACGGGTCTCTCGGAAATCCCGGCGAACTGCCGGCTGGCCGAGGCGGTCCGGGAGACGGCCGCGTGGTGCCGGGAATTCCCGGACTGGGAAAGCGTCTGGGACCGGATTTCCGCGACCTACGGGCACTATCACACAGTCCACACCATCAACAACGCCGCGCTCGTGGTCATGGGCCTGTTCTTCGGCGCGACCAGCTACGAAAGCGGCATCGTCGCCACGGTCCGAGGAGGTTGGGACACCGACTGCAACGGAGCGACGGCCGGTTCCGTCCTGGGCGCGAGGCTCGGGGCGGGGGCGCTGCCGGAGAAGTGGACGCGCGTGCTCGGCGATCGACTCCTGTCGTGCGTCCGGGACTGCAACGACAACCGCATCTCCGAGCTGGCCGAGCGCACGCATCGCGTGGCGGCCCGGATCCTGTCGGAGCCGCTGGAGGCGGGCTCCGGCGAGGCGTCCCCCGAAGGCTCGTCCGGCGTGTTCCCCGGGAAGTGGACTCTGAACCTGCCCTGGGGCGCGCTCGTGCTTGCGCTGGACGACGACGGCTCGGCTCGGATCGAGAGCTCCGCTTCGGGCGAGAGCACCGAGATCCGGGATTTTCGAGTGGACGCCAACGAGGTCTCCTTCGTTTTCGAGGCCATGCAAGCCGACGTGGAGTTTCACGGCACGGTCACGGGCGACCGGATTGCGGGTCAGTGCAGCAGCAGCGCGGGGTTCGCCCTGGATGTGACCGGAGCCAGAGTCTGAGCGACTCCGAACTCGGTGCCCCAAGCCTCAATTTCGGGTCGCCGCCCGCTTCCGCCTGTGGCAAGCTAGCCTCGGCCGCGACCTGCGGGGCTCCGCGGCCGGGGAACAAGGGGCATCGGCGCCCTGCAGCGAGACTGATTTGAGCAAGCTTTATGTTGGCAACCTGCCATGGAGCGCGACCGAGGACGAAGTTCGGGATTACTTCGCCGAGTTCGGAAGCGTGCAAGCCGTCACGATCGTGGTCGATCGGGAGACGGGCCGTTCCCGCGGGTTCGGCTTCGTCGAGGTCGACGACGAGTCCGTCGACGCGATGATCACGAACTCCGACGGCAAGGAGTTCGGCGGTCGCACGCTGCGCGTGGATCGAGCGCGCGAGCGCAGCCGGGGACCGGCCCGGGATCGCCGCTAGCTCCGCCGCGCCCCGAGCGGGCGGAGCGGACAGCGGTTATCGCGGCTCTGGGGTGTCCCGCCGCGTGAGGGCGGGGCGGAGGAGACCCATTCGTGCGGGTGGAGATGAAACTGCTCAATCAGGACGACGTTCCGGTCTTCCGCGCGGTCGGCCGGATGATGGTCGCCCGGCGAGACCGCGCAGCCTGCGCGGAGCCCGCGGCCACGGAACCGTGGGCGTCGCCGGGAGAGGAACCATGTACATCGCAATGAACCGATTTCGGATCGCCGCCGGCTTCGAGGAAGGCTTCGAGCGGCTCTGGGCCCAGCGCGACTCCTACCTCGAAGAGGTGCCCGGCTTTCGCGAATTCCACCTCCTGCGCGGACCCAGCGAGGAAGGGGAGACGCTCTACGCGTCCCACACCGTCTGGGATTCCCGCGCCGACTTCGAGGCGTGGACGCAGTCGGAGAGCTTCCGCAAGGCGCACGCGCAGGCCCGGGCCCCGAAGGGCACGTACCTGGGCCACCCCCGGTTCGAGGGCTTCGAGGCGATCCAGTGAGCGTGCGGGCGGGTCGGGCCGTGGACGCGCGCGCCGGCCGCGGCGGGAAATGAGTTCTCCCAGGCGCCGCCGCATCGAGAGCCAGAGCGCGCCCTGCCACGTGCTGCTGGGCCGCAAGCTGATCCGGGCGGAACCCGACAGCGGCAGCGCGGAGCTCGAATTCGAGGCCAGGCCCGAATTCGAGAACGGCATGGGCCGGATTCAGGGCGGCTTCGTCGCCGCGATGCTCGACAGCGTGATGGGCGCGGCCCTGAGCACGGTGCTGATGGAGGACGAGGCTCCGCCGACGCTGGAGCTCAAGGTTTCTTTCGTCCGCGGCGCCGAGGCCGGGCGCCTGGTCGGGCGCGCCCGGGTGGTGCACAAGGGGCGCTCGGCCGCCTTCGTGGAGGGCGAGTTGAGCACTCCCGGCGGCGAGCTTCTGGCCACGTCCTCCGCGACCGCGATTCTGGTTCGAGTGGAGCCGCCCGGGGCGCGCTAGAATGCTCACCCCGCGTTGGGACGGCTGCGGCCGGCGGGGCGTAGAATGAAGGGTCTGAAAACCCAGGGAGGCAGGGGATGAGCGCGACTCGAGAGCACGACGACAAGCTGATCCGAGTGGACATGACGCGGCTCGCGGTGAGCGTCGAGCCGTATCCCGAGGACTGGGCGCTGCTGGGCGGGCGCGCGCTGTCGGCGCGCATCCTGCTCGAAGAGTGCGACGCGGGCTGCGATCCGCTCGGGCCCGACAACGTGCTCGTGTTCGCGCCCGGCGTGCTCACCGGCACCTCCGCTCCCACCTCCGGGCGGCTCTCGGTGGGCGCCAAGAGCCCGCTGACTGGCGGCATCAAGGAGGCCAACACCGGCGGCAACCCCGCGCAGCACCTGACCAAGCTGGGCTACCGCGCGATCGTGGTGACCGGCCAGCCGGAGGACGCCGACGCCCGCTACGGCCTGGAGGTCGACGACCAGAGCGCCCGGATCGTGCCGGCCGACGACCACAAGGGTCTGTGGAACTACGCCAGCTGCGAGAAGCTGAGCGAGTCCTATCCCAAGCAGGCGTCGTTCATCAGCTGCGGACCCGCGGGCGAGCACCGCCTGGCGGGCGCTTACGTGGCGAACACCGATCAGGACAACCGCTACCCCACGCGCCACGCGGCGCGCGGCGGCCTGGGCGCGGTGATGGGCTCCAAGGGGCTCAAGTTCGTCGCGGTCGACCCCGGCAAGACCCGCCTGCGCGCGGCGGGGCGGAAGAAGGAATTCAACGGCCTGGTCAAGACGTTCTCCAAGCAGTATCTGGACGGCCCGCAGGCGATGGCCAAGGGCACGGCGAGCGCGGTGCCGGTCGCGCAGATGCTCAACACCTTCCCGCACAAGAACCGGGTCGAGGGACAGTCGCCCGACGTCGAGCAGCTCGACGGCGCGCGCATCCACGAGAGCTTCCCGGAGCGCGGCGGGGGGATGCACAACTGCCTGACCGGCTGCATCGTGCAGTGCTCGAACGTCGTGCACGACGCCGAGGGCAACTACAAGACCTCGGCGCTGGAGTTCGAGACCATCACCCTGCTCGGCTCCAACTGCGCGGTCGCGAGCTGGGAGGACGTCGCCGACCTGGACCGGCTGTGCGACGACGTCGGCCTCGACACGATCGAGACCGGCGCGGCGCTGGCCGTGCTGATGGACGCCGGCGAGATGGACTGGGGCGACGTGGAGGCGATGAAGGACGCCATCCGCCAGATCGCCGACGCCACCGAGCTGGGCAAGACGGTCGGCAACGGCGCGGCGGCCGTCGGCCGGCACACCGGCCACCACCGGGTCCCGGTGGTCAAGGGCCAGGCGCTGCCGGCCTGGGACCCGCGGCCGCTCAAGGCGACCGGCGTGACCTACGCGAGCAGCCCAATGGGCGCGGACCACACCGCCGGCCTGATCATCAATCCGGGCATGCAGCCGGACCAGTTCGCCCAGGCGTCGCAGGAGTCGCAGGTCAAGAACGCCATCTGCGACTCGTCGGGGTTCTGCCAGTTCATCGGCCCTTCGGTCGAGCAGATGCGCGAGCTCTACGAAGCCTTCGAGGGCCGCGACATCAGCCAGCAGGAGATGGCCGACTACGGCTGGCAGTGTCTGCTCGACGAGTGGGAGTTCAACCGCCGCGCAGGCTTCACCGAGGCGGACGACATCCTGCCCGACTGCATGAAGGAAGACGCGATCGGTCCGCAGAAGGTGGTCTTCGACGTCGAGTCGGACATCATCGCCGACGCCAAGGTGCGCAAGACGGAGCTGTCCGAGGACTTCTTCAGCAGCGCGGTGCTCGGCTGACGGAGGGAGCGCGAGCGCGCGACCGGAGTCCGTGAAGGGCGGCTGGCTGACCGCCGCGGGGGCGCTGGGCATCTCGACGGCGCCGATCCTGTTCGCGCTTTCGGAAACCGCCCCGGCGCGGGGAGCGCTGTTCCGCTTCGCCTACGCGCTTCCGGCGCTGCTCCTGATCTGCGCGCTGCGGCCGTCCGCGCGGCGCTCGTTCCGCCGCGCCCGCTGGCTGGGGCTGGGCGCCGCCTCGGGCGTGTTCTTCGCCCTCGACCTGCTGATGTGGCATCGCTCGATCGAGTTGATCGGTGCCGGACCGGCCACCTTGCTGGTCAACACCCAGGTCGTCTGGGTCGGGCTCTTCGGGCGGGCTTTCCTGGGACAGCGCCCCTCCGCCTGGTTCTGGGCGGCGCTGCCGGTCCTCGCCCTGGGCATGGCTCTGCTGGGCGGGGCGACGCCGAGCGGCTTTGCCGCCGCCGACCGCCTGGGGCTGATCCTGGGCGCGGCCTCGAGCCTGATGTACGCCGGGGCGCTGCTCTGCCTGCGCCAGGCCCAGATGTCCGGCGCGGTCGCCCCGGAAGCTGCGCTGACCGTTCAGGTGGTCGCGGCGATGGCCGTCGTCGGCGCGGCCGCGGCCTGGACCGACCCCGCGCCGCCCGCGCTCGCGCCGGCCCAGCACCTGTGGCTGGTTCTTTTGGGGCTCGGCCCGCAGGTGCTCGCCTGGTTCTGCATCGCCGCCGGGATCCGCCGCCTGCCCGCCTACCGCGGCTCGCTGCTGCTGCTCCTGCAGCCCGTGGCCAGCCTGTGGCTGGGCTGGTGGATCCTGGGCCAGTCCCTCGGCCCCGGCCGGATCCTCGGCGCCGTCGGCGTCCTCGCCGGCATCTTCCTCGCCCTCACCCCGCCCCGGGATTCGGCGAGGCTGTCCGAAAGCCGCGGCTAGAGTTCGCGGGCTACGCGGTGGCCGTCGAAGATGGCGCGGTCGGCGGGGCGGACGGCGATCGCGTCGCCGATGCGCGCGACCAGGGGAACTTCGTCGCGCAGCTCCCAGTACAGGTCGTCGACCGGCAGGCCGTGGGTGCGGATCACGACGTGGTCCACGGCGATGCATAGTTCGCGATCGGAGAGCAGGTCGACCAGTCGCGCCTCTCCCCCGTCGCCGATCTTCGCCAGGCGCGTGCTGGGCAGCCAGTTCACGCCCGCCCGGACGGCGCGCGGCAGAACCGCACCGGCGGTTTCGCCGTCGAGGTTGGAGGGCGTCGCCAGCGGCATTGCCAGGCTGACCTCGCGGCCGCGCTCGGCCAGCATCTCGGCGATGCCGAGGCCCTCGATGTGGCCGACCACGTCGAGCACCAGAACCCGGGGCCCGAGTTCGTCGATCCGCTCCAGGGCCTGTTCGTGGTCGAGGACGAAGTCCCGCTCGGAACCGGGGACCGGCATGGCGTGCCACTTGGCGGAGCCGGTCTTGGTGGCGCGTCCTCCGGTCGCGACCACCACGGCGTCGGGCTCGAGCGCGAGCACGGATTCGCGGCTGCCGACCTGGCCGGTGCGGAGATCCACGCCCCGGCGTTCGCACTCGCCGATGCGCCAGTCGGCGAAGTCCGCCAGTTCCGCGCGCCCGGGCAGCCGCTGGGCCAGGCGGATCTTGCCGCCCAGCTCGGCGCCGCGTTCCAGCAGCGTCACGCGGTGGCCGCGCGCCGCCGCCACCCAGGCCGCCTCCAGTCCCGCGGGGCCGCCGCCCACCACCACCACGCGCCCGGGCTCTTCGGCGGGCACCAGCGTCCCCGCGCCCAGCTCGGTCTCGCGGCCGACAGCCGGGTTCTGGACGCAGTTGATCGGCAGGCCCTGCAGCAGATTCCCGTAGCAGCTCTGGTTGGAGCCGGTGCAGCGCCGGATCTCCGGGGCGCGGTCTTCGCGGGCCTTGGCGGCCCACTCGGGGTCGGCGATCTGGGCGCGCACCACCGTGACCGCGTCCGCCTCGCCCCGCTCCAGGATGGCCTCGGCCTGCGCCGGGGTCAGGATGCGGTGCGCCGCGAAGACCGGCACCTGGCGCACTCGCCGCTTGGTCGCGGCGGCGGTGTAGGTCGCGAAGCCGGGCTCCGAGTAGTTCGGGCGCACCTGTCCGAGGCCGGACAGTCCGATGCTGGAGTTGAGGAAGTCGACCAGGCCCAGCTCCTCGAGCCGCGCGCCGATTTCGGCCGAATCCTCCGGCCCCAGGCCCGAATCGCCGATCTCCTCGTCGCCCACCATCCGCATCCCGACGGCGACCCCATCGCCCACCGCCGCGCGCACCGCCCGCAGCACCTGAACCGCGAAACGCATGCGGTTCTCAAGCGGGCCGCCGTACTCGTCCGTGCGCTGATTGCTCTTGGGGGAGAGGAACTCGTGGATCAGGTAGCCGTGCGCGCCGTGGATTTCGATGCCCTGAAATCCCCCGCGGGCGGCGTTGAGGGCCGAGCGCGCGAAGTGGTCCACGATGTCGCGGATCTCGTGCTTCTCGAGCGGCTTGGGCGGCTCGGTGTAGTTGACCACGTGCGAGGGGGCGAGCGCCGGCAGCTTCGACCAGGCGCCCGCGTTCACGCCGCCGTTGTGCGCCAGTTGGATGAACGCCAGCGCGCCGTGCTCGCGAATCGGCTGCGTGACGCGCTCGAAGTGCTCGACGGACTCCTCGCGCCAGGCCGCGGCGTTGTTGCTCATCTGGTAGGCGGTCGTCGGGTGGACCTGCGTCTGGCCCAGGATGATCACGCCCGCGCCGCCGCGCGCCCGTTCGGCCAGGTAGCGGCCCACGCGTTCGCCGTAGTAGCCGGGCTCGCCGTACACCGGCGACGGCTCGCTGAACATGGTGAAGTGCGAGCCGAAGACGATGCGGTTGCGCGCGGTCCAGGGGCCGATCGCAAGCGGTTCGAACAGGCGGGGGTAGCGCATCGCCGACTCCGGACGGGCGCGGCGGATTCCGCGCCGCCCGGGCGGGCGCCGCCGTCCCCCGGCTCAACGCGCGGCCGCCGCCGCCTCAGAAGGGGTGGCTGTAGAGTACCTGATGGCTGGGCAGGTCCGTGCGGGTGAAGGTGTCGTCGTACAGGTACTCGTGGCCCGAGTGGCTGATCCGCCAGCCCGCGTCGGTGCGCTTGAACTCGTCGCGGTAGAACGCCAGCAGCAGGTGGAGCTGCTCGCCCTCGCGGAACCACATCGGGTTATAGAGCCGCGACGTGCCCTTGGCGTGGTCCTGCGACAGGAACTCGATCTCCATCGCGGCGCACTGGTGCACGGTGATGACCGAATCGCCGTCCGAGAAGGGCGTCGAGCGCAGGAAGTCCATGATCGCGTCCCGGCCCGACAGCGAGATGTCGCCGTCGACCCAGCTGGTGGTGGCGTCGGCGGTGAAGGTCTCGGCCATCTCGTCCCACTGCTTCAGGTCGAGGTGGCGCATGTTCTTGTACTTGATCTGGCGGATCTGCTCGCGGTCCCAGAGTTCTCGGACCATGCGGTCGGTGTCGGGGTGGTCGGCCATGCTCGCGGTCTCCTCGTCGAAAGGGGGGCGAACTATCT
Source organism: Pseudomonadota bacterium (assembly GCA_021295775.1). Taxonomy (GTDB): domain Bacteria; phylum Myxococcota_A; class UBA9160; order SZUA-336; family SZUA-336; genus JAGWBS01. The sequence goes on along the minus strand of JAGWBS010000022.1, from coordinate 22,306 downwards.
CACGCGCCCGGCGAGCCGTTCAACGCATGCCCCCGCGCCTGCCTATACTTCGGCCATGTCCAGACACCGGCTCGGGCGGGCGCTGCTCGCGACTCTTTTCGGATTGGCGGCCGGCTGCGGACCCGGCGAATCGTGGGACAACCCGATCGAAGGCGCGGCCAAGCCCGACTCGGAGGTCCGGAGACTGGGCGAAGCCCAGCGCGAGGCGCACGCCGGCCTGGAGCCCCGCTCGCCGGCGGCCGCGCCGACCGGTCCCGACAAGACGATTCTGTTCGGCGATCTGCACGTCCACACCAGCTACTCGTGGGACGCGTTCATCATGTCCCTGCCGCTCTTCGGCGGAGAGGGCGCGCACCCGCCGGCCGACGCCTGCGACTTCGCGCGCTACTGCTCCAATCTGGATTTCTTCGCGCTCACCGATCACGCGGAGGCGCTGCGCCCCGAGCACTGGGAGGCCTCCAAGCAGAGCGTGCGCGAGTGCAACGCGCGCGCCGGCGATCCGGCCGAGCCGGACCTGGTCGCGTTCATGGGCTTCGAGTGGACGCAGGCGGGGCTGACGCCGGAGGACCACTGGGGCCACCGCTGCCTGTTCTTCCCCGGCACCGGGGACGACGAGCTGCCCGCCCGGCCGATCGCCTCGGCGAACCGCGCGCCCGGCTACCTCGCGATGCAGGGCATGCTCCGGCGCGTGCGCTGGCTGCAGCCGCAGCACTGGGGCACCTACTCCTTCACTCTGGACCACCTGGAGGCTCTCGGCGCTCGCGAAGAGTGCGCCGAGGGCGTCCCGTCGACCGAGTTGCCCCCCGACTGTCTGGAGATCGCCGAGACCCCGGGCGAGCTGCACGCCAAGCTCGACGAGTGGGGACTCGACGTGCTGGACATTCCGCACGGCACTGCCTGGGGGGTGTACACGCCGGTCAGCACCACCATCGACAAGCATCTGGAGGCCGAACAGTTCGATCCGGAAAAGCAGCGCCTGATCGAGATCATGTCGGGCCACGGAAACTCCGAGGAGTACCGCGACTGGCGCCACTTCACCCTGGGCGCGGACGGCGAGCGCATCTGCCCGGAACCCACCCCCGATTTCCTGCCCTGCTGCTGGCAGGCCGGCGAGATCATCCGCTCGCGCTGCGGCGATCTGCCGCCGGACGAGTGCGAGGCGCGCGTCGCGGAAGCGCGCAGGCTCGCCATGCAGACGTGGACGCGCCCGACCCAGGTGGTTCCCGACGCGGCTGCGGAAGAGTGGCTCGACTGCGGCCAGTGCCGCGACTGCGCCAAGCCGTCCTACGCGCACCGGCCGCTGGAGAGCGTCCAGTACGCCATGAGCCTGTCGGAGCCGACGGCCGGGGGCGAGCCGCGGCGCTTCAACTACGGCTTCATCGGCTCGAGCGACGTGCACGACGCCCGCGCGGGCGTGGGCTACAAGCAGAGCGACCTGACGCTGATGACGGACACCGGGTCGCGGCCCGCACTGCTGAGCTGGATGGAGCGCCTGAACCGGACCGAGATGGAGGATCCGACGCGCGCGGTCCCTCCCTCGGACCGTACGACGGGCCTGACCGGCAACGATCCCCGCGTGCAGAGTTACCTGTACGCCGGCGGTCTGGCCGCGGTCCATTCGGCCGGGCGCAGCCGGGAACGGATCTGGGACGCGCTGCACCGGCGCGAGGTCTATGGCACGAGCGGGCCGCGCATCCTGCTCTGGTTCGACCTGCTCAACGCGCCCGGGGGCGCCGCTCCGATGGGCTCGGAGCATCGCCTGCCGCACAATCCGATGTTCGAGGTGCGGGCCGTGGGATCCTTCGAGCCCCGGCCCGGCTGCCCCGACTGGGCCGAGCGGGGACTTTCGGCCGACCGCCTGGAGTGGCTGTGCCGGGGCGAGTGCTATTCGCCCGGCGAAAAGCGGAGGCGGATCGAGGCGATCGAGGTGGTGCGCATCCGCCCGCGGAGCGGGCCGGGAGAGGCGCCCGGCGATCTGATCGAGGACCCCTGGCTTCGGCACTCCTGTCCCGACGACGCGGCGGGGTGCGTGCTGCGCTTCGACGATCCCGAGTTCCTGGACTCGGAGCGCGACGCGCTGTACTACGCGCGCGCGATCGAAGAGCCCTCGCTGGCTCTCAACGGAACGCCGCTCAATCCGCGGCGGGACGCGCGGGGCGAGGTCGTCTCGATCGAACTGTGCGAGAGCGACCCCGACAATCCCGACTGCCTGGGCCGCGTTCGCGAGCGCGCCTGGTCCTCGCCGATCTTCGTCAATCGGGCGGCTCCCTAGCCGGTTCGGGCGTCGGCGGCGCGGATCCGAGCTGGATCTCCACCGAGCGCTGGAGCAGGCGCGCGCGTCGCTTGCGGGCTTCGGCCGCCAGTTCGGTCTCCAGCGTCCGGGTCCGCATCTGTTCGATCAGATTCTCGGAGCGCGCCCGCAGCCCGGGGGTCTGGCCGGGAAGCTTCTCGAAGTACACGGAGCGCTCGGTCGAGACCCGGCCTCCCGCCTCGCCGAAGGCCGTGATGCGCAGTCTGTTCTCCCCCGCCTCCAGCGGCGCGTAGCCGTCGAAGCTGCCGTCGGGAAACAGGCGCACCGCGCGCGCCGGACGCCGCAGCGAGAGGTTGTCGATCTCCACGCGGGTCAGGCGCGTGAGACTGATGTACGGCACGAAGTCGACCACGTCGCCCGGCTGCTCGACGAAGGTCAGTTCGCCGCGGTTGGCGCGCGTCAGGTCCGCGAACACCCCGGGATTCCTCGCCGTCTCCTGGCCGAGCGCGAAGGAGTAGATGCGGATGCGCGAGTTGGCGGCGTGGACCGCCGCGCGGATCGCCGCCTTGTAGGCCGCGCTGCGCGGCAGGGGACGGTTCGGCAGGCCGTCGGAGAGCAGCACGATCGAGCGGTGCCGACGCTGGGGCGTCCGCGGCGCCTGCTGGAGCAGCTCGATGGCGGCCATGATCGCGCCGTAGAAATAGGTGCCGTCGGAGCGGGGCCGGCTGGGCAGGCGGTGCAGCACGTCGAGGAGCTGGGCGGCCGTCGCCCCGACCGCTGCCCGCACGGTCTCCGAGCCGTCGAAGCTGACGATGCCCATGCGCGTCGTCTCGGAGTCCAGCCGCTCGATCAGCCGCCGCGCCGCGGTCAGTTGCGCGCTCGCGATCGAGTCGTCGGGATCGGTCAGGTGGTGGATCGGCTGGCCGGGAACGATCTCGACGTGGAAGGTCTCGCCCACGATCCGGTCGCCGTCGACGTCGATCCCGGTCGGGGCCCAGGTGCTGCCGGAGCGGTCGATCAGCAGCACCACGTCGTGATTGCCCGGGATGCCGGTGCCCGCGAAACCGCGGACCTCGACCAGGCCGACGGGTTCGCGAACCCGCTCCCAGGGCTCCGGGGCCTCGACGCGCGCCCAGACGCGCTCGGCCGCGGAGTGCGCGGGCAGCAAAAGCAGCGCCAGGGACACCGGAAGCAGAAGCGCGGGGCGGTCGACGACAGACATGCCTTGGCAGAGTGATTCTAGCGGAGGCCGTCGGGGCGGCGACCGCGAGCCTCGGCCAGCAGTCTGCGCGCCGATTCGCCGGCGAGGCGTCCGACCTCCACGGGCGGGAGCCGGTCCAGCTCGCGGGAGAATACTTCCACCCCGATCGGGACCTGCAGGCCGTTTTCGTCCAGAATCCGCAACCATTCGACCAGCGGGATGTCTCCTTCCCCGGGCAGCAGCCGCGCGGCCATGGTCTCGTCGGAGAGATCTTCCGCCGGCTTGCTCGGCGCATCGCTGATCTGTGTAGATCCGATCTTCTCGCCGGGCAGGGCGCGGAGCTGTTCGGGATCGCCCGAACCGCGGAAGTGATGCCAGGTATCGACCAGTACCTTGCCGTTCGCGCGGTTGGCGCGGTCGACGACCTCCAGCGCGGTGCGGGCGTCGGGGACGGAGCTCCAGGGCAGGTACTCCAGCGTGACCTTCAAGCCGTGGTCGGCCGCGCGGTCGCAGACTCCGGCAAACGCCTCCGCCAGGATGTCCAGAGGGGTTCCCTGCCCGAAGCCCTGCGCCAGATTCAGCGAGCTCCCTCCCAGCGCATCGGCGATGGCGTAGAAGTCCTCTTCCGAGGCGAACACGATTTCGCCGTTGCGCTCGGGGATCTCCTCCCCTGGAATCCAGCTCAGAAGCGGGTCCAGATCGGCGATCTCGATCCCGTGGTCGTCGAGCATGTGACGCATTTCCGCGTCGCTCAATCCGCTCTCGTGGGCCCGCTGGTAGTCGTGCGGCCAGAGGGTGAGGCCGCGGAAACCGCCCGCGGAGGCGGCAAGCAGCATGTCCTCGAACGGCGCCCAGAGCATCGTTCCGGAGCACAGGACCAGATCGCGGGGACCGAGCATCGAACCCTTCTTCGTCTCCGGGCGAGCCTGCACGCGCACGCCAGCGGCCGTCAAGCCGCCTTGACCGGGGCGCCGGAGCGGACTAGAAGGGCCGGCAACGGAGGTGGCGCATGACGCATCCAGCCCTGCGCACTCGGCTTTGCGAATTGGTCGGCATCGACTACCCCGTCGTCCAGACCGGAATGGGCTGGGTGGCGAGCGCCAAGCTGGTCTCGGCCACGGCCAACGCCGGGGGACTGGGGATCGTGGCGGCCGGAACCATGGACTACGCGCAGCTCGAGTCGGCGATCCTGGAAACCCGCGAGCGAACCGACCGGCCCTTCGGGGTCAACCTGCGCTCCGACGCGCCCGACATCTTCGAGCGCGCCGACCTGATGATCCGCCACGGTGTCGCGGTCGCCTCGTTCGCGCTCGCCCCCAACGAAAGGCTGATCAAGAAGCTCAAGGACGCCGGGCTGATCTGCATTCCGTCGGTGGGAGCCCGGCGCCACGCCGAGAAGGTGGCGGGCTGGGGCGCGGACGCGGTCCTGGTCCAGGGCGGCGAGGCGGGCGGACACACCGGCGAGGTCGCCACCACCATCCTGCTGCCCCAGGTGATCGACGCGGTGGACATCCCGGTGATCGCGGCCGGAGGTTTCTTCGACGGCCGCGGGCTGGTCGCGGCATTGGCGTACGGCGCGGCCGGGGTCGCGATGGGAACCCGCTTCCTGCTGACCAGCGACTCGCCCGTGCCCGAGGCCGTGAAGCGCATCTACCTGGGCAAACAGGCCACCGACACACTGCGCACGACCCAGATCGACGGCCATCCGCACCGCGTGCTGGCCACCGACTTCACGCACCGGATGGCCCGCACCAACGTCCTGACCAGCCTGCCGCGCGCGATCGCCAACGCGCTGCGCTTCAAGCGACTGCTCGGCACTCCCTGGATCGACCTGATCCGGGAGGCGCTGTCGATGAGGCGCAGCCAGGAGCTGAGCTGGAGCCAGGTGGTGATGGCGGCCAACGCGCCCATGCTGCTCAAGGCGTCGATGGTCGACGGACGGCCGGAGGGCGGCGTGATGTCGGGCGGCCAGGTCATCGGCGTGATCGACGAAATTCCGAGCGCCAAGGATCTGATCGACCGGATCGTGCGCGAAGCCGAGTCGATCCTCGAACGCCTGGCCCCGGGGCCGGGCGAAGCGGGCTGAGAGACCCGGGGCACGCCGCCTCGGGCGTGCGCCGGGCTCCGCTCAGCGCTGGTTCAGTTCGACGCGGCGATTCTGCGCGCGGCCGTCGCGCGTGCCGTTGTCGGCGATGGGCTGGCTCTCGCCGAAGCCAACGGCCGTCAGGCGCCCGGCGTCGACTCCGGCGGCGACCAGGTTGTCGAGCACGGCCTGCGCGCGCCGCTCGGACAGCTTCTGGTTGTAGGCCTCCGGACCCGTGTAGTCGGTGTGGCCGGAGATCCGGATCTGGACGTCGGGGTTCTCCATCAACGTCTGTACGGCCACGGCCAGGATCCCCTCGGACTCGTCGCTGATCGCGGACGAGTCGAAGCTGAACTGGACCCCGCGCAGCACGATCCGTCGCGGGGGCGGAGGCGGGGGATCCGTGACCGAGATCTGGATCTCGCTGGATCCGATGCCTTCTTCGTCGTCCGCGACCGTCAGGCGCGCGGTGTAGCTGCCGGCCGCGCTGTAGGTGTGGGTCGGGTGCTGTTCGCTGGAGGACGCACCGTCTCCGAAATCCCATTGGTAGCTCAGGATCCGCCCGTCGACGTCGTTGCCGGCGCCGCGGAACGCGACTTCCAGCGGCGCGTCGCCCGAGGTCGGCTCGGCGCTGATGCGCGCCGTCGGCTCCGCATTGACGTAGCAGAGATGATTGCCGATGTAGCCGCCCAGAATGGCGCCGACCGCCCCGATGGCCATTCCCCGCTCGCTCTTGCCATCGACGCCTCCCGCGGCGCCGCCGGCCGCGCCGCCGGCGATCGCACCGATCACCGCGCAGGCCGTGCCGCTGCCCGGTCCGGAAGCCGTGGTGGCGCACCCGCTCAGTACCAGAGCGAGGCTGCTCGCCAGCGCGAGCCAGCTCGATTTGCGCATGGCATTCTCCTGTTCAAAGGCCATAGGAGGCGATTCAGGGCAACTTGAGACCGGCACGCTCATTCCCGCCTCAAGGGGGCAGATCGTATCCCATCGAATCGGCCGCGTCGATCCAGGCGCGCGCATCCGCGCGGGCCGATCATCGTCCAAAACCGAGCGCCGAAGCCGGCGACGGGGAGGGACGGTTCCGGACCGCCGCGGCCCCGGGGAGCGGTCGGTTTTCCGCACGCGATCAGCTTGGCAGTGATACACAGGAGATTCCGCCTCGACCCGGGGCAGCCGTGGATCGAGCCGAACGGTCGCGAAACCAGACATGAAGCCCCCCGCCGCAATCATCGCCTGTGCCGCGCTGGCGCTCGGAATCGCGAGCGCGCCGGACGCCGGGGATTTCGAGCGTTTCTGCGCCGAGTGGATGCGCAAGCTCGAACGGCGCGAGGCGCACAACCTGCGCCAGATGAAGATGAAGAGCAGCGCCGGCTGGACCGTCGGTGAATACACGGGTTACGGCCGCGCCCCACTTTCGTGTAAGACGCGGGAACGCGTGCAGCCGGGCAAGCGCACGGTCGGGATGCTGGTGTACCGCGAATTTCGCTACCGCAAGCAGGGCATCGACCCCATCCGGGCGCGGATCAGCGAGCCCTGGGTGATCGAGACCGTCGAGGTGATGGAGATCTTTCCCTTCGATGGCAGCCGCTGGAGCTATTGATTTCGAGCGGCGAAACCCGGGAGAAAAGAAGATGCATCTAGTGCATTTGCCTGTTCCGCGCCGCGTGATAAGCTGCGTCCGGCGGTGACCACGGAGAGCCGCAGACACTAGGGACGAAACACCTTTCACGTCTGAACGAGGAATGCCATGAATCGATGGATCTGTCTTGGACTGGTGCTCGGTCTCGCGGCTTGCGGCGCCGGCGAAGACGCCTCGGCGCCTGATCCCGCCGAGAGCGGCATGGAAGCCGAAGCGATGGACGAGGCCGAGGCGATGGACGACGCGGAGGCCATGGACGAGGCCGAAGCGATGGACGACGCGGAGGCGATGGACGAGGCCGAGGCGATGGACGACGCGGAGGCCATGGACGAGGCCGAAGCGATGGACGACGCGGAAGCCATGGACGAGGCCGAAGCGACGGACGACGCCGGAGCGGACGACGGCGCCGAAGAGGCTGCCGCCGAAGAATAAGACGAACCGACTCGATCCCCGACGGCCCCGGGGGTTTCCCCGGGCCGCTCGGGATTGAGTCGTCGTCTCTTTTCCCTTCCGCCGCCAGCGGTCGAGCGGCGCTCCCCGCTCAGCCGACCCACGCCCTGGCGTTTCGGAACAGGCGCATCCAGGGAGCATCCTCGCCCCATTCGTCGGGGCACCAGGAGTGCTGCACGCCGCGGAACACGCGTTCGGGGTGCGGCATCAGGATCGTCACGCGCCCGTCCCGATTCGTCAGGCCCGTGATTCCCCCGGGCGAGCCGTTGGGATTGGCCGGATAGCGCTCGCTGGGGGTGCCCCGGTTGTCGTTGAAGCGCGCGGCGGCCAGTCCGTCGCGCTCGCACGCCTCGCGCTCGCCGGGGTTCGCGAACTCGGCCCGGCCCTCGCCGTGCGCCACCGCGATCGGCAGCCGCGAGCCGTGCATGCCGCTCAGCAGCACGGACGGGCCGGGCAGGATCTCGACCAGGCTGAGCCGGGCCTCGAACTGCTCGGAACGGTTGCGCACGAAGCGCGGCCAGTGCTCGGCGCCGGGAATGAGCGGCTTGAGGTTCGACAGCATCTGGCAGCCGTTGCAGACGCCGAGCGCGAAGCTGTCCCCGCGCTCGAAGAACGCCGCGAAGGCCTCTCGGACCCGCGGATTGAACAGGATGGACTTGGCCCAGCCCTCTCCCGCGCCCAGCACGTCGCCGTAGGAAAAACCGCCGCATGCGGCCAGCCCGCGGAAGGAGGCCAGATCGACGCGGCCCTCGACCAGGTCGCTCATGTGCACGTCGACCGCCTCGAAGCCGGCGCGGGCGAAGGCCGCGGCCATCTCGACCTGTCCGTTGACCCCCTGCTCCCTCAGAACGGCCAGCCGCGGCCGGACGCCACGGCCGATCCAGGGCGCCGCCACGTCCTGCTCCGGGTCGAAGCTCAGCCGCGGCTGGAGACCGGGGTCGGCGGGGTCTACGCGCGAGTCGCGCTCCTCCTCGGCGCAGCCCGGATCGTCCCGCAGGCGCTGCATCCGGTAGCTGGTGTCCGACCACAGCGCCCTCCATTCGGCGCGCGTGCGGTCCAGCAGTTTCCGTCCGTCGCGATAGAAGCGGATCCGGTCGTCGTCGCCGGGAGCCCCGATCACGTGGCTGCAGTCGCCCAGGCCGACGGCCTCGAGTTCGACGGTCACCCGCTCCAGCTCGGAGGTTCGCACCTGGAGCACGCAGCCGAGCTCTTCGTTGAACAGCGCGCCGATCGGATCGCCACCGAGCGCGTCGAGATCGGCCCGCAGCCCGCAGCCGCCGGCGAACGCCATCTCGCAGAGCGCGGCGAGCAGCCCGCCGTCGGAACGGTCGTGATACGCCAGCAGCAGGCCCGCGCGCTGCAGCGCCTGGACGGCGGCGAAAAGACCCGAGAGCGCTCCGGGATCGTCGACGTCGGGCGGCTCCTCTCCCAGTTCGCCGTACACCTGCGCCAGCGCCGACCCCCCCAGCCGGTCGCGGCCGCGCCCCAGGTCGACCAGCAGCAGACAGGTCTCGCCGCGGTCGGTACGAAGCTGTGGAGTGAGGGCGCGGCTCGCATCCGTCACCGGCGCGACGGCGGTGACGATCAAGGACAGCGGCGAGACGACGCTGCGTTCGTCGGCGCCCTCCCTCCACACGCTGCGCATCGACAGCGAGTCCTTGCCCACCGGTACGGCGATGCCGAGCGCCGGGCAGAGTTCCAGGCCCACCGCGCGGACCGCGTCGAAGAGCGCCGCGTCCTCGCCGGAATGGTCGACCGCGGCCATCCAGTTGCACGACAGCTTGACCAGGCCCAGGTGCTCGATCGGCGCAGACGCCAGATTCAGCAGCGCCTCGCCCACGGCGACCCGCGCGGAGGCCTCCGGGTCGAGCAGCGCCAGCGGCGCGCGCTCGCCGACGGCCAGGGCTTCGCCCGCCAGCGTGTCGTAGCTCGAGGTGGTCACGCAGGCGTCCGCCACGGGCACCTGCCAGGGACCGACCATCTGGTCGCGCGCGACCAGCCCGCCCACCGTGCGGTCTCCGATGCTGATCAGGAAGGTCTTGTCGCCGACGCTCGGGAGCAGCAGGACGCGCTCCGCCGCCTGGTCGAGGTCGAGCGCGTGGGCGTCGAACGGGCGCCCGCCCCGGGGCCGGCTCCGCGCGTCGCGCTTCAGCCTGGGCGGTTCTCCGAGCAGCACCGCCAGCGGCAGGTCGATCGGAGAGTCGCCGAAGTGCTCGTCGCGAACGACCAGATCCGTCTCCGGCGTCGCCTCGCCGACCACCGCGAAGGGGCAGCGCTCGCGCCTGCAGATGCGCTCGAAGGCCTCGAGCCGCTCCGGCGCCAGGGCCAGCACGTAGCGCTCCTGGGATTCGTTGCACCACAGCTCCAGGGGCGACATGCCGGGGTCGTCGTTGGGAACCCGCCGCAGTTCGATCCGCCCGCCGCGCCCGCTCTGGTGGACCAGTTCGGGCAGCGCGTTGGACAGTCCGCCCGCTCCCACGTCGTGGATCGAAGCGATCGGGTTGTCGGGACCCAGCGCCCAGCAGCGGTCGATGACCTCCTGGCAGCGGCGCTGCATCTCCGGGTTGTCGCGCTGCACCGAGGCGAAGTCCAGTTCGGCGTCGCCGCTGCCCGAGGCGACCGAAGAGGCCGCCCCGCCGCCCAGGCCGATCCGCATCGCCGGGCCGCCCAGCACCACCAGCGGGGCGCCCGCCGGAATCGAATTCTTGTCGACGTGCCCGGGCCGCACGTTGCCGATCCCGCCGGCCAGCATGATCGGCTTGTGGTAGCCGCGGACCTCCTCGCCCTCGGGTCCGGGAAAACTCTGCTCGAAGCTGCGGAAGTAGCCGCACAGGTTCGGCCGGCCGAACTCGTTGTTGAAGGCCGCGCCGCCGATCGGGCCGTCGAGCATGATCTCCAGTGCGGACGCGTTGCGCTCGGGCTTGCCACGGTCGACCTCCCACGGACGGAGCGCGCCCGGGATGAGCAGGTTGGAGACCGAAAAGCCCGTCAGCCCCGCCTTGGGCTTGGCGCCGCGTCCGGTCGCCCCCTCGTCGCGGATCTCGCCGCCCGAGCCGGTGGCGGCGCCCGGGAAGGGCGAGATGGCGGTGGGGTGGTTGTGTGTCTCGACCTTGACGACGATGTGGACTGGTTCGGGATGCGCGGCGTAGACGCCAGTCTCGGGATCCGGAAAGAAGCGCCCCGCGCTCGCCCCGCCGATCACCGCGGCGTTGTCCGCGTATGCCGACAGCACCCCGTCCGGCGAGCTCGCGGTGGTGTGGCGGATCATCCCGAAAGGCGAGTCGGGCTGGCGCAGGCCGTCGAGGGTCCAGTCGGCGTTGAAGATCTTATGGCGGCAGTGCTCCGAGTTCGCCTGCGCGAACATCATCAGCTCCGCGTCGCTGGGGTTGCGCCCGAGCTTGGCGAACGCGTCGAGCAGGTAGTCGATCTCGGCCGGATCCAGCGCCAGGCCGAGCTCGCGGTCGGCTTCGAGCAGGGCGTCCCGCCCGCCCGTCCGCAGATCGACGGCGCCGCCGGGCGCGGGCTCGGCGCGCTCGAACAGCGCGCCCGCGGCGTCGAAGTCGCGCAGCACGCTCTGGGTCATGCGGTCGTGCAGGAGCGGCGCCAGCGCGTCGATCCCGGCGGCGTCCAGAGCGCCCGCGGCGTAGTACGCCGTGCCGCGCTCCAGCCGGCGCACGGACCCCAGGCCGCAGGCGTGCGCGATGTCGGTGGCCTTGGACGACCAGGGCGAGATCGTGCCCAGGCGCGGCACGACCAGCAGCAGGGTTCCGCGCGGCTCGGCGGCCGCCGAGCGCGGTCCGTACTCCAGCAGGCGCTCCAGCACCCTCAGACTTTCCGGGTCGAGGGGCTCGGCCAGGTCGGCGAAGTGCGCGAACTCGCAGCTCAGCTCCCGCAGCGCGGGCGCATGCTGCCGCGCCCGCTCGCGGAGCTGCCGGAGCCGGTGGGCCGAGAGGGCGGGGCCGCCGCGCAGGTGGAGCATCGGATCGGGCTCCCGGAAGAGGGTCGGACTTGGGAAAAGAGGGCGGGCGGGGCGATTCTATGCGCCCGCGGCCGTCGCCACCAGGGGCGCCCGCGGCGCCGGCCGATGGAGACCGCTCGGCGATCGGGTATTCTCCGCGCGCCTGGAGAACGATGGCCGATCTTTCCTCACTCGCAATCGACGTCCCCGAAGTGCTCGTGCCGGCCGATCACGTCGATCTCCGCCGCTGGGCGGTGGTCGCCTGCGATCAGTACACCTCGCAGCGCGCGCACTGGGAAAACCTGCGGGAACAGGTCGGGGAGGCTCCCTCGACGCTCGACCTGATCTTTCCCGAGGCCTACCTGGGCGACGGGGACGAAGCGCGGCGCGTGGCCGGCATCCACGCGCGCATGCGCGGCTATCTCGAACGGGACTTGCTGCGCTCCCCGGGCCGCGGCTTCGTCTACGTCGAGCGCACGACGCATCGGGGAGCGACGCGGCGCGGGTTGATGGTCGCGCTGGACCTGTCGCATTACGACTACCGGCCCGGCGCGCGCACTCTCGCCCGGGCCACCGAGGAGACTCTGGAACAGCGCCTGCCCGCCCGGCTCCGGGTCCGCGAGGGCGCCGCGCTCGAGCTTTCGCACGTGCTGGTGCTGATCGACGATCCGGACCACGGCGTGATCGCCCCGCTCGAATCCGAGGTCGCCGGACAGACGCCGCTGTACGACACCCCGCTGCTCGAAGGCGCCGGCCACCTGCGGGGGTGGCTGGTTTCGCGCGGGCCGCAGATCGAGCGCATCGCTCGGGCGCTCAGCGAGCTGGCGGATCCGCGGGCGCCCGAGCGCCGCGACGGCGACTCGGACGCCGCCGGCCTGCTGTACGCGGTCGGGGACGGGAACCACTCCCTGGCCGCGGCGCGGCTCGCCTGGGATCGCCTGCGAGAGCGCCTCTCGCCCGCGGAAGCCGCACGCCACCCCGCCCGTCACGCCCTGGTCGAACTGGTCAACCTGCACGACCCGGGACTGGTGTTCGAACCGATCCACAGGGTCGTGTTCGAGATCGAACCGGACGACCTGCTCGCGGCCCTGCCGGGCTGGTTCGCCGAGCGGGGAATCCGCTGCCGCCGGACCGAGCTGGGCGGCGCGGCGGAACTCTCCGAACGCATGCGCGAACTCGCCGGCGGGCCGTCGGCCCCCCACCGCATCGGCTACGCGGCGGGATCGGCCGCGGGTCTGATCGAGATCGAGCCCGGCGCGGACGCGCTCGCGGTCGAAGCGCTGCAGGAGTTCCTGGACGCCCAGGTCGGCAAGTACCCCGAGGCGTCGATCGATTACATCCACGGAGACGAGGTCGTCCGCGGCCTGGCCGCCGGTCCGCGGCGCATCGGCTTCTACCTGCCGGCGCTGGACAAGCGCTCGCTGTTCGCGGCGGTGATCTCCGGCGGGGTCCTGCCGCGCAAGTCCTTCTCGCTGGGCGAGGCCAGCGAGAAGCGCTTCTACATGGAGGTGCGGCGCATCGAGCCCTGATCGGGCGGGACCGTTCGCGGCCCGGCCTGGTTTGACGCTGGTGCGGGCGGGTGCCTATATGGGCATCCGTTCAGCTCGCGGAGGAGCGGATTCCTGGCGTCGTGGAACTGCGCGGCGTGTCGAAGTATTTTGGCGCGCGCGCGGCAGTGGTCGATCTGGACCTGAAGATTCCCGCCGGGCTGTGCTTCGCGATGCTGGGACCCAACGGCGCCGGCAAGACCACCGGCCTGCGCATGATCTACGGCGCGGCGCGGCCTTCGGCCGGCAGCGTGCGCGTGTTCGGGCTGGACGTGGCCCGCAACCCCCGCGCCGTGCGCGCGCGCCTGGGCGTGACCCTGCAGGAGAACGTGCTGATCGAGGAGCTCAGCCCGGTCGAGAACCTGCGCGTCTTCGGCCGCTACCACCGCCTGCCCGAAAAGCGGCTCGGCGCCCGAGTCGAAGAACTGATCGACTGGCTCGACCTGCGCTCCCACGCGGAGGTGCCGGTGGCCGCGCTCTCGGGCGGCTTCCAGCGCCGCTTGGCGATCGCGCTGTCGCTGGTCAACCGGCCGGAGCTGCTGCTGCTCGACGAGCCCACCACCGGACTGGATCCGGCGGCTCGCCAGCTCCTGTGGGCGCGCATCCGGGAGCTGCGCGCCGCCGGCACCAGCATCGTTCTCACCACGCACTACATGGAAGAGGCGGAGCGTCTGTGCGACCGGGTCGCGATCCTGGCGCGCGGGCGCTGCGTGTGCGAAGGCGCGCCGCGCGAACTGATCGCCGAGCGGCTCCCGCGCGAAGCCGTGGAAGTCGACTGTTCGGCCCAGGACGAGCGGCGCTGGTTTACCGCTCCCGGGAGTCCGGACCGTCGGATCCGCACCGGGGAGCGTCTGATCGTCTACGCCGAACGCGCGGCCGAGGTGATCGAGCGCATCCGCCGTTCCGACGGGGGCGAGCTCCGCCCGCTGGTCGCGCGCCCCACGAACCTGGAAGACGTCTTCCTGGACGCGACCGGGACGGTTCTGCGGGAGTCGGGGTGAACCTCTCCCTGCCCTACGCCTGGTCGGTCTGGCGGCGCAACGCCACGCTCTACCTGCGCACCTGGCAGTGGAACCTGCTGCCGAACTTCTTCGAGCCGGTCCTGTACCTGACGGCGATCGGGATCGGCCTGGGCGCGTACGTCTCGCGGATGGACGGACAGACGTACATCGAGTTCCTGGCCCCCGCGCTGGTCTGCGTGGCGGCCATGAACGGCGCCAGCTTCGAGGTGACGTACAACATGTTCGTGCGCCTCAACATGCGCCGGACCTACGACGCCATGCTCACCACCCCGCTGTCCCCCGACGACGTGCTGGCCGGCGAGATGCTCTGGGCGCTCACGCGGGTGTGCCTGTACGGCGGCGGCTTCTTCGCCGTCGCGGCGCTCTTCGGGCTGGCCCCGCTGCCGCGCTCCCTGGCGGCCGTCCCGCTGATCCCGCTGACGGGACTGCTTTTCGCGGCGATCGGGATCGTCTTCACCCTGCACATCGTCAACATCGACCTGTACAGCTTCTACTTCACGCTCTTCGTGACGCCGCTGTTCCTGTTCTCGGGCGTGTTCTTCCCGCTGGAGGAAAGGCTGCCCGCCGGCTGGCTGTGGCTGGCGGAGGCGCTGCCGCTGCTGCACCCGGTCCGCCTCGCGCGCGCCATCTTCACGGGCCGGCTCGGCTGGATCGCCGTCTGGGATCTGGCCTACATGGCGCTCGTCACGCCCCTGCTGCTGGGCTGGGCGCTGCGCAAAGCGCGCCGGCGGCTGATCGCATGAGCCGCCCGCCGGCGTTCTCGGACTGGGCCTGGCTGGGCGCGCTGTCGGGCCTCTGGGGCAGCGCGTTCATGTTCACCAAGGTCGCCGTCGAGAGCGTGCCGCCGGTCGTGGTGGTCGCGGGGCGCCTGGCGGTCGCGGCGGTGGCGATGCTCGCGCTGGCGCGCTGGCTGGGGCTCGCCCTGCCGCGGCGCGCGCGGATCTGGCGCCAGCTCGCGCTGGTGGCGTGCGTCGGCAACGCGCTGCCCTTTTTCCTGATCAGCTGGGGCCAGCAGCGAATCGACTCCAGCCTGGCCGGAATCTTGATGGCCCCGATGCCGCTGGTCACGCTGATGCTGGCGCACTGGTTCGTGGCGGGGGAGCGGATGACGGCGCCGAGGATCGCCGGCTCGTGCCTGGGCTTTCTGGGCGTGGCCGTGCTGACCGGACTGGACGCGCTGCGCGGGCTCGGGGGCGACCCGGCCGAGCTCTTCGGCCAGTTGTCGGTACTGGCGGGATCGCTCTGCTACGCGGCCAACGCGATTTTATCGCGGCGGCTCCCGCCCATGCACCCGCTGGTGTCCGGGGCCTGCGTGATGCTGGTGGCGAGCGCGCTGATGGGGCCCTTGGCGCTCTGGCTGGAAGTCTCCCGGACGTCTCTGCCGGCGGCGGCGCCGCTGGCGGCGATCGTGGCGCTGGGACTGGGCGCGACCGCGGCGGGGACGGTCGTCTACTTCCACCTGATCCAGGGTCCGGGGGGGACCTTCACGGTCGGCACCAACTACCTGATTCCCATGGTCGCCCTGGCGGCCGGGGTGGCGTTCCTGGGCGAGCGGCCGCCCTGGCGGGCCCTGATCGCCCTGGGACTGATCCTGGGCGGGCTGGCGCTGACCCAGCTCCGCTTCGAGTGGCGCGGCTGGCGATCCTCGGGTTCCGGGGGGCCGTGAGGTGCGCCGGCGCTTCCGCTCCAAGCGAGCCGCCCGCGAAGCTGTCTGGGACGCTCTGCGGAGCGCCGGCGCGGCGCGCTTCCCGTTTCCCCCACACGGACGCATTCCCAATTTCGCCGGAGCCGCGGAAGCCGCCGAGCGTCTGTTGGCCGAGCCGCCGCTGGCGGACGCCAGGCGCGTGAAGGTCAACCCCGACGCGCCGCAGCTCCCGCTGCGATTGGCCCTGCTGCGGCGCGGAAGCGTCGTCTACATGCCCAGTCCCAGGCTGCGGGCGGGGTTCCTGAAACTGGACCCGCGGAGCATCCCCGCCGCCGAACTCCGCCGGGCGGCCAGTCTGTCCGGCTGCCGCCGCTGGGCCCGCGAGGTTCCGCTGCGAAAGCTGCCGCAGATGGACGCGATCGTGACCGGCTCGGTGGCGGTGACGCCCGACGGGCGGCGCTGCGGCAAGGGCCACGGCTACAGCGACATCGAGTACGCCATCCTGCTCGAGCTGGGCCACGCCCCGGTCCCGGTGGCGACGACCGTCCACGCCCTGCAGCTCGTGGAGCGCTTCCCGGCGGACGCCAACGACCTCCCGCTCGCCTGGATCGCCACCCCCGAGCGCGCGCTGCGCGTCGAGCCGCCGCGCCCGGAGCCCGACGGCATCGACTGGTCCCGGCTGTCGGAAGCCGACCTCGACGCCATGCCCGTCCTGCGCGAGCTGGCCGGCGGCGCGGCGGCCCGCTGAGCCCTCGGTTCTAGAGCGCCTTGGGGACGGAGTCCTCGACGGCGGTGCCGGCGAAGAAGTCCGGGTTGGAGCCGATCCAGAGCTTGACCGGGTTGGCGAAGACGAAGTCGCGGAAGTCCTGTTCGCTGAACAGGCCCCGGTCGACCAGCTCGTGGGCTTCTTCGAGCACGTGGCGCATGTCGGGCACGTCCCAGTGGCCGATGTCGGAGCTGAAGATGGCGTTGAGACGGATGCCGTGCGGGTTGCGGCGGGTGTCGAAGGCGGCGGCGTTGGACGGGTCGTCGGCTTCGCAGCCGAAGTAGAAGTTGGTCTCGAAGACCTCTCCGATCTGCTCCGCGCGCTCGATCCGGCACCGCTCGAACTCGTCCACGGTATCCAGGGGCTCGTCCGGATTCGACAGGGTCTGCAGCGCGTACTCGATGCGGTCGTAGCGCTGGTTCAGGGAGTCGGGAGCGTAGCTCTCGAAGAGTTCCCGCAGCCGCTCGCGGTCGAGGTTGGCGGGGTTGTAGTGCTGGATGTGGTCCGCGTTGCGCTTTTCCCAGTGTCCCAGGATGTCGGAATACAGGTTCGCTCCCCAGGCCACGCCGCCCTCCAGGAAGGCGCAGCGCAGCTCGGGGAAGCGCGCCACGATGCCGTTGATGAACATCGAGCGGCAGATCGCGTCCCCGGCGGAGGCGAAGCTGCCGATGTGGTTGTAGACGTACGAGTGGCTGGAGGCGCGGCTGCCCCAACCGAAGCCGCCGGAGTGGAAGGTGGGCGAGACGCCCAGCTCCACGCACTTGGCCCAGACCGGGTCGTAGTCGTGGGGGCTGTCCGGACCGTAGGTGTCCATCCACAGCGGCGGCCGGTCGACGTCTCCGGCGGCCGGCAGCGGGCGCTGGATGAAGTTGGGCAGCATGACCACCTTGAGCCCCAGCTCGCGCACGCAGTACTCCAGCTCCTCCACCGCCTCCCCGGGCGTGTGCATCGGGATGGCCGCGACCGGAGCCAGTCGCGCGCTGAATTCGCCGTACAGCTCGGCGCAGTAGCGGTTGAAGGCCCGGCAGCCCGCGCGCCGGACTTCGTCGTTGGCCAGGTTGGCCGGGATCAGGCCGTAGGTCGGGTACAGCACCGCGAAGTCGATCCCCAGCTCATCGAGACGCTGGTGCAGCAGGCGCGGCAGCATGGCCGTGGCGCGGTCGAGAGTGTTCTGGCAGGGCAGGGCCCAGAACGCCGGCCGCACGAAGCCCAGGTCGCGGCGCTGCTCGGGCGTCATCTTCTTCCAGCCCAGCATGCGGTCGACGTTGCGGGTGAAGCCGGCCTCGACCTCGGGACCCGCCAGCTCGCGTACGAAATCCTGCACCAGGGGCAGGTATTCGACCAGGTGGCCGTCCGAGTCGATCACCGGGTGGTCGAGGCGCGAGCGGATCTTCTCGGCGGTGGGGTTGGAACGATTCTGCATGCCGGTCTCCTCCCGCTTCGCCGCCAGTATAGACGCGGCGTGTGCGAGTATTTCGCGGGCACCGCGCTTGAACTACTTCGGCCACGCCTGCGTCGCGAACTGGTCCACGGACTCGCCGGCCGTGGTCCTCGGCGCGATGCTGCCCGACTTCGCCGCCATGGTCCGCGCGCGCATCGCGTCGCTGCAGAGCGGACGGCTGCGGGAAGGAGCGGCCCTGCACCAGCGGACCGACGCGGCGTTCCACCGCCTGGCCGAGTTCCGGCGGCTGTACCGGGACGGGGCCCGGGCGCTGGAGGAGCGGGGACTGGGACGCGGGCCGGCGCGCGGCGCGGCGCACGTGGGCGTCGAGCTTCTGCTCGACGGCGAGCTGCTCGACCAGCCCGGGGCGCAGACGGCCTACCTGGACGCGCTGCGGGCCGCTTCGCGGCCGGAGCTGGCGCGGGCGATTCACTGGCGCTCGCCGGACGCGGCCCGGCGCTGGGTAAATCTGCTCGACCGGCTTCGGGAGGCGGGCGCCCCGCTCGGCTACCGCACCCCCGGGCGCGTGGCCGAGGGAATCGAACGCGCGCTGCACGGCCGCAGGCACCTGCAGCTCGACGACGAGGCGCCCGGGCGCGTGGCCGGCTGGGTCGGCGACGCTCAGCCGCGCGTGCGCGCGGCGGTCCCGCGCATCCTCGCCGCGCTGCGCGCCGAGGTGACCTGAAGCGCAGCCCGTCCGCCGCGGTCTCGAACCCGCCTCAGCAGCAGCCCCCGCCCCGGGGACCGTCGTAGGGGTCGTTCCAGGCGCGGTCCACGAACAGGCCGCGCTCGGCGGCAAGCGCCAGACAGCGCTCGGCGTCGAGCACGTGCGGTCCCCGGCGGGCGATCCGCAGCGTGGCGCGCTGCCCCGGCGCCAGTTCGCGCTCGCGGTCGCCGTCGAAGGCCAGCAGCCCCGGCCCGGTGAGCCGCAGCGGTTCGTCCAGCGACACTCGGCGGTGACGGGTGACGAAGACCTTGCGGTACAGCCCCGGAGAGACCGGCACCAGCAGCTCGCGCGCCCCCGGCGCGTGGGCCTCGCAGTCCACGACCACGCCGAAGTCGTCGCCCGCTCCGCAGGGGTCGATCAGGCCCCCGATGGGCGACATGCCCACCGCGCCGGCCTCGGCCCGGGCCAGCACGGCGGTGCGCAGGTGGTGCGGGTCGAAGGGCAGCAGGTTGCCGGCGTGGTCTCCGACCAGGAAGGCCGCGTCCACCAGCGCCAGGTCGTCCGGCTCGTCTTCGATCTCGACCTCGATCAGCTTGGCGCGCGGCGCCGCCTCGGCGAGCGCCACGCCGCGGGAGGCGACCGCCCCCGCCGCCGCCCCCGCGACCGTCGCCTCGATCATGCGCGGGAAGACGTTGTTGGTGCCCGTGGACAGGGGCATCAGCGGGGCGTCGCGCCAGCTGCGCACGATCGCCCGGTTGGTGCCGTCCCCTCCCAGCACGATCAGCGCGCCGCAGCCCGCCTCGCGCATGCGCCGCGCGGCCAGCGCGCTGTCCTCGGCCCGCATGGTCAGCGGCAGGTCGAGCACTTCGAAGCGCGCGTCGATGCGCAGGTTCTCCACCGCGCCGGTGGCGATCTGAAAGGGCTCGCGCACCAGGTAGAAGTCGGTCGCTCCGGCGGCCGCCGCGCCGATCACGGCGCGCGCGACCGTGTTGCGCTTGGACTGGGGGCTCTCGGAGTGGGCGCGCGCGGCCAACCTCCGCACGTCCCGGCCCGAGAGCGGATTCACGATGATGCCCAGGTGCCCGGGCCGGGTCGAATCGCCGCTCACGCCCCGATCTTAGCGCGCGGCCCGCGGCGGCCGCGGACGGACCGGCGTTTGGCGTAGTCTGGGCGGCCGCGTGATCGTGTTTCGAAGTTGCGCCCTGGGGGACTTCGTGGTCAGCCTGCCGCTGCTGCGGAGCCTGGACGACCCGCTGGTCGTCGCCCGCGGCGAGCATCTGGAGCTTGCGCGCGCGGCCGGGCTGCTGCGGCCGGACCAGTCCGTGGACGCCGACGGCCCGGGCGTCCACCCGCTCTACGGCGAGCGGCCCGACCCGCGCCGGCAGGCGCCGGAGTTGGGGCGCCGGCTCGCGCGCGGAGAAGACAGCCTGCTGGTCGCCGGACGGGGACCGGGCGGCGAACGGCTGGCGGCCAACCTGCGCGACCTGGGCGCGCGCAGCGTCCGGCGGGTCGATCCCCGGCCTCCGCCGGGCGTGCACGCCGCCGACCACCTGCACGCCGCCGCCGACTCGGACTCCGCTCCCGCCGTGCCCCGAATGACCCTCGACCCCGGACGCGGCCGGCGGCTGCTGAAAAACGCGGGCGTGTCCGAGCCCGAGCTGGCCGTGGCGCTGCATCCCGGCGCCGGAAGTCCCGCCAAGCGCTGGCCCGTCGAGCGCTGGGGCGAGCTCTGCGGGCGGCTCGGGCGGCCGGTCGCGCTGGTCGAAGGTCCGGCGGACGCGGAGCCCGTGCGAGCCTTTCCGCCCGGACGCGCGGCGGGCGTGCTGCGGGATCTGCCGCTGGTCGACCTGGGCTGCGCGCTCTCGGCCTGCTCGGCCCTGCTCGGCCACGACTCCGGCGTCGCGCACCTGGCCGCCGCGCTGGGAACGCCCGTGCTGGCGCTGTTCGGCCCCAGCGATCCGCTGCGCTGGGCGCCGCGCGGACCCGAGGTGCGGGTGCTGCGCTCGGAAGACCCGGCGGGGCTGGACGCTCTCCGGGTGGAGGAGGTAGAGACGGCCGCGCGCGGACTGCTCCGGTCCGCGGCCGGCCGCTAGCGTCCGCGCGCGCCGCACGCGGACGCCGCCGCGCGGCGGCCGATCCTCGAAGACTCGCCGCTGCGTCCCGCCTCTGGCTAGACGCTCCCCCCCGCCGGCGGCTAGAGTGGCCGGGATCGCTGGGTCCCGGCCGGTGGATCGGTCGTGAAACCCGCCAGGTCCGGAAGGAAGCAACGGTAGCGTTTCGCTCCAGGTGGCCGGATCGGCCCAGCGGTCACTCTCGATGGGTCCGGGGCTCGCCGCTCCGAGCGCTCCGCGGCCAAGGCATGACGAAGACCCTCCCCCGATGAGCTACGAAGTTCTGGCGCGCCGCTGGCGTCCGCTGACGTTCGACGACGTCTGCGGACAGCAGCACGTCACGCGGGCGCTGCGCAACGCGATCCGGCTGGAGCGCCTGCCGCACGCGCTGCTGCTGGCCGGACCGCGCGGGGTGGGCAAGACGACGCTGGCGCGCATCCTGGCCCGCGGCCTGAACTGCGCGCAGGGGCCCACCGAGAAGCCCTGCGGCGAGTGCGACGACTGCGTCCGGATCGCCGCGGGCACCTCGCTCGACGTGCAGGAGATCGACGCCGCCAGCAACACCGGCGTCGACAACGTGCGCGAGATCCGAGACAGCGTCCGCTACGCCGCGGCGCCCGGCAAGCACCGCATCTTCATCATCGACGAAGTGCACATGCTCTCGCAGGCGGCCTTCAACGCGCTGCTCAAGACGCTGGAAGAGCCGCCGCCCAACAGCCTGTTCGTGCTGGCCACGACCGACCCGCAGAAGATCCCGGCGACGGTGCTCTCGCGCGTGCAGCGCTTCGACCTCAAGGCGCTGGGACCGGCCGAGGCGTTCGAGCGCCTGCGGCAGATCGCCGCCGCGGAAGAGATCGAGATCGCCGAGCCGGTGCTGCGCGCCCTGGCCCGCGAGAGCGCGGGCAGCCTGCGCGACGCGCTGACCCTGCTCGACCGGCTCACCAGCGGTCTGGGCTCGACCATCGGAGAGGAAGAGGCCAACGCGGTCCTCGACCTGATCGACCGCCGCGTGCTGACCGAAGTGGTCGAACCCGTGCTCGCGCGCGACGCGGCCAAGGCCCTGCAGGCGGTGCGCGGGGCGCTGGAGCGCGGCATCGAGCCTTCGCGCCTGGGGGCGGGCGTGCTGGAGCAGCTGCGCGACCTGATCGTGGCGCGGGTCGTGGACGACCCCGGCCCCCTGCTCGACGGCTCGCCCGAGGAGGTGGCGGAGCTGCAGGAGCGCGCGCGCCCGCACGCGCCCGAAACCCTGCAGAAGCTTTTCCGGGTGCTGCTGAGCCGGATCGAGGACCTGACGTACGCTCCCCGCCCGGACCACGTGATCGAGATGGCCATCGCGCGCCTGGCCACCCTGCCCGACGCCGAGGAGATCGGGCGGCTGATCGCCCGACTCGACGCGCTCGGGGGCGACTCGCCGGGACCTTCGGGCGGCGGCGCGCCGCCCGGCCGACCGGGGCCCGGCCGCGCACCGACCCAGAGCGCGGCAACCGCAGGCGCCCCGCCCGCCGCCCCGCCGCCCCCCGAGGGG
>JAGWBS010000021.1:77627-80224 GCA_021295775.1 Pseudomonadota bacterium | reverse complement strand
CGCGCCTTTTCCGGGTCAACCAGCTCGGTCCGCTGCTGGGGATCCGGGCCGTGGCGGAGACGATGAAGGCCGCGGGAGGGGGCTCGATCGTCAACGTCTCCTCGGTCGACGGGCTCCAGGGCCGCAACGGGATTTCGGCCTACAGTTCCACCAAGTGGGGAGTGCGCGCGTTGACGCGCGCGGCCGCGATCGAGCTGGGGCGCTACGGCATCCGGGTCAACACGGTCTGCCCCAGCGCCGGCAGCGACGAGATGTTCGCCGAGTTTGTGGGCGGTGCGCTCCGGCCCGAGGCCATGGACGGCACCGCCGACCCGGCGCTGATCCCCACCGACCGCGAGCGGCGCTCCGATCAGTTGATCGACGTGGCGCGGCTGATCGCCTTCTTGGCCTCGGACGAGAGCGCCAGCTGCACGGGCGCCGACTTCCCGATCGACCGCGGCGAGACCGCCGGCCGGGTCACCCCGGGAATGCCCGGCGACTGACGCCGGCCGCCGCTTTCCAGATGAGCCCAGGGCCCCACAGCGGACCGCCGGCGCAGGCGCGGGAATCGGGCGCGGTCGGCCGCGGCGTGCTGATCGCCTACAGCCTGCCGATGGCGGGCTACATGATGCTGTCCATCCCGTTCAGCATCTACCTGGTCAAGTTCGGCACGGACTCGCTGCTGATCGCGCCGGCCACGATTGCCACCATCTACGGCATCGGGCGCCTCTGGGACGCGGTCTCGGACCCGCTGGCCGGCTATCTCTCGGACCGGACGCGTGCGCGCTCCGGGCGCAGGCGCTCGTGGATGCGTGCCTCGGCGCTGCCGGTGGCGCTGACCTTCTACATGCTCTGGTCGCCGCCCGCGGGGCTGGAGATCCCCGGGCTGATCCTGTGGATGGCCGCGGCGATCCTGCTCTACGAGACCGCCCAGACCGCCTTCATCGTGCCCTACACGGCCTGGGGCATGGAGCTCACGTCGGGTTACCACGAGCGCACGCGGGTGTTCGGCTACCGCCACGTGATCGGCGCCTGCGGCTACGGCCTGGGGCTGGCCTGCGTGTACCTGCTGCGGCGGGCCGAGGAGGAGCCCTGGCTGGCGGGCGCGGCCTCGCTGGCGGCCGGCGGGGTTTTCGCGGCGGCGATCCTTTTCGCGGCCTCGCGGGTTCCGGAACGGCAGGACTACCAGGGCCGGGGGGGCGTCAATCTGTGGCGCGCCTTCCAGGACGTCTTCGCCAACCCCCACGCCCGCCTGATCCTGCTGGTGTACGCGATCGAGTCCTTCGGGGCGGCGAGCATCGGCGGCCTGTCCCCCTACATCGTCGAGTACGTGATCGGGGTCGAGGACCTGCTGGAGTTGCTGCTCCTGTTCTGGATCGTGCCGCAGTTCATCTTCACGCCGCTGTGGCTGGCGCTGTCCCGGCGGATCGGCAAGAAGCGACTCTGGATGCTGGGCATGGGCATCCTGTCGCTGGCGTTCGGGGGCAATATGGCGCTGGGTCCGGGAACCGTCGCGCTGGTGCTCTCGCTGGTCTTCGCGCTCGGCCTGGGCACGGGGATCGCGGGCGTGGTCGTCTACGCGCTCAAGGCGGACGTGGTCGACTACGACGAAATGCTGACCGGCGAGCGCAAGGAGGGCGCCTACGCCGCGGTCTGGAACTTCATCCGCAAGGCGGGCGGCGGGATCTCCATCATCCTGGCGGGATATCTGCTGCAGCGCTCGGGGTTCGTGCCCAACGCGGAGCAGACTTCGACGGTTCGCTGGACCATCCTGAGTCTGGCGGGCGGCTTCCCGGCCGTCACCTACGCCATCGGGTTGTTCCTGTTCCGCCGCTACTCGCTCAACGAGGCGGAGCACGCCGTGGTGGTGGAGCAGCTCCGCCGGCGCGGCCCGCCGGGAACCGAATCGCAGACGGATGGGAACGGCCATCCGCGGGAGGACGAACGATGAACGAATCCGCCGACGCCTTCGCCCTGGCCCGATCCCTCGCCGGTCCGGAGCAAGCCGAGAACCTGCGCATCGTCGAGGACTTCTTCGAGGCCGTGGGAGCGCTGGACTTCGCGCGCGCGGGGAGCTTCTTCCTGGAGGACGGGCTCTACCGCGACACGCCGGTGCTCGAGGCGGACGCCACGGGTCCGGAGGGCGTCGAGCGCAAGCTGCGCTCCGGCCTGTCCCGCCTGGAGCGCTTCGTGCTGCGCTTCTCCGCCGTCGCGGCCAGCGGCGAGCTGGTGATGAGCGAGCGCGTCGAGGACTGGCACTTTCCCGACGGCCACGTGGCCTCGCTGCCGGTGATGTGCGTGCACGAGCTGCGCGGCGGCAGGATCGCGTCCTGGCGGGAGTACTGGGATCTGCCGAGCCTCACCTCGCAGCTGCCCGAGGGCTGGCTCGGGGGCTGATCCGTCCCGGCGCCGGCCTCAGCGCTCGCTGGTCAGCTCCTTGAAGACGTCGTAGTCGTCCGGCGTCGGGACGACCCCGTAGGCGTCCACGTACTCGGCGTAGTGCGCCTGCAGCTCGGCCAGACGCTCCGGCCGCTCGCGGGACAGATCGCGCCGTTCCGCGGGGTCGGCGTTCAGGTCGAAGAGTTCCCAGACCCGGTTGCCCTCGGGCGGGCCGTTGC
>JAGWBS010000021.1:44186-77622 GCA_021295775.1 Pseudomonadota bacterium | reverse complement strand
CGCGCTGTTCTTCATCAGTTGGTAGGGCACCGGCTCGTCCGGCGGGTGCAAAGTCTCGGACTCGCCGCGCAGCAGCGGCAGCAGGCTGCGCCCGTCGAGCGGATGCACGTCGCGCTCCCCGTAGCGCGTTCCGGGATGCTCGACCCCCGCGATCTCGAGCAGGGTGGGGACGAGGTCGGTCACGAATCCGAACGTGTCGCTGACGCTGCCGCCCGCCCAGCCCGCCGGATAGGTCGCGATCAGCGGGACGCGCAGGCCTCCCTCCGAGGCCGAGCCCTTGAAGTCCCGCAGATAGGTGGTGCCGAGCTGGGCCCACTGCGGGCCGTAGGTCGGGAACGATCCGGGGCCCCCCATGTTCTCCAGGGACGGGTCGGGGTAGTGGCGCGCGTACCATTCGCGCGCCCGCGGCGCGCGGTCCGGCTCGGACGCGTCGGGACCGTTGTCGGAGACGAAGAAGACCGCGGTGTTTCGGTGGACGCCGAGTTCGCGCAGGCGTTCGATCACGCGGCCGATCTGGGCGTCCATGTGCTCCGTCATCCCGGCGTAGGCCGCCATCCGCCAGGCTTCGAAAAGCCGCTCGTCGGCGTCGAGTTCGCCCCAGTTCGGAACCCGGTCGCTCGGCGGGGGGAGGGTCAGGCCGGGATCGACCAGGCCCCGCGCCTGCAGCTTCGCGAAGCGCTCCGCGCGCAGCGCTTCCCAGCCGCGCGCGTAGGTCTCGCCGTACTTTTCGACGTAGGCTCGCGGGGCCTGGTGCGGCCAGTGCACCGCCTGGAAAGAGAGCACCCCGAAGAACGGCCGGCCCGCGTCCCGGTCCGCGTCGAGCCAGGCCAGCAGTTTGTCGACGAAGAGCCGGCTGGAATGCCCCGCCTCGCGCTCGACCTTGCGATCGTCCTCCACGAACGTGACGCGCGGCAGCACGGGCGCGGGACCCACGTCGCTGTAGTTGTCCCCGCTGCCCTCGAGCAGCGCGTAGGAGCGCGAAAAGCCGCGGTCCACCGGCCAGGTCCCGGCCGACGTGCCCAGGTGCCACTTGCCCGCGAACCAGGTGTCGTAGCCCGCGTCCCGCAGCAGCTCGGAGACGACCGCGACGCGCCGGTTGAGGTAGCCCTCGTAGCCCGGGAGGCCGCGCTGGGTGGCCGCCATGAAGGTGTCCATGCTGCCCAGGCCGTTGCGGTGATTGTCCACGCCCGAAAGCAGCATCGCGCGCGTGGGCGAGCAGGTGGCCGCCACGTGGAAATTGCTGAGCTGGACGCCATCCTGCGCGAGCCGGTCGAGATTCGGGGTTTCGATCTCGCTGCCGTAGACGCCCAGGTCGGCGTATCCCAGATCGTCCGCCACGATCAGCAGCAGGTTGGGCCGGACCGCTTGCGCGTCCTCCGCGGGACCTCCGCATCCCAAGATCCCCGCGTACAGACAGGCGATCCAGGCCAAACCGGTGTTTGCCCTGCGTGGTTTCATTTTCTCTCCCGATGCGGTTCGGTCCGATCGCGGGACCGGGCGGTACTCTAGCCCCGGGCCGGGTCGCGAAGCACCCTCTAAGCTGCTGCCCTTCGTCGGGGCCTGTCCGGGAAGGGACCTCGGACCTCGCGCGGTCCCGGAGTGATTCGAACGGAGGCGCTGGCGGCGATGGGCGACCGGGGCATGATCGGGAACCGCGCACGGGGCCCCGTGCGCAACCGCTTCCCGGCCGGGATTCGCCGCGCTCGCGTCCGCCTTCGGGCTGCTCCTGAGCGCTCTCGCGAGTCCCCCGGCCCAGGCCCAGGGAGTGATCGAAGAGATCGTCGTGGTCGCGCAGAAGCGCGCGGAAAACCTGCAGGACGTGCCGCTCTCGATCACCGCCTTCGACCGCGACGCGCTGGAGAACCGGCGCATCGACCGCATCGACGACGTCGCCCAGCGCGTGCCGAACCTGGAGTTTTCCACCTTCAGCAGCGGCCGCCCAGAGTTCACCATCCGCGGCATCGGGACCAGCGGCATCGCCCGCAGCGCGCTGGAGAACTCGGTGATCGTCTTCCTGGACGAGGTCTACGTCTCCCGCTCCAGCGCCTCGCTCTTCGAGCTCTTCGACCTGGAGCAGGTCTCCGTGCTGCGCGGCCCCCAGGGCACGCTCTTCGGCAAGAACGTGGTCGGCGGAGTGGTCAGCCTGACCACCTCCCGGCCGAACGCCGACCACTGGGAGGCCAGGCTCCAGGCCGGGGCCGGAAACTTCCACGCCCGCGAGTTCAAGGCC
Source organism: Pseudomonadota bacterium (assembly GCA_021295775.1). GTDB lineage: Bacteria > Myxococcota_A > UBA9160 > SZUA-336 > SZUA-336 > JAGWBS01. The sequence continues at coordinate 75,392 of JAGWBS010000021.1, read as the reverse complement.
CTGGTCTCGGGCCCGCTGTCCGAGCGGATCGCCGCCAAGCTCTCCTTGCTCAAGAAGGACCGGGACGGCTTCGGCGAGGACCTGATCAGCGGCCGGGACTCCGACGACCAGGACGTGCTGGCGTTGCGCGGCCAGGCGCTGCTGGACGTCGCCAAGGGCGTCGAGCTGCTGCTCGGCGCCGACTTCCACGACAGCGAGGACGGCAGCCAGACCCGCAGTCTGGTGCCGGAATTCGACAGCTTCCCGCCGTCGGCGGCGACCGGCCGGGTGCGCCGCACGGAGCACGGCCACGAGGTGGGCACCGGGACGGAGCAATGGGGCCTTTCCGCGAAGCTGGACTGGCGGCGCGAGAGCGGTTCGGTCACCGGCATCGCCGCCTACTGCGAAGTCGACTTCCACACGCTGGACCAGTTCGGGCCGCGCGGGATCCGCTCCGGCCAGGGCTACGACGATCTCTTCGGCCAGGAAGAGAGCGCGCGCCAGTTCAGCCTCGAACTGCGCTACGCCAGCGAGCGGGCCGGTCCCTGGAACGGCGTGGCGGGCGTCTACTACACGCGCGAGAAAGTCGACCGGGTGGAGTTCGAGGAGATCACGGTGGTCGAGGAAAGCGGGGCCTCAACGGCAGCCGCGGCGACTGGCGGGGGCGGGCCGAGACCGAGAGCTGGGCCGCCTTCGCGGACCTGACCTGGGAGATCCACGCAGCGCTCACGGCCCGCGCCGGACTCCGCTACATCCGGGACGACAAGCGCAACCGCACGCTCGCGTGGCTGACCGACGATGCCGTTCCGGGCACGCCCTTCCAGATCCTGTTCGAGGACTTCGACGTTTCCGGCAGCGAGAGCTTCGGCGACGTCACGCCGCGGGCGGTACTCGAACTGCGGCCGTTCGCCGACCGCGATCTGATGGCCTACCTGAGCTGGTCGGAGGGCTTCAAGTCGGGTGGCTTCGACAGCAAGGTCGGCCACGCCGCCGAGGCCGACGTGCCCGTCAGCGAAGAGACCGCCACCAGCTACGAGATCGGGTTCAAGAGCCGCTGGCTGGGGGATTCGCTGCAGCTCAACGCCTCGGGCTTCCGCACCGACTTCGAAGACCTGCAGCTCATCACCCTGCTCTTCGACCAAGCGACTTAGGCCTTCGATGGGCTGCGCGTCAAGAACGCCGGCAAGGCGAGCATCGCCGGGGCGGAGCTGGAACTGACTTGGCTGCCCGCCGGCCACCTCGCGCTGCACCTGGGGTACGGCTATCTGCGCGCTCGCTTCGACGACTTCCTGGTCGGCACACTGGCGTCTGGAGAGATCCGGCGCGACGGCTACCACCTGCCCCATACGCCCAGGCACTCGCTCAATGCCGCCGCCAGCTACTCCATCCCGCTGCCCGACGACGGCCGGATCCGCCTGCAGGCGGAATACGCCTGGAACGACGAGCAGTTCCTGGAGAGCAGCAACCTCCCGCGCACCTTCCAGGACGCCTACGCGGTCTTCAACGCCAGCGTCGCCTGGATCTCCCCCGACGAGAGCTGGAAAGTCACCGCCTGGGGCAAGAACCTGGGCGACGAACTCACGCCGACGCCCGCTACGGCTTCCTGGGCTCCGCCTGGGCCCACTACACCCCGCCACGCACCTACGGCCTCTCCGTCCAGTGGAGCCGCCTGTAACGCGTCTCAGCGGGTCCTGTTGGAGCTTAGTAGGGTTCGACTGGGCCGCCGGCGACGCGGACGTGGTGGAGAACGCGGGGGTTCTCGCCGTCGAAGCCGGGGGTGCGGTGCAGCATGAAGCGGTTGTCCCAGATCACCAGGTCACCGGGGCGCCAGCGGTGGCGGTAGACCCGGTCCTCGCGCGTGCACCAGGCGAGCAGCTTCGCCAGCAGGGCCTTCCCCTCGTCGGGCGGCAGACCTTCGATGCCCGAGGCGTGGCCGGTCAGGAAGAGCGCGGGCTCGCCGGTGTCGGGATGGCGGCGCACCAGGGGGTGCGAGACGGGATCGCCCAGGGCCGTCGCGCCGCCGGGGACGAATCCCTCGACCCGCGCGTAGGCGTCCTTGTAGTCGTGGACCACGCGCAGCTTGCGCAGGCCGGCGCGCTCGCCCTCGGGAAGCTCGGTCCAGCCCAGGCGCAGGCTGGCGAAGAGCGTCTCGCCGCCGGCACGCGGCAGGACTTCCGCCGCCAGCAGCGAGTAGGACGCGGGCGTGGGCCGGAACGAGCTGTCGGTGTGCCAGCTCTCGTTGATGCGGAATGTGCGCATCGAGGGGTGATGCATGCCTCTCACCCGGCCCGACTCGTCCAGGTTCGAGATCGGGATGACCTCGGGATGGGCCGTGCCCTCGGAGAAGCCGTGGTCTTCGAGCGTGCCGAAGCGGCGGGCGAGTTCGATCTGCGGGCCGCGCTCGAGGTGCTGCTCGGGCAGGATCACCAGCCCGTGTTCGAGGACGGCGGCGCGAAGCGCCTCGAACGCCTCCCCCTCCGGGATCCGTCCGGGCTCGATGTCGGCGGTCTCGACGCCGATCGGCCCCAGCGGGTGGAAGCGCAGGCCGGACGCGCTCAACCGACGGCCCCGGTGGCGACCAGCCTCGCGATCTCCTCGTCGTCCATCCCCAGGATCTTCTGCAACACCTCGAAGCTGTGCTCGCCCAGCAGAGGCGCGGGAGAGCGCGGCCCGCTGTCATAGCCGCGGATGCGGTACTGGTGGCCGGAGTAGGGGATGCGGCCCATCTCGGCGTGCTCGTAGCTGCGGTGGAAGCCGCGGTGGCGGAGCTGCGGGTCGCGCAGCAGGTCGCTGCTGCGCTGCACGACCCCGGCCGGAACTCCGAAGCGCTGGAGATGCCGCATCACTTCGTAGCGGTCCTGCTCTCGCGTCCATTCCGCCAGCCGGGCGTCCAGTTCCGACTCCCGCGCCAGCCGGCCGGACGCCTCCTGCAGGTCGGCGGCCCGCGCCCACTCCGGGTCGCCCAGGGCGCGCCTCAGGCTCCGCCACTGGTCCTCGGTCTCCACCGCGATCGCGCACCACTGGTCCTCTCCCGCGCACGGGTAGGCCGAATGAGGAGCCGCGGAGCGGGCGCGGTTTCCGCGGCGGCTGGGTGAAGAACCGGCGAGCTGGTGCTCCAGCAGCTCGGGCGCCAGGAAGTGCAGCGCCATCTCCATCTGCGCCGCGTCGATGTACTGGCCCTCGCCGGTGCGCCGCCGGTTATCGATGGCGGCCAGCAGGGTGGAGATCACGAAGCGCGGCGCGATCGTGTCGGTGTACGCCTGCCACGGTCCGTCGGGGGGCAGGTCGGGCCAGCCCGTCAGGTCGTAGAAGCCCGCGACGGCCCCGGCATGGTAGCCGTACCCCGCCATGCCGGCCGCCGGCCCGGTCTGGCCCATCAGGCAGGTGCTGAGCATGATGGCCGAGGGGTTGATCTCCCGCACGACCTGGTAACCCAGTCCCAGGCGCGCGATCGCCCCCGGCGTGTAGCTCTCCATCACCACGTCCGCCCAGGCGACCACCCGCTTGGCTACGTCGAGGGCCGCGGGGTTCTTCAAGTCCAGTTTCAGACTGAGCTTGGAAGTGTTGAAATCTCCGAAGAATTGCGATCGGTTCCAGCCGACGACCCCGTCCTTGAACGGGCCCGCCGCTCGCAGCCCGTCGGCGCGGGTCTCGGATTCCATCTTGACGACGGTCGCGCCGTGGTCCGCCAGGCAGCGCGACGAGATCGGCCCGACCCCGATCCAGGTGAAATCGGCCACCTTGAGGCCCGAGAAGGGCAGGTCGCCTCCGAGAGGGGCCTGCGTCGACAGCTCGCGCGTTCCCGCCGCCAGTTCGCGGCGGATTTCCGAGCCGTGCTGATCTGTCGCGGGCGCCGGCCGGCGCGGACGCAGGGGGACGGCGGACGGGCGCGCGAACGCTCCGGGGACACGCGCCACGCGCCCTCCCGGCAGCTCGAGTTCGGAGAAGAAATTCCGCTCCAGGAGCTGGCGGAAACCCAGCAGGTCCTCCAGCGTGTTGACGGGGGCGAGGGTCACGTGCTCGCGCAGACCGCGCCAGAACAGTTCGTCCTTGGTGTGCCGCTGGAAGAATTCGCCCAGGCCCCGGAAGAATCGCTCGAACCCGACGCGCAGCGGCTCTCCTTTCTGCGCGCGCACGTCGTAGGTCGACCAGTCCTCCGCGGCCCAGTCGGCGTCGGCGATCCCGTCCTCGGTCATCCAGGGCAGAAGCTGGACGACCGTGGCGCCCCATCCCAGCGCGACCAGGTGGCCGTCCCGACAGGCGAAGACCAGCGGGATGGTGACGTTGCCGAGCTGCAGCAGGGAGCCCCCGCGCTCGAAGTCGTGGCCCTGGATGGCCGAGGCGACCATCGCGTTCAGCAGCGTCCAGGTCATCGCGCACTGCGCCGAGACGTCCACCTGCTGGGCCTCTCCGGTCTGCAGCATGCGCGCGTGCGCCACCAGCGCCGCCAGCGCGGCCTCGACCCCGGTGTGGCGCCACACCTGCGGGATGCTCAGCCGCAGCGGCGCGCGTTCGGCCACGCCCTGCAGCGCCATCGGGCCGCCCATCGCGGCCAGGGTCAGGTCGCTGGCCGCGTGGCCGGCGTAGGGCCCGTCGATGCCGAACGGGCTGATCTGGACGTGGACGATGCGCGGGTTCCGCGCGCGCAGGGCCTCGAAGTCCCAGCCGTGCCCGGCCAGCGCTCCGGGCGGAAACGACTCCAGCACGAAGTCCGAGCCCGCCGCCAGCTCGCCGAAGGTCTCGCGGTCGGGCGCGTGGCTCAAGTCCAGCGCGATCGAGCGCTTTCCGCCGTTGTAGGCCTCGAACTGCAGGCTCCGCGCCGGTCCGGAACCGTCCCGCCAGAGCGGCTCCGCATGGCGGCTCGGAGTGCCTTCCGGCGGCTCCACCCGGATCACGTCCGCCCCCAGGTCGCGCAGCACCATGCCCGCGACCTCGCCCCGCTCGTCGGTCGCGTCCAGGACTCGGTAAGGACTCAACATGCGGGCCCGATTGTACCGCCAACCGCGCGACCGCCCGCGCCGGGACCCGCTAGAAGGGCCTCCAGAGCAGCAGCAGCTTGGGCAGCAGCGTCAGCGCTGCGGTCAGGGCCATGCCCATCGCGAGCGCGGTCAGGGCGCCGAAGTAGATCGTGGGCCAGAAGTTCGAGAGCGCCAGGATCGAGAAGCCGAAGATGATCGTCGCCGAGGTGTAGAGCACGGCGCGTCCGATGCTCGCGTGGCAGGCGCGCAGGGTCTCGACGTAGTCGCCGCGGCGCGCGTACTCCTCGCGGAAGCGGTAGATGTAATGGATCGCGTTGTCCACGGCGATGCCGATGGTGATGGCGGCGATGGTGATGGTCATCATGTCCAGCGGGATCCCGGCCAGGCCCATCAGTCCGAGCACCGTCCCCGCCGCCAGCAGGTTCGGGACGATGCCGATCACCACCAGGAGCGGCGAGCGGAACAGGACCAGGAACATCAGCGCGATGCCCGCCGTCACGGCGCCGAGACTGGCGATCTGCGAGCTGTACAGGCTCTGCAGCATGTTGTTGTAGAGCACCAGCGTGCCCGTCAGCGTGAGGTTCGGCGCGCTCAGGCCCAGCTCCCGCTCCAGGTCGGCCTCGATGCGCTCCAGAAGCTGCTTGCGGCGCACGCCCGGACGCGAATCGAAGATCCGCAGCATCAGGCGCGCCTCGTTCTGCTCGTAGGAGAAGTAAGGGTCGACCATCGCGCTGCGCAGCTCTCCCGGCAGCCGCTTGTACAGCACCGCCAGCTCGACCCCGTCGAGTTCGCGGCCGTCGTTGAGGGCTTCGGCCACGCGCACCACCGACGCCAGCGACAGCACCTTGCCGATCTCGGGCTGACGGTCCAGGTAATCGTGGACCTGCTTGACGCGGTCGATCTTGTAGGCGGTGAACCAGTTCTCCGGACCCGCTTCGGCGTCGAGGTCCCAGTCGTCGAGATCCTCCTCGTACTCGTCGTCGAAGAAATCGTCCTCGCCGGCCTCGGTCCCGGCCGGTTCCGCCTCCGGCGCCGGCTCGAAGCTCACCAGCACGTCCATCGGCGTGGTCCCGCCGAGCTTCTCGTCCACCAGCTTCATGCCGCGGTAGATCTCGGTGTTGCGGCCGAAGTAGTCGATGAAGCTGTTCTCGACTTCGAGCCGCGAGACGCCCCACAGACTGACCAGCGCCAGCACGGCCGCGACGCCGATCACCGCCCCGCCGCGCTTCTCGGCCAGGCGGGCCAGGCCCCGCATCAGGGGGAAGCCCAGTTCGGAGCGGCGCTGAACGGCCGGCTTGTCCAGCAGGATGAGCAGCGTCGGAAAAAGCGAGAACGAGGTCAGGAAGACCACGGCCAGGCCGATGCTCATCATCCAGCCGAAGTCGATCACCGGCTTGATGCCGCTGAACACCAGCGAGCTGAAGCCGATGATCGTGGTCAGCGCGGTGTACAGGCACGGCCAGACCATCCGGCGCAGCGTGGTCCAGACCAGCGAGGCGTGGGGCTCGTCCGGCGCTTCCCGCAGCAGTTGGCGGTAGCGGACGGCTAGGTGGATGTTCATGGAGATCGTCACGATCAGCATCAGCGACAGGAAGTTCGAAGAGATGACCGTGACGTCCCAGCCGATCAGACCGAGCGTGCCGACCATGGTCAGGCCCGCGTAGCCGCAGCTCAGCAGCGGCAGGATTACCCAGCGAGGCTGGCGGAAGATCGCGCTGAGCACGACCACGATGAAGACCAGCACGCCCAGGCCGAAGGCGATCAGGTCGGAGCGGACGTAGCTCACCATGTCGTCGGCGATCATGGGCACGCCGCCAAGGTGCAGCGTGCCGTATTCGCCGTAGCCGGCGACGATGCCGCGGATCTCGGCGATCTCCCGGTGGCGCCGGTCCGCCAGCGCGATGCGCGCCCGCTCGTAATCCTCGGTCGCTTCCGCGAGCCGCGCGCTCTGCGCCTCGTCGAGATCCCCCGAGCGGCGCAGGACCAGCAGCCGGTTGCGCTCGGCCAGCAGCGCCGACAGCTCGGGGTCGCCCTGCAGGTTCAGCAGCAGCGCCGTGGTGCCCTGGTCGCGGCTGATCACCAGGTCCCGGAATACGGGGCTCTCGATCAGCTCCCTGCGGGCGCGCTCGCGGTCGACCGTGGGATGCTCGAGCGTCTGCACGTTTTCGGCCATCTGCAGCAGAGGCACGTCCGAGCTCTGCAGCAGCGGGACGTCGAGGATCGTCAGCACCGAGGCGATGCCTTCGACCCGGCGCAGTTCGTCGCGCAGCCGCCCCAGGGGCTCGAGCGAGGCGTCCGAGAAGAGTTCCGCCTCCGGGGTGTAGGTGACGACCAGCAGGTCCTGGGTCTGGTAGCGCGCGCTGACCTCGCGGAAGACCTGCAGCGCCTCGTCGTCCTCCAGCACCAGCGAGTCGGACGAGGCGTCCAGCCGGAAGTCCTGGGCGTGGTAGGCGAAGAAGCCCAGCAGCAGCGCGAGGGCGGCCAGCGCGAGCCAGGGGCGTTGCAGGAAGAGCCCCCGGTAGGCGGTTCGAAGGCGCTGGATCATCGCCTGGGGAACCCGCATCCCGGGTGCGGGGCGCGCCGCGTTCCCGCCACGCTCAGAAGTCGGCCTGGACGGTGGGCAGAACCTTGTCCGCGAACAGTCTCATGCTGTTTTCGGCCTTTTCCACCGGCAGCGCGCCGAACAGGAAACAGCCCACGAATTCGCCCGCCCCGACGGTCTGCCGGATGTTGTGAAGCTTCTCCAGGCAGGTCTCCGGCGTGCCCCAGACCTGCGTGTCCGAAAACCCGGTGACCGTGCCCGCGCTGCGCTCCGACATCTGACGCGCGGCCTTGGCGTAGTGGTCGTAGCCGCCGGCCTGCTCGAAGTGCTTGGCATCGTGGAACCCGTAGTGCAGGTAGGCGCTGCGGCCGTAGTTCTCCATGTACTGCTCGGTGGTCTCGCGCGCTTCCTGCTCGCTCTCGCTGCAGTACGCCCAGCACACCACGATCGGCTTGTGCGGCGGCAGTCCCATTTCCTCGCGGTAGCCGTTGAACATCCGCATTTCGCCGGCGATCTCCTGCCAGGACTTCTGGGGGATGAAAAGCGGTCCCAGCTCGGCGCGCGCGGCGATCTCGACCGTCTCCGGACTCCCCCAGGCGCAGTACATGCGTTCCAGCAGGTCCGCCGAGCGCGGCCGCGGGCGGACCGAGAGCGGCGGGATGCGGAAGTACTCGCCCTCGAACGAGAACTGCTCCTCGCGCAGGGCGCGCCGCACGATCTCCAGGGACTCGAGGAAGCGCGCCCGCGACTCGCCCATCGGGATGCGCATGCCGTCGAACTCGACCTTGCCCGCGCCGCGCCCGAAGCCGAGCGTGACGCGGCGTCCCTGCAGCAGGTTGTCGAGCTGACTGATCTCCTCGGCGATCGTGACCGGGTCGTGCCAGGGCAGCACGAGGACCATGGTCCCGAAGTCGATGCGCTGGGTGCGCCCGGCCATGAAAGCCAGGAACTGCGCCGGGCGGGGCACCATGGTGTAGGGCGTGAAGTGGTGTTCGACCGTCCACAGCGAGTCGAAGCCCAGCGGCTCGACCAGTTCGGCCAGGCGCAGCTCGTCGTCGTAGATCTGCGAGTCGCTCACCTTGGGCGGGCGCCCGAAATCGCCGGCGAGGTGCCGTTCCCAGTCGCTGAAGTTCTGCGCGAATGTCGTCACCCCGATTTTCATGCAGCCTCCCGGCGGGCCCCCTCGGCGGGCGGTGGGCAGACCATAGGGCGCGCCACCGACACGGGGCAACTCGCGGGCGGACGGTGGTTGGTATCATCCCGCTTCAGCCCCGGGGAGACACCATGTCCGAGACGCGACTTTCGCTTTGCCGATTCTGCCACGCCGCCTGTCCGATCCAGGTCGAGATCGAGGACGGCCGGGCGCTGCGCGTAACCGGCGACAACAGCAACTCGGTCTACTACGGCTACACCTGCGCCAAGGGGCGCGCCCTGCCGGAGCAGCACGCTCATCCCGAGCGCCTGCTGCACTCGCTCAAGCGCATGCCCGACGGCTCGCACCGGCCGATCCCCTCCCAGCAGGCGATCGAGGAGATCGCGCAGCGGGTCGGGGAGATCGTGGACCGCCACGGACCGCGCTCCGTCGCCAGCTACACGGGCACGTTCTCGTTCCCGTATCCCGCCACGGTGCCGGTGGCGATGGCCTGGATGGACGCGATCGGCTCTCCCATGCGCTTCACCAGTTCGACCATCGACCAGCCGGGCAAGATGATCGCCGCCGCCCTGCACGGCGCCTGGCTGGGCGGGCCCCAGACTTTCGATGGCGCGGACACCTGGATGCTGGTGGGCGCCAACCCGGCCGTGTCCAAGTCGATCGGCGTGCCCAGCTACAACCCCTCGCGCTACATCCACGACGCGGTCAAGCGGGGCATGAAGCTGATCGTGATCGATCCGCGGCGCAGCGAGGCGGCGCGCGTGGCGGCCGTCCACCTGCAGCCCCGCCCCGGCGAGGATCCCGCGATCCTGGCGGGCCTGCTGCGCGTGATCCTGGCCGAGGACCGCGTCGACACGGACTTCGTGCGCCGCAACGCCACCGGCATGGACGCCCTGCGCGCCGCCGTCGAACCCTTCACCCCCGAGCGGGTCGCGCTCCGGGCGGACGTGCCCGCCGCGCACCTGGTCGAGGCCGCGCGGATCTTCTCGGGCGCGGAGCGCGGCATGGCGAACGCGGGCACGGGCCCCAACATGTCGGGACGCGGCAACCTGACCGAGTACCTGCTGCTGTGCCTGAACACGCTCTGCGGGCGCTGGCTGCGCGAGGGCGAGCCGATCCCGAACCCGGGCGTGCTGCTGCCGCCCACGTTCTCGAAGGCGCAGCCCTCCGAGCCGCGTCCGGGGTGGGGCTTCGGGGAAAAGCTGCGGGTGCGCGGTTTCGCCGACACCGCGGCCGGCCTGCCGACCGCGGCCCTGGCCGACGAGATCCTGCTGGAGGGGGAAGGCCGGGTGCGGGCGCTGTTCAGCCTGGGCGGCAATCCCCTGGCGGCCTGGCCGGACCAGCTCAAGACCCGACGGGCCATGGAGAGCCTGGACCTGAACGTCACCCTCGACATCAAGCTCTCGGCCTCCGCGAGGATGGCCGACTACGTGATCGCGCCCAAGCTCTCCCTGGAGGTCCCGGGACTGAGCCTTCCCCCGGAGACGCTGACCCCGTTCGCGATGGGCTACTCGGTGCCCTGGGGTCAGTACACGCCGGCGCTGGTCGACCCGCCCGAGGGCTCGGACCTGATCGAGGACTGGGAACTCTTCTACGGTCTGGGACGGCACATGGGTCTGCCGCTGCGCGTCGTCAGCGCCTATTCCTGGGGGCCGGATGCGGCCGAACCCTCGACCTTCGAGCTGGACCTGGAGAACCCGCCGACCACCGACGAGCTCTTCGAGCAGCTCACCGCGGGCTCGCGCGTGCCGCTCGCGGAGGTCAAGCGCCACCCGCACGGAGCGGTCTTTCCGGACGACTCGGCCGTGGTCCAACCGCCCGACCCGGACTGCGCGGCCCGGCTCGAGCTCGCCGACGCCGTCATGCTGGACGAGCTGGCGGAGGTGTCCGGCGAGCCCGACCGGCGCGAGACCGACTACGCCTTCCGCCTGATCTCGCGGCGCCTGCCCGACGTGCACAACTCGGTCGGCCGCGACATCCCGCGGCTGACCCGCAAGTGGAGCTACAACCCGGCCTTCATGCACCCCGACGACCTGCGCGAGCTGGGTCTGGCGCCCGGCGACGTGGTCGAGATCGAGTCCGACCACGCCGCCATCCTGGGCATCGTCGAAGCCGCTCCGGACGTACGGCAGGGCGTGGTCTCGATGCCGCACGCCTTCGGGGACACGCCCGAGCGCGACCCGGAGCTGCGCGCGATCGGCAGCAACACCGGCCGCCTGACGCCGGTCGACCGCGCCTACGACCCCTACAGCGGCATCCCGCGCATGAGCGCGATCCCCGTGCACGTGCGGCCCTACGCCGGGGAGTTGGCCGCCGGGAGCTGAGCCGCGCGACCCGGTTGCGCTGCGGGCGATCCCCGGCCTTCCCGGGGCGGACGGGTCCCGCGCCTCAGTCCTGGCGCGCGAGCGCAAGGTCTTCGCGCAGGGTGCGCGCGGCGCGCAGCTGGCAGACCGCCGCCAGCAGGGGAGACAGGCCGGCCAGGACCAGCGCGTAGCGCAGCGCGTCGGCCTGGTAGAGCGGCTCGAAGTAGTCGCTGAGCACGCCCACTACGAACGGCCCCGCGCCCAGGCCGATGAAGTTGTAGATCATGCTCCAGAGCGCGGCCGACAGCGATCGCATGTGCGGCTTGGCCAGGCTCTGCCCCAGCGCCATGGTCGCCGGCGACCACATGCCCACCACCAGCGCCATCGCCAGCGCGAACAGGAAGCCGACCGGGACCGGTCCCGCGTAGTGGGTCTCGGGCCAGAGCAGGAAGGCGAACGAGAGCGGCACCGACACCGCGCAGGCCATCGCCCCGAACCACATGTACCAGCGCTCGTCGCGCAGCGCGAGGCGGTCCACGATCCAGCCGCCGAAGTACACCCCGACAAGCGACGGCAGGGGCCCGATCAATAAGTACCAGGTACCCGCCTCGCCCGAGCTCATCTCGTAGACGCGCCGCAGGAAGGTCGGCTCCCAGATATTGCGCCCGTAGGTGGTTACGCCCGCCAGGCAGGCGCCCAGGATCATGTAGCGGTAGGAGGGGCGCCCCAGCAGATACAGAATCACGGCGAGCATCGACTCGTCGCCGGCCGGCCTGCTCGCGACCGCGCCGTCGCTGTAGCCGCGCGGGGGCTCGCGCAGCGTGAGCCAGATCACCGCGGCCAGCGCCACCCCCGGCACGCCGACCGAGATGAAGGCCATGCGCCAGCCGAAGAACTCGTTGACCCAGCCGCCGAAGAACATGCCCAGGCCCAGCCCGAGGATCGAGCCGATCGGGATGATCGCCAGCGCGCGCGCCCGCCGCTCCACCGGCGTGAAGTCCGCGATCATCGAGTGGCTCGGGGGACTGCCCGCCGCCTCGCCCACGCCCACGCCCATCCGCGTCAGCAGCAGCTGGCCGAAGCTCTGGGCAAAGCCGGCCAGGGCCGTCATCACGCTCCAGGCCAGCAGACCGATCGATACGATCAGCTTGCGCGAGACGCGGTCCGCCAGGCGCGCGAGCGGCAGGCCCGCGAGCAGGTGCACGGTGGTGAACGCGAAGCCGATCAGCAGCCCCATCTGCGTGTCGTTGACTTCGATCTCGGCCTGGATGTCCTCGATCAGCACGGCGAGGATGGTGCGGTCGCAGGTGTTGAACACCGCCACCGCCAGCAGCAGCCCCAGCGCGTAGCGCACGTACCCGCGCGAGAACAGGGGAGTCCCGGCGGAATCGGCCGCGGCGGGAGTCCCGCCCGGCGTCTGCCTCGGCCCGGGCGGATGTGGTTCGGTCAAGCGCGGCTCCCTCGGTCGAGCTTACCACCGGCCCACAGCCGGGACTCGGCCGGATGGCCGACCCCCGGCGGAATTCGCGGGGGCGATCGGGTAGGGTGCGGGGTATGCACGGCGCGAATCCGAAAGCGGTTCTGACTCCGGAGGACGACGGGTTTCACTCGCCGGGAGACGACAACCCGATGTGGAGCGAGACGGCCTGGTTCTCCTTCACGGTGCCGGAGCGGGCCATCCAGGGCTACGTGTATCCCTGGATCCGGCCCAATCAGGGCCTGCTGGGCGGCGGGGTCTGGGTCTGGGACGCCAGCGCGCACCAGCCCTGGGACATTCTGTTCTGGGAAAACCAGTACAACCTGCCGTATCCCGAACCCGGCGACCTGCGCGACATCGAGTTCCCCACCGGGATTTCCATCCGGGTGGAGGAGCCGCTCCAGACCTATCGGGTGGGCTATTCGCACCCGGAACTGGAGCTGGACTTCACCTTCGACGCGATCATGGAGCCGCACGTGCTGGCCGGCGACGAGCCCAAGCTGTTCGCAGCCCACGTGGACCAGCCCGGGCGCGTCTACGGGCGCATGAATCTGCGCGGCGAGGAGATCCCCTTCGACTGCTTCGCCATCCGCGACCGCTCCTGGGGACCGCGGGTGGAGGACAGCGGGCTGCGCATGGCCTACGACCACGGCAGCGCGGCCGACGCCGCGTTCCTGGCCTTCGCCTATCCGGACCGCGACGACTCGCCGGTCGAGATGGGTTATCTGCTGCGCGACGGCGAGGCCGCCGTGCTGGTCGAGGGCCGGCGCCGGATCGAGCGCCCGGGCGACTGGCCCAGCCGGGTGGTGATCGAGGCGACCGACAGCCTGGGCCGCGAGCTGGAGGCGGTCGGAGAGTGCGTCAACCGCCTGTCGTTCACCAACATCCCCTGGATGTTCAACTGGTGCAGTCTGACCCGCTGGGAACTGGACGGGCGGGTCGCCTGGGGCGAGGACCAGGATGTCTGGCACTTGGACAAGTGGAGACGCTGGATCCGGCAGCGGCGCGCGGAGGGGGCCGGCGGAGGCTCGGAGTGACCGCGCCCAAGCTCGCCCTCTCCTGCGGCACGCCGCCGCGGCGCGATCTCCCCGAGCTGGCCGCTCGTGCGGAGAGCCTGGGATACACCCGCTACTGGACCTACGACTCTCCGGCGCTGTACGGCGATGTCTGGATCGCGCTGGCGCGCGTCGCCGAGCGGACCGAGCGCATTGGGATCGGCACCGCGGTCGCCGTGCCCAGCCTGCGCCACGTGATGGCCACGGCCTCGGCCATCGCGACCCTCGAGGAACTCGCCCCCGGCCGCCTGGCGTGTGCGTTCGGCACCGGCTTCACGGCGCGCAAGGCGATGGGCCGGAAGTCCTCGCGCTGGGCGTCGCTGGAGCTCTACCTGCGGCAGCTGCGGGGGCTGCTAAGGGGAGAAGTGGTCGAGGTCGAGGGAGCGGCCTGCCAGATGATTCACGCGCCGGGCTACGCGCCGCCGCGTCCGATCGAAGTGCCGCTGCTGGTCGCCCCCATGGGCCCCAAGGGGATGGCGGCGGCGCGCGCGGTCGGCGACGGAGTGATGCTGGTCGGCGGGGGCTCGCGCGAGTTCGACTGGTGCGCGCTGATGTGCAGCGGGACGGTGCTCGACCCGGGCGAGGATCACACCAGCCCACGGGTGCGGGAGGCCGCCGGCCCCTGGTTCAAGACCGCCTACCACGCCGCCTGGGACAGCTCTCCCGAATCCGTCGACGGGATGCCCGGAGGGGCCGAGTGGCGCCGGCGCATCGAGGCGGAGCGCCCCGAGGGAGAACGGCACCTGGCGGTGCACGAGGGCCACGTGGAATGGATCCCCCCGCGCGAACGCTTCCTTCTGGACGCCGCCGGTCCCGAGCTGCTGAGTTCGGGCTGGACCGGGGACGCCGACTCGGTGCAGGCGAGACTGGCCCGGGCGGCCGAGAAGGGCGTCACTGAGATCGTCTACATGGCGTCCGGGCCGGACATCCCGCGCGAGCTGGCGGCGTTCGCCGACGCCGCCGGAATAGGCTGATCCGAATTCCGACCCGCCTTGGCCAGATCCGCTGAAGGAGACCGCTCGATGAGTTCCCCGGAGATCCGGCTGCTCGATCCGGAGTTCTACGCCGGCGATCCCAATCCCGCCTACCGCTGGCTGCGGGCGCACGCGCCGGTTCACTGGGACGAGACCTACGGGGTCTGGGGGATTTCGCGCTACCGCGATCTGGTGGCGCTGGAGAAGAACCCGGCCCGCTACAGCTCGGGACAGGGCTCGAGGCCCAGGATTCCAGGCAACTCGACGATGATCGACAGCGACGACCCGAAGCACGGTCGGCAGCGTCGTCTGATCTCGGGCGGGCTCACGCCGCGCGCCGTGCGGCGCATCGAGCCGCGGGTGCGCGCTCTGGTCACGGGACTGATCGACGCGGTGGCCGCGCGGGGAGAGTGCGAGGTGGTCGAGGATCTGGCCGCCGCCCTGCCGGCGATGGTCATCGGCGAGAAGCTCGGCTTTCCGCCCGAGATGTGGCGGAAGTGCAAGTGGTGGTCCGAGATCACGATGCTCTCCGGCGGTCTGCACGTCCCCGGGGGCGGCCTGGAGATGGGCGAGGAGATGCGCCTGGGGGGCGAGGCGTTCGCGGAGTTCTCCCGGGAGGTGATCGCGCTGGCGGCCAAGCGGCGCTCGGAGCCCCGGGACGACCTGGTCTCGATCTGGGCGAACGCCGAGATCGACGGCCGGCGCATGAGCGACGAGGAGCTGGCGTCCGAGGCGCTGCTGGTGCTGGACGGGGGTGCGGAGACCACCCGCGCGGTGATCGCCACTACGGTCCTCGACCTGATCGAGCACTCCGACCAGCGCCGCCGCCTGGTCGACGACCCGGGGCTGATGCCCGGCGCGGTGGAGGAGTTCCTCCGCTGGGTCTCGCCCATCCTGAACATGCGGCGCACGGCGACCGAGGATCACGAGCTCGAGGGACGGACCGTCCGGGCGGGCGACGAGCTGCTGCTGATGTTCGCCTCCGCCAACCGCGACGAAGAAGTCTTCCGAGACCCGGAGAGCTACGACGTCGGGCGCCGGCCCAACCACCACGTCGCCTTCGGCTGGGGCACGCATTACTGCGTCGGCGCCAGCCTGGCGCGGCTCGAGATCCGGGTGATGTTCGAAGAGCTGCTGCGCCGCCTGCCCGACATGCGGCTGACACCGGGAACGGAGCCGAAGTTCGTTCCCAACACCTTCACGCGCACCCCCGACGCGGTCCACGTCGAGTTCACGCCCGAGCGCTGAGACCGGCCCGGCCGGTTGACAGGCGGGGGAAGCGCCCCGGATTCTTGCCCGCGTGCACGACTTCCTGATCCGCGGCGGGACGCTCGTCGACGGCACCGGTCGGCCGGGCGAGCGCGCCGATGTCGCGCTGCGCGGCGGGCGGATCGCGGCCGTTGGGGAACTGGCCGGCGAAGCGGCGCGCGAGACGCTCGACGCCGACGGCCGGGTCGTCTGCCCCGGCTTCGTCGATCCGCATACGCACTACGACGCGCAGCTCTTCTGGGACCCGCTGGCCTCGCCCTCGAGCCTGCACGGCGTGACCAGCGTGATCGGCGGCAACTGCGGCTTCAGCATCGCTCCGCTGGGCGGGCCCCAGGACGCCGAATACATCCGGCGCATGATGGCCGTGGTCGAGGGCATGCCGCTGTCCGCGCTGGAGAACGGTCTCGACTGGGACTGGCGTTCGTTCGGCGAGTGGCTGGCCCGGCTGGAAGGCGGGGTCGCCGTCAACGCCGGCTTCCTGGTCGGTCACTGCGCGCTGCGCCGTGCGGTCATGGGCTGGGACGCCGTGGGCGAACAGGCCGACTCCGGTCAGCTCGAGCGCATGCGGGCGCTGCTCGACGAATGCCTGGCCGCCGGCGGACTGGGACTGTCCAGCTCGCGCTCCTTCACCCACCGTGACGGCGACGACCGGCCGGTCCCGTCGCGCTTCGCGAGCGAGGAGGAACTGCTGGCGCTGTGCGCGACCACCGGGGCGCGCGAAGGCACCTCGCTCGAGTTCATCACCGACGGCTGCCTGATGGGATTCTCCCCGGCCGAGATCGATCTGATGGCGCGCATGTCGCTGACGGCCGGGCGCCCGCTCAACTGGAACGTGCTGACGATCGACTCCAAGGAACCGCGGCGCTACGCCGACCAGCTGGCGGTCGGCGAGCAGGCCGCCCGGCGCGGCGCGCGCGTGGTCGCGCTGACCATGCCGATCCTGGTCGGCATGACCATGAGTTTCGAGAGCTACTCCCCGATTCACCAGCTCCCGGACTGGGGGCCGGTCCTGGGCCTGCCGATCCCGGAGCGCATGCGCGCCCTGCGCGACCCTGAGGTTCGCGCCCGGCTGGCCGAGCGCGCGGCGTCGCCGGACGCGGGCGTGTTCGCGCGCGTCGCCGACTGGGACCACTTCCGGATCGGCCAGACCTGGTCGGAGCGCAACCGCGGGCTGAGCGGGCGGCTGGTCGAGGAGATCGCCGCCGAGCGCGGCGCCGGCAGCTTCGACACGCTGCTCGACATCGTGCTGGCCGACGATCTGCGCACGATTCTGTGGCCCGAGCCGCCGGACGACGACGACGCGAGCTGGGAGCTGCGCGCCCAGGCCTGGGAGCGGCCGGACGTGCTGCTGGGAGGGTCCGACGCCGGCGCGCACCTGGACCGCATGTGCGGCGCTCCGTACCCCACGCGCTTCCTGTCGGACTGTCTGCGCGGCCGGAAGCTGCTTCCGCTCGAGCGCGCCGTGGCGGCGCTGACCGACGCCCCGGCGCGCCTGTTCGGCCTGCGGGAACGCGGCCGGGTCACTCCCGGCTACCGGGCCGACCTGGTCGTCTTCGACCCCGAGACCGTCGGCAACGGCGAAGTGCGCAGCGTGACGGACCTGCCGGGCGGCGCCGGCCGCCTTTTCGCGGATGCGACCGGCGTGGAGCGCGTGTTCGTCAACGGGCGTCCGATCGTCGCCGCCGGCCAGCCGACCGGAGAACTCCCGGGAACCGTCCTGCGCTCCGGGCGCGACACCGAGACGGTCGAGCTTCCCGGCGCGGCCGGGGCCTGAGCCGCGGCTCCCGCGGCGGGAGGGCGCCCGCGCGGCGTTCAGTCGCTCGGTCTTCCCAGCGATTCGAGTTCGCGCGGGACGCCGGTGAAGGCGCCCTCGGCGCGCAGCGCCGAGTGCTCCAGCCGATGCCGGATGCGCCAGCCCGCGTGCGTGCGGACGTAGTCGGTCTTGTAGATGCCCAGCACGTGGCCCCTCTCGCCGGTGTCGCGGCGGTGGGAGCGGAACTCGTAGTGGATCCAGCTCTGCGCGCTCTGGCCGTCGATCGTGATGGAGGGCGTGTGCAGCAGGTGCAGCCCCTGCAGGTTCCGGTTCATGCCCCGGCAGAACTTCGCCAGCGCCTCGCGCCCCTCGAACCAGAACTGCTTTTCCCGGGGATTCGTGGGCAGCCTCTCGAAGACCCCGTCCTCGCTGAACAGGGCCGCCCAGGCGTCGTGGTCCGCGATGTCCCAGGTGCGGGCGTACTCGCCCTCCAGCCGGAGCAGCTCCAGATGCGCCTCGACCCGCGCCAGCCGGTCCGCGTCCGCCATGCCGTCTCCTCCCGCGCGCGGCCTCAGCCGAGCGCCTCCAGCCGCTCCGCCAGCGCTTCGGTGACCTGGTTCTCGACCGCGGGGCTGGCCTCGGGCGGCACCAGTCCGTGGCCGACCATGCGGTCGCCGAGGCGGATGTAGATGGCGCAGAAACGCATCAGGCCGAAGACTTCCCAGTAGTCCGGCTGGCGGACTTCGCGGCCGGAGACCTTCTCGTAGTGGGCGATCATCCGCTCGCGGGTGGGGAAGCCGGGCAGGCGCTCCGCGTCCAGGCCCTCGTGGGACAGGCGGTCGAACATCAGCCACCAGCCGATGTCGGCCTCGGTCGGGCACAGAGCGCAGGCCTCCCAGTCGCAGACCGCGGCGCAGCGGTAGTCCTGCCAGATCACGTTTCCGACGCGCGCGTCGCCCCAGCTCAGCCCGACCCGCTCGTCCCGCGGGTCGTGCCGGTCGAGCCAGCCCAGGGCGGCGTGGAGCACCGGGTGCTCGCGGCCCGCCAGTTCGGCCTCCACGTAGCCGCGGTAGAGCGCGCGCTGGTGGGACATCTCCGGCCGGCCCTCGCCGCTGGGGTCGAGCCAGTCGAGCCCGGCGGCGCGCCAGTCGATGGCGTTGACGCCGGCCATCGCCTCCAGGCCGCTCTCGATCAGGCGCGCGCGCTGCTCGGGCGTCGCCTCGTCGACCAGGAAGCCGGCCTGGGTGTAGCGCGGCACGTCGGCGGGGATCACGCCGGGGACGAACTCCATCGCGAAGAACGGCCGGCCCAGCACCGAGCGGTCGGGCTCGTAGGGCAGCAGCGGCGGGACCGGCGCCGCGCCCGCGGCGGCCACGCTGCTCATGATGCGGTGCTGCAGCTCGACCGAGACGGCCGTCCGGGGGGTCTGGACCGGGAACAGAGGGCCGTCGTGCGGCTCCACGCGGGCGACGTAGCGGCGCTCGCGGGCCTTGCCGCCCTCCCGCCAGCGGAGCGTGAAGAAGTCCGTCTCGTTGGAGAAGCCCGTGGCCGTCGGAATCGACAGATCGACGACCTCCAGCTCGCGCGCCTCGGGCCAGAGACGCTCGAACCAGCCGCTCAAGGCGTCCGCGTACGCGTCCAGGTCGGGCTGGATCTTGGCGCCCTCCTGCCGCGGTTGCTCCGCCGGGGCGGTCACGCGCGGGGCCTGCCCTGGGTCTCGACTTCGCGCGGGACGCCGGTGAACTCGTCGCGGCTGCGCAGCACCCCCTGCTCCACGCGGTGACGGATGCGCCAGCCGGCGTCGGTGCGCAGATAGCTGACGTTGTAGATCCCGGCGACGTGGCCCGTCTCTCCGCTCTCTCCCCGGCGCGAGCGGAACTCGAAGTGGATCCAGCTCCGCGCCCGCTCTCCCTCGATCGAGAACGAAGGCGTGTGCAGCAGGTGAAGTCCTTCCGTGCCGCGGTTGAAGTCGTGGCAGAACGCCGCCAGCCGTTCGCGGCCCTCGACCCAGAACGCCCGCTTGCCGCTGCGCGTCGGCAGCATCTCGAACACGCCGTCATCGGTGTAGAGCGCCGCCCAGCCGTCGCCATCGGCGATGTCCCAAGTGCGCGCGTACTCGCCCTCCAGGTTGAGCAGCTCCAGGTGCGCTTCGATCCGCGCCAGCCGGTCCGCGTCCGCCATGCCGTCGTCTCCTCTCGCGCGGCGGTCGGCCCCGGAGGGCGCCCGCAGGGTTCCCCGCGGCGCCCCGGCCGTCCGCCGGCGGCATTCTAGGCCAGCGCGCGCTCCCTCCGGGGGCGGGCATACGCCGGCGCGGCACTGATGTATTCTGGCCCCGCTTTACGGAGGCGACGATGCGACTGGGCATGACCAGCAGCCAACCCACCAACTTCGAGCTGGGGCTCGAAGATCTGATGGGCGAGGCGGTCGAGGCCGAACGGCACGGGCTCGACAGTTTCTGGATCCCCAACATCTTCCAGCTCGACGGCATCAGCGCGGCGATGCTGGCGGGCCAGCGCACCTCGCGGATCGAACTGGGAACGGGCGTGATTCCGACGCCGCCCCGCCACCCCGCGGCGATGGCGCAGCAGGCCCTGACCGCTCAGCTGGTCTGCGAAGGTCGTTTCACGCTGGGCATCGGCCTGTCGCACAAGCTGGTGACGGAGGGGATGTTCGGGCTCTCCTACGCGCGCCCGGCGCGGCAGATGCGCGAGTACCTGGAAGTGCTGGTTCCGCTGCTGCGCGGCGAGAAAGCCGAGGCGGACGGCGACTTCTACGCGGCCAACCTGGAGCTGTCGGTGCCCGGCCACCGGGACGTCGACACGATCGTGGCGGCGATGGGCCCGCAAATGCTGCGGGTGGCCGGGAGGCTTGCGCAGGGAACGATGCCCTGGCTGGCGGGTCCCAAGACGCTGGAGAGCCACATCGTGCCCGCGATCCGCGCGGGAGCCCGCGAGGCCGGCCGGGCCGAGCCGCGCATCGTGGCGGCCCTGCCGATCGCGCTGACCGCGAACGCGGAGGCCACCCGCGAGGCGATCGATCGAATCTTCGTGATGTACACCCAGATCCCCTCCTACGCCGGCATGCTGGAGCGCGAGGGCGGGGTCATGCCCTCCCAGGTCTCGCTGGTGGGAGACGAGTCCGAACTGCGGTCCGGCTTGAGCCGGCTGGCGGAGATCGGCGTCACCGACTACGTGGGCGTGCCGGTGCCCGTCGACGCGGAGACGCCCGTCCGGACCCGCGCGTTCCTGGGCGGAGAAGCGAGCTGACGGCCGCGCCCGGCGGCCACGAGGACTGAGGGAGCGCCCATGTCGAACCGACCCCTGGATGGGCTGCGCGTGATCGATCTGGCCGACGAGAAGGGTGAACTCGCGGGCCGCATCCTGGCCGACTTCGGGGCCGACGTGGTGCGCGTGGAGCCGCCCGGGGGGGCGCGCTCGCGCGGCATCCCGCCGTTTCACGGCGATGCCGGGCTGTACTTCGCCTACCGCAACTTCAACAAGCGCGGAATCACCCTGGACCTGGAGCAGGAGAGCGGTCGCGAACGTCTGCTGGAGCTGTCCGACCGCGCCGACGTGCTGATCGAGTCCTTCGCGCCCGGTGCGCTGGCGGAGCTGGGGCTGGCGCCCGCGGCTCTGGTCGAGCGCAACCCGGGCCTGGTCGCGGTCTCGATCACGGACTTTGGGCAGTGCGGTCCGTACCGCGACTGGGCGGCCACGGACGCGACGCTGAACGCGATCGGCGGAATGCTTTTCAAGGCCGGCATCCCCGAAAAGCCGCCGCTGCTCTTCCCCGGCGCGGTCGCCTACGACGTCGCCGGGATCATGGGCGCGTTCGCCAGCATGTGCGCCCTGCTGCAGCGCGCCCGCACGGGGTACGGGCAGGCGATCGACCTTTCCGCCCTGGAAGCGCTCGCCCAGACCACCGACTGGTCGTTCAGCAACGCCAGCTCCGTGCGCGCCAAAGGGCAGGTCCCGATCGAACTGCGGATGGGTTCGGGGCCGATGTACACCATCTACGCCTGCAAGGGCGGCTACGTGCGGCTGGTCATCCTGTCGCCGCGCCAGTGGCGCTCGCTGCGCGCCTGGATGGGCGAGCCCGAACACCTGCAGGACCCGAAGTACGAGAGCTTCCTGGGCCGGATGGAGATCGCGGACGCCCTGATGGTGGCGATCGGCGACCACTTCTCCACGATGACCCACGAGGAGGTGTCGTTCGAGGCGCAGCGACGCGGCATCGTCTGCACGCCGGTGCTGAGGCCCGAGGAGGTGCTCGCCAACGAACACTTCCGCTCGCGCGACACTTTCCTCCAGGCCGAGGTCGCGCCGGGTCTCGCCGGGCCGGTCGCCGCGGGGTTCTTCGAAGTCGACGGCGAGCGGCAGGGCTACCGCCGGCGGGCGCCGACCCCGGGCGAGCACGACGCCGAAATCATGGCGGAGTGGAGCGCTCCGGCGCGCCCGGCGCCGGCCGGCCCGGAGCCGGATCCGGCGCTGCCCCTCGAAGGCCTGCTCGTGCTCGACTTCGGCATCGGCGGAGTGGGCGTGGAGGCGGGGCGGCTGTTCGGCGAATACGGAGCGGACGTGCTCAAGATCGAGAGCCGCACCTATCCCGATTTCATGCGGGTGGTGATGGGAACCGAGATGAGCGGCTCTTTCGCCTCGTCCAGCCGCAGCAAGCGCGGCTTCGGGGTCAACCTGAAGCACGACGCCGGACGCGAAATCGTGCATGAGCTGATCCGGCGCGCCGACGTGATCATCGAGAACAACTCCACCGGCACCATGAGCGATCTCGGCATCGGCTACGAGACGGTGCGCGAGCTCAACCCGCGCTGCGTCATGACCAGCAGCCAGCTTCTGGGCTCGCGGGGCGCCTGGGCCGACTGGATCGGCTACGGCCCCAGCACCCAGCCGATCGGCGGTCTGGTGCACTTGTGGAACTACACCGACCAGGACTTCCCCGCCGGCTCCGGCGCGATCTTCCCCGACCACCTGGCGGGGCGGCTGTGCGCCATCGGGGCGCTGGCCGGCCTGCTGCGGCGCGAGCGCAGCGGGCGGGGCGCCCACTCCGAAGTGGCCCAGGCCGAGGCCGTGACCGGCATGCTCGGAGACTGGCTGCTCAAGGCGGGCCTTGAGCCCGGCAGCGTCGGCGCGCGCGGCAACCGCAACGATCGCGGCGCCCCCTGGGGGGTCTACCCGTGCGCCGGCGAGCAGAAGTGGTGCGTGATCACGGTCCGCGACGATTCCGACTGGCGCAAGCTGCGCATGGCGCTCGGCGAGCCGGAATGGGCGATGGCCCCCGAGTGGGAAACCGCGGCGGGCCGCCTGGCCGCCCGCGACGAGATCGACGAGAAGCTGGCCGAGTGGACCTCGGGGCAGAGCGCCTTCGACGTGACCGCTATCCTGCAGATGTTCGGCGCGCCGGCGGCGCCGATGTACACCGGCACCGACCAGATCCACGACGCGCACTACCAGGCGCGCGGCTATCCGCGCTGGATCGACCAGCAGGACCTGGGCTGGATCGCGCTGGAGGGCCCCTGCTTCCGGGCCAGCCGCATGACCGACGTCAACCTCTTCCAGGCCCCCAAGCTGGGCGAGCACACCCGCGACGTCTGCCGCGACCTGCTGGACATGGACGACGAAGCGGTCGAAAAGCTGGTCGCCGCGGGGACGCTCGAGGTTCCCAAGGACTGAGCCCGGCAGCGGTAGCGCAGGGCGAACCGGAGGCGCTTCGTTCCCGCGTCCGACCCGATCGCGCAGGCGCCGGTCCGGAGGCGGGTTGGTCCGCCGGGCGCGGTTCCGAGTAGGATGGGCGCCCGCGTGGATCGGAGAGGGTGTCGGGGATGACTCTGAGGCATCGGCGGATTTCGGCGGGCGATTACGTGGTCGAGCCGCCGGATCTGTGGACCTCGCGCCTGCCCCGCGAGCGCTGGGGAGAGGCGATTCCGCACGTGGCGCGTCAGCCGGACGGTGCCGAGCGCTGGGTCTTCGGCGATCGGGTCGGCGATCCGAACTGCCTGGCGCGGACCGGGGCGCTGGCGGAAGAGCGCTTCGACGACCCCCAGAACTGGGAGCAGGTGCCGCGGGCGGCGCACGACCCGGCCGAGCGGCTCGCGGCGATGGACCGGGACGGGGTCGACGTGCAGGTGCTGTATCCCGGGGCCGCCGGGCACGGGGCGGAAGCCTTCGCGGCGCTCGAGGATCCCGAACTCGAGGCCGCCTGCTGCGCGGCCTACAACGACTGGCTGATCGAGACCTGGGGCCGCGAGCCCCGCTTCGTCCCGCAGTGCGTGCTGCCGATCGCCTCGGTCGAGGCGGCGCGCGCGGAGCTCGAGCGCTCGGCGGCCCGCGGGCACCGCGGCGCCGTGATGCACCCGTTCCCCTGGCACGTGCGCTCGGACGTGCCGCACGTGCACGACACCGCCTGGGACCCCCTCTGGGCCGCGATCCAGGCCGCGGAGATCCCGCTGTGCTGGCCGGCGGGGGCGGGGGCGCGCTTCATGCTGGAGGTCTATCCCGGCTTCGAGCCGCCGCTGCGCAACGCCTTCGAATCGGCGCGCCGGCCGATCAGCAACGCCATCGCGGTGGCGTCCTTCCTGCTGGGCGGCATCGCCGAACGCTTCCCGCGCCTGAAGCTGGTGTTCGCCTCCAGCAGCGTCGACTGGATCGTCTTCCAGCTCGAAAACTCAGACTGGGAATGGCACCAGTCGCAGCTGTCCAAGGAGAACATCCCCCTGCCCAGCGAGGTGTTCCACCGGCAGTGCTACGTCACCACCTGGTTCGAGAGCGCCGGCTTCGCCCAGCGGGAGGTGATCGGGATCGAGAACATCCTGTGGCAGTCCGAGTTCCCGCTGAGCACCTCGACCTATCCCGATTCCGCGGAGTCGATCGAGCGCAACCTGGAGACGCTCTCCGCCGGCGAGCGCGAGCGCGTGGTGTGCCGCAACGCCGCGGACCTATACGGGCTCGACTCCTAGGGCGCTCCGAGACCGGTCGGAATCGCAGGCCCCCCGAGATCCGTCCGGCTCGGCCGCGCGCCCGGCGACCCGGGCCACCCGCAAAAGCCCAACCCGAAAGGCGCCACCGACCGGGTCAGAGCCCGTTGACGCGCGCCAGCTCGGCTTCGTCGTCGACCGCGCCGTCCCCGCCCTCCGGACGCGAGGCGGCCCGGCGCAGCACCCCCAGGTAGCCGCGATCCACGCAGCCCCTCACTCCGCGCTCCCGCAGCAGCGCGTGCATCCGCGGCAGGCGGTAGTGCGGCACGGTCATCAGCAGGTGGTGCTCCAGGTGGTAGTTGACGCGGTTGGGCGCCAGCAGCAGGCGCTCCCACCCGCTCGCCAAGGTCGTGCGGGTGTTGCCCAGCGGATCGTCGCGGTCGGGAACCATGGCGTGCTCGGCGATCGAGCGGATGCGCGTGCTCAGCGTGTAGCTGGTCAGCCAGGCCACCGCCCACAGCGCGTACAGCTCCGGACGGCCGGCCCAGACCAGGGCGCCGAGCAGCAGCCCGTTGGTCAGCAGCAGGCCGCGGGCGGCCCGGGCCGCGCGCGGGTCGCGCACCGCCCGGGCGAAGCTGCGCTTCCAGACCGCCTGCGCGAACTTGAGGCCGGTCCGCCCCGAGAGATCGCGGCGAAGCTTGCGCCACAGACTCTTGCGTGTGATCGGGAAGGGCCGCGCCAGCCCGATGTCGGGGTCGTCGTCGGCGCCGGTCCGCGCGTGATGCTGAAGGTGGTAGCCGCGGTAGCTCTCCAGGTCCGATCCGATCGGGTAGGCGCACAGCCACTGGCCCGCCCAGTCGTTGAGGCGGCGGTCGGAGAACAGCGTGCGGTGCGCGGCTTCGTGCATCAGCACCGCGCATCCGAGCTGGCGGGCGCCGATCACGAGCACGGCCACCAGCGCGGTCCCGAGGTTCGGATAGACGGCCACCAGGGCGAAGCTGGCGGCGATCAGACCCCAGTTGATCCCGACCGAGATCCAGGAACGCCAGTCGTTCGGCTTCAGCAGGGCCTCGACCTCGGCCTGCGTCAACGCCGCGCGCCAGGCGGCGTTGAGGGATTCGCCGGGGAGCGAGGCGCTGCGGGTCATGCGGGACCGCCTCGGAACCGCCCGCTGCCGCTCCCGGCACGTCCGCCGGGCCGACGGTCGGGCCGAAGCCGGGCGGGATCGGAGAGCACCTTCAGCTCCGCTCCCCGGCGGGCCGCGGCGGGGCGTACCAGATCGGCGAGCTCCAGGAGCGCTCCTGGACGGTGTCGGGAAGGTGAGGGTTCTCGCAGACTGCATGGCGCTGGT
Organism: Pseudomonadota bacterium; assembly: GCA_021295775.1. Lineage (GTDB taxonomy): Bacteria > Myxococcota_A > UBA9160 > SZUA-336 > SZUA-336 > JAGWBS01. The sequence goes on along the minus strand of JAGWBS010000021.1, from coordinate 49,629 downwards.
CGGCCGGGGTGCGCGTGCAGTGCCGCGCGGTCCAGCGGCAGCTCGGGTTCTCGAGCACGCGGGCGTAGTACACCGCCCGCCGCTCGGGATCGAAGTCCGGGTCGCGCCACACGCCGCACAGACTCTTCTCGCCCGCGCCGGTCGGGCGGCAGGTCTCCAGGTCCACGCCCGCCCCGTTCGGTCCGCCCGCCGCGTCGATCACCGACTGGTGCACGCCGTCGGCGTCCGCCCAGCTCTTGACGATCTGGATGCGCTGCAGAAGCCCTCCGGGATGCTCCGGAGTGCCCGGGTCGGCCAGGGCGGACGCCACGAAGACCGGGGCCCGAAGGCCCTCGGGGGCGTCCGGCAGGTCGGCTCCCATGGGCACGCCGCCGGCGTAGCCGCGGGCGACCAGCTCGGGGTCCCCGCACAGATCGTCCGGGTATTCCCAGCCGCCGAAGAAGCGCACCACGTGGCGGGGTCCGCTGGTGCCGTAGGTCTCGCGCCGGCGCATGGCGTCGAACAGGGAATCGCGCTGGTTCTGCTCGGCCCAGACCGCGACCAGGCCTCCGGGATTGGTGTGCGGTCCGTTGGCCGAGCGCCAGCCGACGGGGTCGAAGGCCCACTCGGCGACGTCGCCCGGGGTGGCGTTGTGCGTGTCCGTGCTGGCCATCAGCCCGAACTTGAAGGGGTTGACGCCGATGCGGTCGGCCTCCCGCAGCCCTTCGGCGAGGGCGTAGCGCGCGAAATCCAGGCGCGAGACGCAGCCTTCGCCCATCAGCGCGCCCCGGCCGATGCCCTCGCCGCAGTCCGGCGGAGCCTCGGGCAGGTTCCGCACCTTCTCGAAATCGCACAGCGCGTCGCTGCCGAGCACGCCGGAAAGGCCGTTGCGGCATTCGGAGTCGCCCTTGATCTGCATCATCTCGACCAGCGGCTCCAACTCCGCGCGCAGCCGGGCCGCATCGCGCTGCTGCTCCAGGTCGCCCGCCTCGCGGTGGTCGAGCGCGAACATGCGCCCATTGGCCAGGTTGGAGTTGTGCGGGATCGCCAGCACGTCGCAGCCCGTGCCGGCTTCGATGCACTCCTCGCGCAAACGTCGCCAAAGGCCGCGGGCTTCGACCTCGTCCAGGGAGGAGATCGGCAGGGGAAGGACGGACTCGCCGCGGAACACCACGTTGCGGTGCACCTTGGACAGCTCCGGCGAGGCCGAGTACTCGTAGGCCACGAAGGTGGTGAAGCCGCAGCCGGGCGGCCCGTCGTTGAAGCGGTGGGCGGACTCCTGGGTGGACCGCCAGACGCCCGCGGCCGCCTCGCGGCAGACCGCCCCGTCCTCTCCACAGACCTCCGGGGACGGACTTCCCCCGCCGATGCGCCCGATCAGGGGGCCGAAGCTGCCCAACGTGTCGCTCCACGGCGGCGACTCCGCGCCCGCGGCCTGGAAGGCGTCGCAGCCCGGGTGGTCATAGGCCGGCGAGCCCGGCGTGCCGCACAGCCCGACGGCGCCGATGAACTCGGCGTGGTCGGTGACGGCGGCAAAGTCCAGCGGCCGGTCGATGCGGACTCGGGCCAGGGGATCGCCCTGCGCGTCGAGCGGTGGCAGTCCGATCTCTTCGCCGCGCGCGAAGCGGTAGGCGTCGTCCGGCCCGGCCCGCGTTCCGAACACATAGGCGTCGGTCGAAAACGCGGTGTGGACGTGCAGATCGCCGAAGAAGACCTGGCGCAGCGGGTCGCGCTGCTCGCAGGCGGGCGCGGACGCTTCGGCCGCGGCAGGCACGGCGGTCTCAGCCGGGCTCGGGGCTTCCGGGTCGTTCTCCGAGCAGGCCGCGAAAGCCCCGAGCAGCCCCGCCGCGGCGAAACTCAGGACCGGTGCTCTCCTCCGCATGTCTGCAGTCTAGCGCTGCACTGCCAGCGGAGAAGTGACTTTCTGGAAGGTCTCGGAAAGCGACGTGTGTACGTCGATCACGGCCGGGCGCCCGCCGGCGAGGGCCTTCTCCAGTGCGGGGGGCAGATCCTCCGCCCGCTCGACGCGGAAGCCGTCGCAGCCGATCGAGCGCGCGATGGCGGCATGGTCGAAGTCGCGGAAGTCGCAGGCGATGGACCGCTCCCCCTGACCGTGCTTGACCCAGCCCAGAGCGCCGTTGTTCAGCACCACCACCAGGATCGGCAGGTCCTCCTCCAGGGCGGTCATCAGGCCGTTCATCCCGATGGCGAAGCCGCCGTCGCCGCAGACCGCCACCGCCGGACGCTCCGGGTGCACGACCCGGCTCGCCAGTGCGCCGGGGATGGCGTAGCCCATCCCGCCCACGCCCGCGGGCTGCAGGAAATGACCTGCGGCCCGGGTCTGGTAGTAGTGGGTCATGAACAGGCGGTTCTCGCCGGCGTCGCAGAACAGCATGGCGTCGCGCGGCAGGCCGTCGTGTAGCTCGCGGATCACGCGCTGGGGCAGCAGCGGGGCGGCGTCCGAGCGGCTCTCGGGAGCGTCGAAGAAGCCGTGCTTCAGGCGCGCGTCCCACAGCTCCCGCCTGCGCCGCTCGACGGTCTCGTCAGAGGGCGCGCCGAGGCCGGCGACGGCCTCCAGGAGCTGGCCGAGGACCCGGCGCGCGTCGCCGATCAGGCGCGGGGACACCGGATGCGTCCAGGCCGCGTTGCGCGGCTCGATTTCGATCTGGATCAGCGTCTGGCGCGTGGGATCGAGCAGCGCCGCGTTCTCGAAGGCGGTGTCGGTCGCGGCCAGCTTGGTGCCGACGGCCAGCACCGCGTCGGCCTCGCCGATCCGCGCGTTGGCGAGCGGCGTTCCGAAGTTCCCGTAGACGCCCAGCGCCCAGTCCGAGGTTTCGTCGAAGACGCCCTTGCCGCCGGCGCTGCTGGCGACGGGAGCGCCGAGCGCGTGCGCCAGCTCGGCCAGTTCGGCGCAGGCGTCGCTCAGGCGTACGCCGTTGCCGGCGATGACGGCCGGGCGTTCGGCCTCGACCAGCAGCCGCGCGGCGGCGGCCACCTCCGAGACTTCGGCCGGCGGGGCGTGCCGGGCGACGAAGCTCGCCGTCTCGTAGAGGGCCGGGCGGCTCTCCGGACCGACCCGGCCGGAGAGGGCGCGGCTGTGGTACAGCACGGCGACCGGGCCGGGTTCGCCGGAGACCGCGTGCTTGATCGCGAGCTGGGTGTCGTGCACGGCCTGCTCGGGGGTGGTCGCGACGAAGGTCGCCTTGCAGAAGGCGCCGAACGCCTGGCGCGCGTCCCAGGTGCCGTAGTCGCCGGTTCCCGACTGGTAGGGCGCGTGCTGCGAGTAGGGCGCGTTGTCGCTCAGGTCGGTCAGCAGCAGCATGGGGGTGCTGGCCATGTGACCTTCGATCGCGCCCATGCTGGCGTGCACCAGGAACGCGGCCTGGCCGATCGCCACGCCGGGCCGGCCGGTCAGCCGGCCGTAGATCTCCGCCATCACGCCCGCCCGGGCCTCCTCCCGGACCAGCACCGTGCGGATGCTCGACTGGTAGTCGTACAGCGCATCGAAGATGCGTCCGGTCATGCCACCGGGCATGCCGAAGACGGCGTCGATCCCGGCGTCCTCGAGCACCTGCACGATTCCCCGGGCCGGGGCGACCTCGCTGTCGAAGAGCGGTTTCGCGGTCTGGGAGGCCATCTCGACTCCTGTCTCTTGCGCGCCGGCGCGAGCCTAGCACGCGCGCCGGCGGCCTCCGGCGACGCGCCGGCCGCCGGCGGACTGATATCCTGCCCCCGAGAGCCCGCTCGGGGCGGGCGGGAGGGACGCATGGCGGACTTCGAGTTCCCCGTCGAAGCGGGGCACATCCTGCTCTTCGCGCGCTCGGTCGGGGACGACAACCCCGTCTACCGCGACGCGGAGTACGCCGCGACCACCGAGGCCGGCGGGATCATCGCTCCCCCGACGTTCGTGGCGGCGGGCGCGCAATTCACCCCCGACTACCCGCTGCGGCCGCACCCCGGGCGCCCCTGGTTCGGCTCCGGCCGGAATCCCACCGGCCTCGAGCGCGACTCGGGCGGAGGTTCGGGAGCATCGGGCGGCGGAGGAGGAGGGCTGCACGCGGAGCAGCACTACGAGTACCACCGGCCGCTGCGGGCGGGCGACGTGCTCCGCGCGGAGACCCGGTTGGGCAAGCAGTGGGAGAAGCAGGGCCGCCGCGGCGGCAAGCTGCTGTTCAGCGAGAACGTCACCGAGTACCGCACCCAGCGCGGCGCACTGGTGGTCACCGCGCGCGGCGTGGGCGTGCGCACCGAACGCGTGGTCGAAAGCTAGGAGGCGAGATGGCCCTGAAAGCGAGCGATCTGTCGATGGGCGACTTTTACGAAGAGGAAGTGGTCGACGACCTGACGCGAACCCAGATCGTGCAGTACTCCGGGGCGTCGGGCGACTACAACCCGCTGCACTCGGACGAGGTCTACACCACCCAGGTCGCGGGCTACCCGTCGATCTTCGGGCACGGCATGCTGAGCATGGGCATGACCGGCCGGATGCTCACCAACTACGTGGGCGACGGCCGCTTGACGCGCTTCGGGGTGCGCTTCGTCGCGCAGGTCTGGCCCGGAGACGCGCTGACCGCCAGGGCCACGGTCGAGGCGCTGCGCGAAGAGGATGGCCAGCACTTCGTCGACCTGGAGGTTTCCACGCGCAACCAGAAGGGAGAGGAAGTGATCCGCGGCTACGCCAGCGCGCGCGTCGATCCCTGAGCGGTCCTTTCAGAGGACCGTCCCGCAGCGTCCCCAACCAGGAGCCCAAGCCATGCGCATCCAGCCCGAGCGTTCCTTCGTCGCCATCGACGAACGCATCCGCCAGACCGAGAACCCGCGCCACCGGGCGATGCTCGAGAATTACCGCGCGCACCTGGCGGCCGAGGTGGCGGGCGATCTCGACGCGATCATGGCGACCATGTCCGACGAGCCGGCCTACCACACCTGGTCGCCGGGCGGAGAGATGAACGGCGGACCCAAGAACCGGGCCCAGACGGTCGAGTTCTACCGCAGCATTTTCGACAACGGCTACAACAAGCTCGAACGCGTCACGGAAAAGCTGGTCGTCAACGACGACTACATCGTCAACGAGGGCTGGCTGCACACCATCTATCCGGGCCGGACGCTGGCGCGGATGGGCCTGGACGTGCGGCCCGAGCGCTACTACCTGCACTCCAACCGGGTGGTGGCGATCCTGCCCTACGTGGGCGAGGGCACGGACGTCCGCATGGACGGCGAGGACGTGTACACGCTGCCGGGCCGGCCGACCGAGGAGTCGATCGTGGAGCTGAACGACGCCGAGGTGGAGGGCATCGTCTAGCTTGGGCACCCGGCCCGAGCCGGACTACGACGGCGCGCGCGAGGCGATGGTGCGCGACCAGATCTTCGCCCGCGGGGTCTCCGACCCGCGGGTGCTGGCGGCGATGCGGCGCGTGCCGCGGCACCTTTTCGTGGCGGAGGACCGGCAGGGTTCGGCTTACGA
>JAGWBS010000021.1:25986-44169 GCA_021295775.1 Pseudomonadota bacterium | reverse complement strand
GCCGAACACGCCGCCCGAGCCCAGCGCGATCTTGGCCTGGATGAGCGAGCTGGCGGTGCGCGCGGACGCGCGCGCCGCGCTGGACGTCGGCACGGGCTCGGGCTACCAGGCGGCGGTGCTGGCGGAGCTGGTGCCGCGGGTCGACTCGCTGGAGCTTTCGGCCGATCTCGCGCGCACGGCGCGGGAGCGTCTGGACGCCCTGGGCTACGCCAACGTCCGCGTGCACCGGGCCGACGCCCGGCTCGGCTGGAGTTCGGCCGGCCCCTACGACGCGATCGTGGTGGCCTGCGCCGCTCCCCGCGTGCCCGAGGCGCTGCTGGAGCAGCTCGCTCCGGGTGGCCGGCTGGTCGCGCCCGTGGGGCGTTACGAGCAGCGGCTGTGCGTGTTCGAGAAGGACTCCGACGGCCTGCTGGAGAGCCGCTTGGAAGGCTGGGTGGCCTTCGTTCCGATGCGCTGAAGTCGGCAGGCCCGCGCCGGCCGGTCTCCGCCCCGGCCGCGCCGGTCGAATCCCCTCCGCTCCCGCTGCGTCTATGGGACAACGCGGTCGGGCCAGGGGGGCGCGAAGTCCGCGGCAGGTTCGGCCCGGCGTCCGGCGAGGCGTCGCAATTCCATCCAGGGGCGAGTATCCGATGGACCAGCGGATGGACAGAAACGATCCGGTCCCGCAGGGGCCGGGCCCGGAGGCGGGCAGCCTGCCGGCCTACTTCGGGGATCTGCGCCAATACCGCGTGCTGAGCCGCGAAGAGGAGGCGGGACTCGCCCGGCAGATCGCGGCGGCCGACGCGCGCTTCCGCCACGCGCTGCTGTCGATCCCGCTGGCGGCCCGGAGGGTCGTCGAGATGTGGCGCGAGCGCGTCGATGCCGGGCGCGTGACCGGCAAGCTCTCGGAATCCTTCGGAGCCCGGGAAGTCGACGCGGCCGAAGTCGGCGCGCGCGTCGACCGCGCGCTGCGGCGCGCGCAGCGTCTGCTGAGCGAGCGCCCCCACGACGCGGAAAGAACCCTCCAGCTCGCCGAGCGCACGGCCCGCGCCCTGCGTCCCGCGCGGCTCTCCGGCGCCCTGCTGCGCCAGGTGCGCGAGGGGCTGCTGCCCCTGTACGCCCAGGCAGAGGCGCTGCAGAGGACGCGCGTGGCGATTCTGGCGCGGCGTCCGCGCAGCGAGTCCGCGCGGCGCACCCGCCGACGCCGGCTCGACCAGCTCTCCCGCGAGCGCCGCGCCCTCGAGGCCCGCATCGGCCTGCCGGCGGACGCTTTCGCGCAGCGCTTCGCCGCGCTGGAGGACGCCTGGAACGAGCTGCACGTCGCCAAGAACCGCTTCGTGCGCCACAACCTCAAGCTGGTGATCCGAGTCGCCAAGGACTACCGGCACATGGGGGTGTCGTTCTCCGACCTGATCCAGGAGGGCAACGTCGGACTGATCCGGGCGGTCGAGAAGTTCGACCCCGGCCGCGGCTTCAAGTTCTCGACCTACGCGGTGTGGTGGATCCGGCAGGCGCTGGTGCGCGCGATCCAGAACGACTCGCGGACCATCCGCATTCCCAGCCACCTGCACGACGATCTGCGCCGCTACCGTCAGGCGTCCGGCCGGCTGGTCGACGAACTGGGCCGAGCTCCGAGGAGCGGAGAGCTGGCGGAGGAGCTGGGGATCACGCCGCAGCGCGCCAAGCAGCTCGAGCAGATCGTGGGCGAGCCCGTCAGCCTGGAGGCGGAGATCCCGGGTACCGAGTCCAGGAAGCTGATCGACACGCTGAGCGATCCGGAGGCCCCCGAAGTCGCCGAAGAGCTGGACCGTTCGCGTCTGAGCACCGCCGTGGAGCTGTCGCTGGGCGGACTGCCCCGGCGGCTCCGGGACATCCTGCGCTGGCGCTTCGGGATCGGCGGCGCGGAGCCCGAGACGTTGGAGCAGATCGGAAGGCGGCTGGGACTCTCGCGCGAGCGCGTGCGGCAGCTCGAGCAGCAGGCGCTGGGTCTGCTGCGGAAGTCGGGCCCGTCCGGGAGGCTCGGCGGTTTCGCGCTCCTGGGGGCCTGACCCCGCCCCGCGCCGCGGACCGTTCCGCCCGGCCGGCGCGCCGAGCGGGCTCAGGTCATGAGTTCGCCCGCGTTGACCAGCAGGCACTGGCCGGTGATCATCCGCGCCCGCTCGGAGGCCAGGAAGACCACGGCCTCGGCCACGTCGTCGTCCTTGGGAATCTCGCCCAGCGGCATCCCCGCGGTGATCTCCGCGATCACCTCGTCGGCGGAGACGCCGCGCTGGGAGGCCTGCGAGTTCACGAAGCCCTCGACCGGCGGTCCCCACATCCAGGTGGGCACCACCGTGTTGACCCGGATCCGGTCTGGCCCCAGCTCCTTGGCCATGAAGAACATCGCGCTGCGCAGCGCGCCCTTGGACGAGGCATAGGCGATCTGCGGCACCTGGGGAAGGAAGCTCGACTGCGAGCCGATCAGCACGATCGAGCCGCCGCCGCGCGCCTTCATCTGCCGGGCCGCCGCCCGGCAGACCTGCAGGCTGCCCACCACGTTGGTCTCGTGGTTTCGCATCCAGTCCTCCCGCGTCGCCTCTTCGAGGCCGCCGAAGGTGTCGCTGAGCGCCGCTACCTGGGCGATGGCGTCGACGCCCCCGAAGCGCTCCACCGCCGTGCGCGCCAGCGCATCGCACTGCTCCGCGTCGGTGATGTCGGTGGGGACGGACGCCACGCGGTCCCCGCCGGGGTCGACCTGCGCCGCGACCGCTTCCAGCGTCTTCGCCGTGCGCGCCGCCAGCACCACGTTCGCGCCGTCGCGGATCGCCAGGCGCGCGATCTCGGAGCCCAGGCCAGTTCCCACTCCCGAAACGATCAGAGTCTTTCCATCCAGAATCACTCGCGGACCTCCTGCGGCGGGATTCTAACAGCGGCGTCGGCGGATACGGTCCGGACGCTTCTTCCCAGCGCTCGCCTGCGTGCGGCGCGGAATTCCGGTCAGGAACTCGAGCGTCTCTCCAGATGATCGATGCGGCTGCCCAGGACCCCGGGCATGTACTCGATCAGCTCGACGATCAGGCCGTCCGGGTCGCGGCAGCAGACCACCGATTCCAGGCCCAGCGTCGGATCCCGGTCGCGCGGCGGATGGATGAACTGGATGCCGCGCTCGCTCAGTTCCCGGTAAGCGGCGCGCACGTTGCGCGTGCGCAGGGCGATCACCCGGGGGACGCGCTGGTCGGGCGGGACGTCGGCCGGCGGGGGAGCGGGTACGGGTTCCAGCCATTCGATCAGGTCGATGCGCGTGTGGTGAGCCTCTTCGCCCAGCGCCAGCAGCGCTCCGCGCCCCTGGGCGCGCCTCATCCCGAAGTTCTCGGCGACCATCTGCGGCCACACGACGTCGCGGTTGTCGCGCAGCAGCTTGAAGCCGAGAGCCTGGTAGAACTCCAGCGAGCGCTCGAAGTTCGACGCGTTGACGATGAAGTGGAAGATGCTCTGGACGGCCCATTCAGCCGGCATCGATCAAGTACTCCCCGGTCATTCGCATGCTGCGCAGCACCGCGTCCTGGTGCAGTGCGCCGAAGGACATCAGGCACATCAGACGGTCTACGCCGATCTCTTTGAAGCGCGCGAGCTTGGCGCGGCAGTGGTCGACGTCGCCCAGCACCACCGATTCGATCTGCGAGACCACCTCGTAGGCCTCCTCCGGATCGATCGGCAGACCGGCCTGCTGGCGGTTCAGCAGGCGGATCACCGGCAGCGGGTCGTCGAGGTCGTCGTCGGGAGAAAGGTCGACGTGCGGATCCTCCACGGCGGCGGACGCGCTCGGGGCGTCGTCCTGCAGCGCCCCCCGGATCGCCCCCAGCCACAGGTCCCGGGGGGCGCGGAAGACGCGCGGTGCGGCGTTGACGAACCACAGCGCGGCTTCCGCGGCGCCGCTCTCGATCACGTCGCGCTCGCTGGCGCCGCAGTGCATGAAGGTGAAGACGGCGCGCTGGTCGTTGACGAACGCTCCGGCCGGCCGGCAGCGCGCCAGTCCGTCGCCGTAGGCGTCGAAGAGCTCGCCGAGGCTGGACAGGGGGGACAGCAGAGTGGTCGCCAGCGAACCGACCCCCAACTCGCCCGCCATCGCGAACGACTCCGGACTGGTGCAGGTCTGCCAGAGCGGCGGGTGCGGCTTCTGCAGCGGCTTGGGGACGATGTCGCGCTCGGGCACCGTCAGCAGCGCGCTGTCCCAGGAGAAGCGCTCCTGCGTCCACATGGCCGGGATCATGTGCAGCGCCTCCCGCAGCTGCTCGCGCGACGACTCCGGGTCGATCCCGAACGTCTCCCACTCGGTGCCCCCGGATCGCGCCAGCCCCAGCTCCAGGCGGCCGCCGGAAAGGATGTCGGTCACGGCGGCGCGCTCGGCGACGCGCACCGGATGGTTGATCGCGAACGGGGCCAGCACGCCCGAGTGCCCGAAGCGGAGGCGCTCGGTGTGCTGCGCCAGCGCCGCCACCACCACCTCGGGCGCGGAGCTGTAGCTGAACTCCACCGCTCCGTGGTGCTCGACCGTCCACCAGCAGCCGAAGCCCAGCTCGTCGGCCAGTTTGGCCTGCTCCAGGGTCTGCTCGAACAGACGGCGTTCGTGTTCCGGCGGCCAGGGCTTGGCGAGCTGCAGCTCGTGAAAGATGTCCAGGATCATGGCGCCCAGTTTGCCACGCGGCCCGATCTCCACGCATCGCGGGCCGGGCAGCCCCCGGACGGGTGCTCGCAGGACGGCCGCATCGCGCGGCCACGCCAGCCCGCGCCACGACGGATACCGGGAGGGACGGATTCCGCCCCCGCGTCGGCTCGGGAGGCTAAACTCGGCGCGTGCCGAGCCCGGAGTACGAACAGCTTCTGTCGGCCCTGCCGGACGGATTCGCCGATCCATCCGACAGCGTCGAACAGGTCCGGGAGAAGTTCGCCCAGGTCGGAGGCGCCGGGGCGGACGCGGACGTCGAGGTCGAACCCGCGTCGCTGGGAGGCGTCGAGGCGTACTGGGTGACGACGCCGGAGAGCGACCGCACCCGGCACCTGCTCCACGTGCACGGCGGGGCGTTCGTCTCCGGCAGCGCCCGGGACTATCTGTCGCTGGCAGCGCAGGTCGCGCGCACGCTGCGCGCGCGCGTGGCCGTGTTCGGATACCGCCTGGCTCCCGAGCAGCGTTTCCCGGCGGCGCTGGACGACTGCGTGGCGGCCTGCCGCGGCGCGCTCGAGCAGGGCGTGCCCCCCGGGCGCCTAGGCATCTCGGGCGATTCCTGCGGCGGCGGTCTGGCCGTGGCCACGCTGCTGCGGCTGCGCGACGCGGGCGATCCGCTGCCGGCCTGCGGGCTGGGGATCTGCGGCTGGTTCGACCTGGAGGCGAGCGGCGAGTCCGCGCAACAGCCGCGCGGGCGCGACCCGTTCCTGAACGCCGAGTGGATCCGCCGCCGCGGGCGGGACTACCTGGGACCGGACGGCGATCCGCGGCATCCGCACGCTTCTCCGCTGTACGCCGACCTCGCCGGGCTCCCTCCGCTCTTCCTGCAGTGCGGCGGCGTCGACCTGACCGGCGACGACTCCGTGCGCCTGGCCGAGCGCGCCCGCGCCGCGGGGGTCGAGGTCACGCTGGACCGCTGGCCCGAGATGATCCACGCCTTCCAGATCCTGCCGGGCGCGATTCCCGAGGCGGTCGAGGCGCGCCGCCGCCTGGCGGAGTGGACCGCGAGACACATCCCGTAGAACCGGGGAGCGCGCGGATTTGCCCCGTGCGCGGACCTGCTGCAACATGCCGGCGTCCCGCGTCCGGGGGAGTCGGATTGGCGGCTCCCGGAAGCGGCCACCCGGAAGAGGACGGATGACTCGACCCCTCCTGCGCCTGCTGCACACCTCCGATGTCCACATCGGAGACGACGGGCGTGCCGAGCGGCGCCTGGAGGGGCTGCGCGGGGTGGTGGACGCGGCGCTGGCGAACGAAGTCGACGCCCTGCTGGTCGTCGGCGACCTCTTCGACAGCGCCCGGGTGCTTCCCGAACAGGTCGAGCAGACGCTGGAGCAGCTCGCCCGTCTCGAGGTTCCGGCGGTGGTGGTGCCGGGCAACCACGACCAGCTCGAGAGCCCTTCGATCTACGACCGGGTCCGGCTGCACGACGCGGGCGAACACGTGCACTTCCTCGACGACCCGCAGGGCGCCGAGCTGAGGCTGGACGCGGGGCTGCGTATCTGGAACCGGGCCACCTACGACCACAGCCCCGAGTTCCGGCCCCTGAGTGGCTACGCCGGCGACGGCGGTGGCTGGCAGGTCGTCCTGGCGCACGGCCACTACGTCCCGGACGGCGAACCGAGCCACCGCTCCTCGGTGATCCGCCAGAGCGAGATCTCGGCGCTGGGCTGCGATTACCTGGCGATGGGCCACTGGCACCGCTACTTCGACGCCAGCAGCGGAGGAGTTCCGGCCTATTACTGCGGGTCTCCGTCGGAAGAGGGCAGCAGCTTCGCGAGCGCGAATCTGGTCACGCTCGACCCCGCGCTCGGCGTCCGCGTGGAGCGTGTCCGGCTCTCGCCCGTTCCGGCTCAGAACGCGTAACCCACGCGCACGGCTCGGGCGCGTGCGGGATGGCAAGCGAGTCGGCCGGGGCCGAGGGGTTCTCCACCGGTCCCAGAGTCGCCGCGGCGTAGGCCGGAACCAGGGCCGCGCAAACCGGAGGAGATGCGATCCGCATGCCCGGGGCCTATGGCCGGAGCGCGCCCGCTTGTCGACGCCGCAGGCCGGATGCAGTCTCGACGCTCCTGCGGACTTGCGCGGGGAGAGATCGGTTGGGAGCTTTGGGCCGGCGGTGACGGAGGGCGGGGTGGCCGAGCGCGCGGACGTGGTGGTGATCGGAGGCGGGGTAGTCGGCGTGTCGGCGGCGCACGCGCTGGCCGAGCGCGGCATCCGGGCGCAGCTGCTGGAGCGGGGCGAGATCTGTTCGGGCTGCTCGCACGGCAACGCCGGCTGGGTCTTCCCCAGCCATGCGCTGCCGATTCCGGGGCCGGGCGTCCTGCGCCAGGCGCTGGGCTGGCTGCTCGATCCGGACGGACCGCTCTACATCCGGCCGCGGGCGAGCCTGTCGCTGGCCCGCTGGCTGTGGAGCTTTCTGGGCGCCTGCAACCGCGCGGCCGAGCGGCGCGCGTTCGCGCTGCGGCGTGAGCTCAGCCTGGCGAGTCTGGTCCGCTACCGCGAGCTGGCGGAACTCCCCGGACTGGAGTTCGACTTCGAGCAGCGAGGAATCCTGCTGGTCTGCCGCTCGCGCGCGGAGTTGGCCGAGGCCGAGCGCGAGATCGGGATTCTGCGCGAGTTCGGCGGCGAGGCCCGGCGGCTCGACGCGAACGAGCTGCGCGAGCGGGTGCCCGCGTGCGCCGAGGACTTGGCCGGCGGGGTGCACTTTTCCGCCGATGCGCACCTGACTCCCCAGCGCTTCGTGCACGGGCTTGCGTCCGAGGCGCAGCGCCTCGGCGTCCGGCTGCGCACCGGCACCGAGGTGCTGCGCCTGGAGCGCTCGGGGGCGCGCCTGCGCTTGGCGACCACGCGCGGCGAGATCGAAGCGGAGCAGGTCGTCGTGGCCACCGGCGCCTGGTCGCCCGAACTGGCGGGCCAGCTCGGTCTGCGCGTGCCGGTGGAGGGCGCTAAGGGCTACAGCGTCACACGCGAGCGTCCGACGGATTTTCCCGAGCAGCCGCTGTTGCTGGCCGAGGCGAAGGTCGCGATCACCCCGATGGGACGGACGCTGCGCTTCGGCGGCACGCTCGAGCTGGCCGGCCGCGACCTGGGCGTGAGCTGGCGCCGCCTGCGGGCGATTCTGCGCGCCGTCTCGGAATACCTGCCCGGGCTGCCCGAGACGCCCACGCTGGAGATCTGGCGCGGCCTGCGTCCGCTGACGCCCGACGATCTGCCGATCATCGGACGCAGCCGCCGCCAGCCGGGCGTGGTGCTGGCCACGGGCCACGGCATGAACGGACTGGCCCAGGGGCCGATCACCGGCCAGCTCGTCGCGCAGCTCGTCGCCGGCGAGCCGACCTCGCTGGACCTGGGTCCCTTCTCCCCCGACCGCTTCTGAGGCCGCTTAGCCCAGGCCGTGGACGACCACGGCGTTGGTCACGGTGGCGTCGTAGCGCAGCTTGGCGGCCTGCTGGTATTCGGGCGAGTCGTACCAGGCGCGGAAGGCCTCCTCGGACTCGAACTCCATCATCACCGTGCGGGGGCCGTGCCATTCGCCCTCGACCAGGGTCGGCGCGTCGTCGGCCGCCAGCACCCGGACGCTGCCGTCCGCGAGCGAGCCACCCGCCTCGCGGGCGTAGCGTCCGTAGGCTTCGGCGTCGTTGACCTGAACCTGGGCGATGAAATAGACCGGCATGGGTAGCTCCTCCGCTGGTTTGGACGGGCCCTGGCGGGGCCGCGCGCGCAGCCTAGCACCGGGGCGGGAGGGCTTGCCGAGCCGGCTCCGAGAGCGCGCCACCGACGGAACCCGCGGGGCGCTGAAGCCACGGCGGATTCCTGCCATGATCGCGCCGAATCCGAACACGGGGAGGCCCGGGTGAGCGAGATACGTTTCGACGGCCGCGTGGCGGTCGTGACCGGCGCGGGCGGCGGTCTGGGACGCGAGCACGCGCTGCTGCTGGCGTCGCGGGGCGCGCAGGTGGTGGTCAACGACCTCGGCGGGGCGCCCGACGGGACGGGACAGGGCCGGACGCCCGCTGACCAGGTGGTCGAGGAGATCGAGGCGGCCGGCGGCACGGCGGTGGCGAACTACGACTCGGTCGCGAAGCCGGCCGGCGGCGAGTCGATCGTGCGCAGCGCGTTGGAGAACTTCGGCCAGGTCGACATCGTGATCAACAACGCCGGCATTCTGCGCGACAAGTCGCTCGCCAAGCTCTCGCCCGAGGAACTCGAGCTGGTGCTCGACGTCCACCTCAAGGGGGCCTTCTACGTTTCCCAGCCGGCGTTCCGGGCGATGAAGGAGCGCGGCTATGGCCGCCTGCTCTTCACCACCTCGGCGGCGGGCCTGTTCGGCAACTTCGGCCAGTCCAACTACGCCGCCGCCAAGCTGGGGCTGGTGGGCCTGTGCCGCGTGCTCTCGCTCGAAGGGGCCAAGTACGAGATCCGCGCCAACGTGATCGCGCCGCTGGCGCGCACGCGCATGACTGAGGGCCTGCTCGGCAAGCTGGGCGAGCGGCTCGACCCCGCCCAGGTCTGCGGGCTCGCGGCGTACCTGGTTTCCGAGGAGTGCCCGCTGAGCCACCGCGTGTTCTCGGTCGGCGGAGGCCAGATCGCGCGGGTGTTCATCGGCCTCTCCGAGGGCTGGTTCGCCGGCCGCGACCGGGTCCCGAGCGTCGAGGAAGTGCGCGATCACATGGACGAGATCCTGAGCACCGAGGAGTTCATCGTGCCCGAGAGCGTCGCCGACGAGACGCGCCGGCTGGTGGGCCTGTACCGAGACTGACCGGCCTCCCGCACGTCGTTCCGTCCCGGATCGCGGCGGACGCTCCGTCGCGATACGCGCCGGCGACCGGGTCCGGGGCCGCTCAGCCCAGGCCGTGGATGACCGCGGCGGTGGAGCGGGTCGAGGCGATGCGCAGCTTGACGGCCTGCTGGTACTCGGGAGAGTCGTACCAGGCGCGGAAAGCTTCCTCGGACTCGAACTCGACGATCACCGTCCGGGGTCCGCCCCACTCGCCTTCGACCGGCGTCGGCGCGTCGTCGTAGGCCAGCACCTTGGCGCCCGAGGCCCCCAGCGTGGGGCCTGCCTGTTGAGCGTAGAGGCCGTAGGTTTCGGCGTCGTTGACCTGTATCTGGACGATGAAATACACGGGCATGCTTCGTTCCTCCGAAAGCTGTCGTGGGCCCCGGACAGGGCTGTGGGCGGCAGACTAGCATCGGAGGCGAGCAGAGCGACGAGACCCGTGGGCGTTCGCCCCGCTCTCGCCCGGGCAGCGCCGGGTTCGTCGCTCCCGAGAGCGGTGCCGGCGAGGCGCGCCCACGGGCGCGCCGGTGCCGGGACGGAGACTTCCCCCGCGGGTCGCTCACTGCCGGATCTCCACCGGCTGGCCGTCGCGCAGGCTGCCGGCGTCGCCGACGACCAGGGCCTCGCCGCCGCCGAGGCCCTCGGCCACCGTCAAGGAGGCTGCGTCTCCCGAAGCGTCCACCCGGACCGGGTGGCGCCGGGCGCGGCCGTCCCGGACCTGCCAGACGAACGCTCCCCGTTCGTCCCCGCGCAGGGCCTCGCGCGGGATGGTGACCCGCGGCGGTCCTCCGGATCCCTCCGCGGGGCGGCCCAGGAAGTCGATCCGGGCGCTCATGTCGGGACGCAGCATTTCGTCCGGAACGTCGATCCGCACTTCGACGCGCAGGGTGCCCTTCTGGCGGTTGATCTGCGGGTAGAGCTTGACCACGCGGGCGGCGTAGCGGCTCTCGGGGTAGGCGTCCGGGATGACCTGGGCCGGCTGTCCCAGCCAGACCCGGGCCAGGTCGGTCTCGCTGACTTCGACCTCGGCGCGCATCTCCTCCAGGTTGGCCATCCGGATCAACTCGCCGGATCCGGCGAAGCCGCCCGGGGTCGCCATCTCGCCGACCTCTTTGAACTTCTCCAGGATCACCCCGGCGGCCGGCGCCCGCACCACGGTGTCCTCCAGGTCGAGTTCGAGCCGGGATATGCGCGCGCCGATTCGTTGGACCTCCGCCCGCGAGACGCTGAGTTCGTTGCGCTTGATGTCCAGTTCGGCCTCGGAGGCGAAGTCCTGCCGGCGCAGTTCGCGCAGCCGCGCCAGTTCCTTGTCGCGCAGTTCGACGTTCGCCGAGGCCACCTCCCGGGCGGCGCGGGCCTCGCGCAGCGAGGCGCGGTACTGGCGATCGTCGAGCCGGACCAGCGCCTGCCCCGAAGCGACGGACTCTCCCTCCTCGACCAGGTACTCCGCCACCCGGCCGGGCACACGCACGCCCAGCGAGATGTAGCGGTCGCCGGTGACGATGTAGCCAGAGCCCGTGAGCGGCGAAGCGGCCGCGCCGGAGCCTTCGCCGGAGCGCTCCGCGTAGGCGATGCGGACCGCGGCATCCCCGCCCGTCGCGGGGGCCAGCAGCAACCAAGCCAGACCGGCGAGGACCAGCCCGGCCACGGCTCCGGCCAGCAGACGGACGGGGCGGCGGGGCGGCGCGTCCCCGCGGGAGATGCGCAGCGCCTCCAGCTCTTCCCGGACCGGACGCTCCTCTTCGCCGCTCATCCCTCGCCTCTCCTCAGGCCTTTCTCAGCGCCTCCGCGGGTCGCAGGCGCGACGCGCGCAGGGCGGGGAAGAATCCGCCGACCAGACCGATCGCCAGCGCCAGGACCAGGGCCGCGGCCAGGTCGTAGCTGCCGACGCGGAGCTGGACGACGCTGGTGGTGAAGGTGGCGGCCGAGAAGCCGACCCCGCCCAGCGCGGCCGAGATCGCCCGTCCCAGTGCCCACGCCAGGGCTCCGCCCGCGGCGAAGCCCAGCCCGGCGATCGCCAGAGACTCGATCAGGAAGGCCCGCAGAATCGAGCCGCGCCCAAAACCCAGGGCGCGCAGAGTGCCGATCTCGACCGTGCGGGACTGGACCGACGCGTACAGCGTGTTCGCCGCTCCGAAGATCGCGCCCACCCCCGCCAGCAGGGCCAGGCCGACCACCAGCCAGTAGAGCGTGTCGGCCGACTCCGACTGCTTGGCGTAGTACTCGGTCTCGCGCGACGCCTCCAGGGCATGGCGCGGGTCGTCGGCGATGCGCCGGGCCAACGCGTCCAGGTCCGTCCCGGGAGCGACCCGGATGCGAAAGCCGGAATAGGACTGCGGGCGCCGGGCGTCGTCGGCCAATTGGCGCGCGTCGACCCAGACTTCGCTCTCGAACGAAGAGCCGCCGCTCTCGAACACCCCGACGACCCGCCAGCTTCGCCGGCCGAACTCCAGGTCCGCCCCGAGCTGCGCGCCCGCGTAGCGTCCCGCGACGCCGCTGCCGATGATCGCCTCGCCGGCCGAGCGGCGCAGCATCCGGCCCTCGACGATCCGCACTTCATCGTGGACCTCCAGCGCGATCTCCTCGACGCCGCGCACCAGGACGTTCTCGCGTCCGCCGTCGCGGCGGACGAAGAACGGCTGGACCACCAGCTCCGGCGAGACCAGGGGTTCGTCGCGTGCGTTGCGCGCGATCCCGTCGAAGAAGCGGATCGCCTGATACGCCTCCAGGGAGACCGAGCTGGAGCCGTCGTTGGTGGCTCCCTTGCGCATGACGATCAGGTTTCGCTCCGAGCCCGTGCTGACCAGCGTTCGCTGCAGGCTGGTCACAAGCGACGCGAAAAGCGTGGTGGCCAGCACCACCAGGGCGACCACGGAGACGGTCAGCAGGGTGCGCGCGCGGCGGACCCAGAGCTGGCCCAGGCTGTAGCGCAGCGGGAGGCCCACGCTCAGAACACCTCGCGCAGCGTCTGGGCGACCCGCCGCCGGGCCGCGCCGAAACTCGGCACCACGCCCGCGAGCATTCCGACGAAGAGCGCCAGGAAGAGTCCCTCGACCAGAATCGCGCGCGAGACGATGAAGCCCCCCAGCGGTCCCAGGTCGGGGACCTGGTCCCCCGCCGACCGCAGCCACTGCGTCAGGCCGAAGGCCGCGCCCGCGCCGGCCGCGCCCGCCGCCGCCGCCAGCAGCGCGGCCTCGGCGACCAGCGTGCCGAAGACCAGCCGGCGTCCGAAGCCCAGCGCGCGCAGCACCGCGATCTCGCGCAGCCGTTCGCGCACCGCCAGGCTGGCGGTGTTGGCGGCGATGAACACGATGCACAACGCCACCAGCCCGGTGACGATCAGAACGACGGTCAGAAAGCCCTCCAGCAGGCTGAAGAAGTTCTGGAAGTAACTCTTCTCGGTCTCGCTGGCGGTCGGGGCGTCGCTGTTGCGGAACATTCCGTCGATCGTCTGCATCAGCGGATCGACGCGATCGGGATCGGGGACGCGCAGCCAGATGGTTCCCAGGAAGTCCAGGCCGTTCGGGCTGCCCAGGCCGCGCAGGGCCTGGTCGAGGTACTCCCGCTGCAGCAGGAAGTAGGGCGTGGAGCCCGGGATCTCTCCCACGATCCGGAACTCCAGATCCAGTGGAAAGACGGTCCCCTTGAGGGTGACGAGGTCGCCCGGCTGCCAGCCGTAGCGCTTGAGCGTGGACTCGCCGACCAGCGCTCCATTGCGCAGGCGCTCGAAGTCCGCCAGCGCCTCGGGGGCGACTTCCCAGTCGGGCCAGACCGCGGCCACGCGCTCCGGCTCGATGGCGAAATTGGGGAAGGTCACGCCTTCGTCCTCGTCGAAGACGCCGCCGAACCAGGTCATGCTGGCGGACGCCTCCACGCCCGGCAGCGCGCTGACGCGCCGCAGGTAGACGTAGGGCAGCGAGTACACCAGCCCGGCCCGGTGGTGGACATTGATGCGGTTGTCGCTGGCGAACTCGTTCAGCATCCGGTCCATGCCCTCGGGCATGGTGCGCAGCAGACAGACCAGCGCCACCGCCAGCGCGATCGCGCCCGCGGTGAGCAGCGAGCGCAGTTTGTTGCGGGTCAGGTTCCTCCAGATCAGCGGCAGGAACTTCACGTGACCCCCGTGTCGGAGCCGTCGGATCCGGGCTGCAGCACGCCCTTGTCCAGCTCGAACACCTGGTCGACGTATTCGCGCCCGCGCGGGTCGTGCGTGACCATGACGACGGTCTTGTCGAACGCCAGGCGCAGCTCGCGCAGCAGCTCCAGAGTGTCCGCGGCGTTCTTGGCGTCGAGGTCGCCGGTGGGCTCGTCCGCGACCACGATCTCCGGGTCGGAGACGATCGCGCGCGCGATCGCGACGCGCTGCTGCTCGCCGCCCGAAAGCTCGCCGGGGGCGTGGCGGGCGCGTTCCTGCAGGCCCACGATGCGCAGCGCGGTTTCGGCGCGTTCGCGCCGCTCGGCGCGCCCCAGGCGCGTGAGTAGCAGCGGCAGCTCCACGTTGGCGCGCGCGTCGAGCACCGGGATCAGGTTGAAGAACTGGAACACGAAGCCGATGTGGCTCGCCCGGAAGCGCGCGAGATCTTCGTCGCTCAGCCGGCCGAGGTCGGTGTCGGCCACCCGCACGCCGCCCGAACTGGGCCGGTCCAGGCCGGCCAGGATGTTGAGCAGCGTCGACTTGCCCGATCCCGAGGGGCCCATCAGGGCGACGAAGCGGCCGCGCGGGACGTGCAACGAAACCCGGTCCAGAGCCAGCACTCGGTCCGCCCCACGCCGGTATTCGCGGGACACTTCCTCGAGGTCGATCACGGCCTCCAACCTCCGCCTGTGCGACGGATTCATTCTAGCGGAACGATTCTGCGGGGACGCCGCGCCCGGGCGGGAGAGGACCGGCGCGCCGGGCCGCGTGATATCCTCGGCGCGCTGCGAGGAGGACGGAGATGAAGCTCTCCGGGGTGCATCACGTTTCCATCAACGTCCACGACGTGGAAGAGGTCGGAAGCTTCTACATGGACGTGCTGGGGCTCGAGAAGCTGCCGCGTCCCGATTTCGGGATTCCCGGCCTGTGGCTGCGCAGCGGCGGGCAGGAGATCCACCTGATCTACCAGCAAGACCACCAGGCCCCCAAAGGGCAGCACTTCGCGTTCCGGGTCGAAGACCTCGACGCGACCGTGGATGAACTCCAGGGCCAGGGGATCGAAGTCAGCAAGGTCATCCAGATCCCCAACGGCGGGCGGCAGTGCTTCATCCACGATCCCGCCGGGAACATGGTCGAGCTGAACCAGCCGCTCTCCTGACCGGATCGCGCGTCCGCGAGTGCGCTCCGCGCCGCGATGCGCCGTCGGCCCTGGGCGGGGCGCGGACCCGGAAGCGAGCAGAGTTTCCCCGGCCGCGGCGCGAGGGCCTCAGCGGCTCCGGCGGGGTCGTTCGGGAGGCGATTCCAGCACCCGGCTGACCTCGTCGCGCTCGAAACGCGGCGCGGGAGTTCCGTCCGAGAGGTAGACGCCCCGGCCGGCCTCCGCCCGGCCGATGACCCGCGCGGCGAAGCCCCGCGCGGACAGTTCCTCGACGGCCGCCGCGGCCCGCTCCGGCCGGAAGGCACCCAGCAGACAGCCGGACGCCAGCGTTCCCCAGGGATCCGCGCCCGTCGCGGCGCAGACCGCGCGCCCCGGCTCGAACCAGTCGATCCGGTCTTCGTTCAGCCGCAGGCGGACCCCCGAGGCGACGGCCAACTCCTCCAGCCCCGACGCCAGCCCTCCTTCCGTGGGGTCGTGCAGGGCGGCGGCTCCCAGCTCGGCCGCGGCCAGGGCAGGGGCGACGACCGAGATGCCTGGCTCGACCAGCGCGCGCCGGGCGGCTGCGAGAATCGGCCCGGGCAGGGCGTCGAGCGCCGGCGCCGACTTCTCCGCCAGCACCGCCGCGCCTTCGACGGGAACCGGCCCGGCCTGGAAGACCGCGTCCCCGGGGCGCGCCCCTCCGGTGGGCAGGACCCGACCGTCGGGGGCCAGTCCGAACATCTGCCCGGCGACCAGCGGCTGGACCACGGCCGCCGTCACCTCCGTGTGTCCTCCGACCAGCACGGCGCCGAGCGCGTCGAGCGCCTGGCGCATGCTCCCGAACAGCCGCCGCAGCAGGGACTCCTCGGTGCCCGGAGGCAGCAGGACCGTGGCGGTGAACCAGCGCGGGGCGACACCGGTCACGGCCACGTCGTTGGCGTTGATGACGACGGCGTGGGCGCCCACGTCCTCGCCCGTCAGCGTGATCGGGTCGGCCGCCACGACCAGCGCGCCGGCGGGGACGTCGATCGCGCAGGCGTCCTCGCCGACCTGCGGCCCCAGGCGAAGCTCGGGGCTGGGCGCGGCCGCCTCGCCGAGCAGCTCGGTGAGCAGCCCGGGAGCCAGCTTGCCTTCGGGCAGGCGCCGCCCGCTCAACGCGGCGCGCCTCGGCCGGCGCCCGGCGGGCTCCACGGCGCTCCGAACGCGGCTGGATGGGCGAGGGGCATGGGCGGAGTCAGCCTACACGCGCAGCGTCTGGCCGCCGTCCACCGTGAGGATCTGGCCGCTCATCCAGGCCGAGGCGTCCGACAGCAGGAACAGACAGGTGCCGACCAGGTCCCGGGGGTGTCCCAGGTGGCGGATCGCCATCTGGCCGACCAGCGCGTCCAGGATCTCGTCGGGGGCGCCGCTGCGCAGCGCCCGGGTGTCCGTCGGGCCGGGAGCGATGGCGTTGACGCGGATCCCCATCGGTCCGAGCTCGTGGGCCAGATCGCGCGTCAGGCCGTTGATCCCGAGCTTGGTCAGTCCGTAGTAGCCGGCCGCCATCCAGGACGCGGTGGAGGACTGATTGACGATCGACCCGCCCCCGCGCTCGCGCATGCTGGGATAGCAGGCGCGCACGCAGCGCAGCGCGCCGTGCAGATTGATGTCGAAGACCTTCAGGTAGTAGTCGAAGTCGCACTCGATCAGCGGCTCGTGGCGCAGGTCGTTGAAGAACGCCGCGTTGTTGACCAGGAAGTCGATCCCGCCGCAGGTCTCGACGGTGGCCCGCGCCAGGGCCTCGGTCGACTCACTCGAACCGATGTCGACCCGCACGAAGTGCGCCTCGCCCCCCGCGGCCCGGATGCTGTCGACGGTCTTGCGGCCGCCCGCCTCGTCCAGGTCAGCGACGACCACGGCCGCACCCTCAGCGGCGATCCCTTCGGCGTAGGCGGCGCCGATCTCGCCGCCGGCGCCCGTCACGATGGCGACCTTGCCTTCGAACTGCATGTGCGCCTCCTTTCTCCCGCCATTCTCTCAGCCCCGGCGGCGGGTTTCGCGCCGGCGCCGGCCCCCGTCTGATGGGGGCGCTTGCATCCGCTCCGGCGATGGGCATAGCGTGGGCCCGCTCGACCAATGGAGGAGAGAGGCATGAGTGCGAATCGAGGCCCGCTGGCCGGCATGCGCGTGATCGAGAGTTCCCTGCTCGGACCCGGCGAGATGGGCGGCTACCTGGCCGACTTCGGCGCCGACGTGATCAAGGTCGAGGCGCCCGGCGGAGACTACGTGCGCGAGATGACCTGGCCGATCGTCCAGGGCAACTCGCTGCTCTTCCTGCACATTCACCGCAGCAAGCGCAGCATCGAGCTCGACCTGCGCAAGCCCGAGGGAGTCGAGACCTACCTCGACCTGGTGCGAGGCGCCGACGTGGTGATCGAGGCCATGCGCCCCGGCGCGCTGGAACGCCGCGGGATCAGCTTCGAGCGCATGACCGAGGTCAATCCCCGGATCGTCTTCTGCGGCATCTCCGGCTACGGCGCCACCGGGCCCTACAAGGACATGCCCATTCACGGCGTGGCCTACGACACCTGGGGGGGGATCGTCGAGCCGGCCTACGACGACGACGGCTTCTGCTACCTGCCGGGCCACGCCTCGATGGGGATCCACGCGGGTCCCCTGATGGGCGCCTACAGCATCCTGGCGGGCGTGATCCGCGCGCGCGAGACCGGCGTGGGCTGCAGGATGGAGATCGCGCAGTCCGACGCCGCCGCCTACATGGACTGGTACCGCAGCGAGTCGTGGAAGGCCTACGAGCGTCCCCAGTCCGAGGTGACGGGCAACAAGTCCGACAACTACGAGCGCCGAGCGCCGGGGACCGCCGGCATGATCCACGGGGTGCGCTACCAGGTGTACGAGTCGTCGGACGGCCACGTGCTCTTCATGGCCTCGGAGCAGGCGTTCTGGAAGAACTTCTGCGAGGGCGTCGGGCGCATGGAGCTGTTCGAGAAGTGGCCGGGCTCCAAGTACGCGGACCACGCCCCCGGCAACCGCGAACTCCAGGCCGAGCTGCGCGATATCTTCCGCGGCCGGAGCTCGGCCGAGTGGATCGCCTTCGGCAACGAGCACAACACGCCGATCGCGCCGGTCAACACGCCCAAGACGATCGTGGACGACCCGCAGTTCCAGCACCGCTTCCCCTGGTACCCCGCCAGCGAGCTCGACAGCGACCAGCTCCAGTTCCCGATCAAGATCGGCGGCGAGGAACTCCCCCGGCCGACCCGCGCGCCGGACTCCGGACAGCACACCGACGAGGTGCTGGGCGACGTGCTCGGCTACGATGCCGACAGGATCGCGAAGCTGCGCGATTCGGGGGCGCTGGGATAGGCGGCCGGCGCCGGAGGAGCGAATGGACATAGCGCTCGCCATCGTCGTCGGCCTGCTGCTCGGCGGGGCGGGCGCCTGGTACGCGC
>JAGWBS010000021.1:0-25901 GCA_021295775.1 Pseudomonadota bacterium | reverse complement strand
CGGCGGGAGGAGCTGGAGAAGGCGCGCGGGCAACTGGACACGCACTTCAAGGGGATCGCCTCGGAAGTCGTCCAGTCCAGCAGCCAGGAGTTCCTCAAGCAGGCCCGGGTGCAGTTCGAGCAGCACAGCGAATTGGCCGACAAGACCCTCGGCGAGCGGGAGAGGGCGGTCCGCGAGCTGGTCAAGCCGGTCAGAGAGAAGCTCGACTCCTTCGACAAGCACGTCCGCGAACTCGAGACCAAGCGCAGCGGCGCCTACGCGCAGGTCAACGAGTTGATCGGGCAGACCCAGAAACAGCTTGACCAGCTCCGCAGCGAGACCGGCGGACTGCGCGAGGCACTGCGCTCCCCCCAGGTCCGCGGCCTGTGGGGAGAGCAGACGCTTCGCAACGTGCTCGAGGCCTCGGGCATGACCGAGCACGTCGACTTCATCGAGCAGGACACGCTGGACACGGGCGAGCGCCGGCTCCGGCCCGACGTCACCGTCCGGATCCCCGGCGGCAAGCAGATCGTGATCGACGCCAAGACGCCCCTGGACGCCTATCTGACCGCGCACGAGACGGAAGACGAGGCTCAGCGCAACCAGCTGCTCGACCGCCATGCCGACTCGCTGATCGCCTACGCCCGAAATCTCTCCTCCAAGGACTACGCCGCCGAGCTGCCCAGTTCCTTCGACTTCGTGGTCATGTTCGTCCCCGCCGAGACCATCCTGGACGCCGCCACCCGAGTCCGACCCACGCTCTGGCAGGAGGCGTGGAATCAGCACCGGGTCCTGATCGCGACGCCCGGCCTGCTGATCGCCCTCATCCGGACCATCGCCGTCGGCTGGCAGCAGGAAGACATCCAGAAGAACGTCCAGGAGATCGCCGACACCGCCCTGGAGCTCTACCGGCGGCTCGGCACTTACGTTCAGCACATCGGCAGGGTCGGGAAGTCCCTCGACGCCGCCGTGGATTCCTACAACAAGGGCGTCCGATCGCTCGAGACTCGCCTGCTGCCTCAAGCGCGGCGCATCGAAGACCTTGGCGGAGCGGCGAGCGCCGCCAAAATCGAGGACCTTTCCCAGATCGAGGCGAGGGTGCAACCTTATTCGGCACCGGAGCTGATCGGTTCCGGCGCGGAGACGGAGACGGGCGAAGGGGCGTCGGAGGACTCCGGCGACGGAGAGAACGAGCGATCCTGAGATTCTCCAGGATGGCCGCGACAGGAGGCAGTGGAATGGGACGTCTGGACGGGAAAGTGGCGCTGGTTTCGGGAGCGGCCCGCGGCCTGGGCGAGGGCGTGGCCCGCCGTTTCGTGGCCGAGGGCGCGAGCGTGGTGCTGGGAGACGTGCTCGAGGCAGAGGGTCGTGCGGTCGCCGAGGAGATCGGCGAAGCCGCTCACTTCGTCCCGCTCGACGTGTGCAGCGAGGACGCCTGGGCGCGTGCCGTGGACGTCTCGGAGGCCCTCGGGGGGCTCGACGTACTGGTCAACAACGCGGCCATCATCAAGTTCCGCCCGCTGCTGGAGACCTCGCTGGAGGACTACCGGCGGATCGTTGAAGTGAACCAGGTCGGCTGCTTCCTGGGCATCCAGGCGGCGGGGCGCGCCATGGTCGAGCGCGGGCGCGGCTCGATCGTCAACATCTCCTCCAGTCAGGGACTGGTCGGCGCCACCTACCTGATGGCCTACGTGGCCAGCAAGTTCGCGGTCACGGGCATGACCAAGACCGCGGCGATCGAACTGGGGCCGCACGGCATCCGGGTGAACTCCGTTCACCCAGCCGGCATCGAGACCGCCATGACCGACCCCGGACTGTTCGAGGGCCTGCCCAGCAGACGCGACGTTTCGGGCGAGTACCCGCTCAAGCTCAACTGCACGCCAGACGAGATCGCCCAGATGGTGGTCTTCCTGGCCTCGGACGAGTCGTCGCACAGCACGGGCTCCGAGTTCGTCTGCGACGGCGGCTGGCTCGCCGGCTCGATCCTGGGCTGAGCGGGAGGGCGCGTGAGCGACACGCCGGTCCTGATCGAGGCCGTGATCAACGGCGTCGTGCCCAAATCGTTCAATCCCCACGTGCCCCACAGCGTCGACGAGGTCCGCGCCGACGCCGAGGCGGTCTTCGAGGCGGGCGCGTCGATGGTCCACAACCACGCGCCGCCGGACGCGGGCGGCCTCAACGGGATGGACTTCTACGTCGAGGCCTGGCGGCCGATCCTGGCCCGGCGGCCGGGCGCGATCCTGTATCCGACAGTGCGCAGCCACGGCTCGCTCCACGATCGCCTGGGACACGTCTTCGCGCTGAACGATCTCGGCCTGACGCGCGTGGGCGCGATCGACCCGGGCTCGCTCAATCTGGGCGTGCTGGGCGAAGACGGCGCACCGGCGCCCGGCGAGCACGTCTACGCCAACCCGCTGTCGATCGTCTCGCAGGCGATCGACACCTGCTTTCGCCGCCGGATGGCGATGACCTTCGCCATCTTCGAGCCCACCTTCCTGCACACCGTGCTGGCCTTCCTGCGCGCGGGCCGGCTGCCCCCGGGGACCTGGATCAAGTTCTACCTCGGCGGGGCGGGAGGCTACCCCGGCACCGCCCCCAATGGACGCATGCTGCCCTTCGGACTGCCCCCGACCCGCCGGGCGCTCGACGCCTACCTGGAGATCCTCGGCGACGCCCCGCTCGCCTGGGGGGTCTCGGCCGTGGGAGCCGACCTGTTCGAGACGGGCATCGCCCGCGCCGCCCTCGAACGCGGCGGCCACCTCCACCTCGGCCTGGAGATGTTCGCCGGCGAGCGCCAGCCCTCCAACGTCGAACTGGTCCGCGAAGCCGTCGCCCTGTGCGCCGAACTCGGCCGTCCCCCGCTCCCCTGGGACCGCACGGCCGACCACCTCGGCTTCCCCCAAGCCACTCCCCCCGACTCCGCTCCCTGACCCCCGACCCCGGCGAAGGCCGATCCGAGGGGCCGCCGCGAGGCGCCGGGACCCGTCAGTGCAAGCCGGTCCGGCAGGACCGGCGCGCAGCGAGCCGCAGGCGAGCGGAGGCGGCTGGTGCCGGCACCGCCCCCCCCCCCCCCCCGGGACCCGCCTGTATAATCCGCCCGCTCAACCCGGAGGCTGTAGGTGACCCAAGGCTCACTCAAGGACGTCGAATCGGCCGCGCCCGGCAATCTGCGCGACAAGTACGCCATCGTGGGCGTGGGCGAGACCGCCTACACCCGCGACTCCGGCCGCACCACCCGCCACATGGGCGTGGAGGCGGTGCGAAACGCGCTCGCCGATGCCGGACTCGAGCCGGGCGACGTGGACGGGATGATGTCGTACATGGTCATGGACTCGACCATGTCGCCCACCATCGGCGCCGACATGGGCATGCGCCTCAACTACTACATGGACGTGCTCGGCGGCGGCTCCAGCATCGAGGCGCTGATCGGCCTGGCGATCGGCGTGATCGAGGCCGGGATGTGCAACACGGTCGCGATCTTCCGCTCCATGAACGGGGCGACCGGCGCGCGCATGGGCGGCTCCGGCCGCGTTGCGCCCGCGATCTCGGGCGACGGCCTTTTCAGCGCGGCCAACGGCCAGACCAGCCCGGCGCAGATCTTCGCCCACAGCTTCATGCGCCACATGTACGAGTTCGGGACCACGCCCGAGCAGGTCGCGCACGTCAAGGTTTTCCACTCCTGGGGCGCGTCCAACAACCCCAAGGCGTACTACTCCCAGCGCGTGACGGTCGACGACGTGCTCTCGAGCCGGCCGATCGCCTACCCGCTGCACCTGCTCGACTGCTGCGTGGAGACCGACAACGCGACCTGCCTGATCGTCACCTCGGCGGAGCGCGCCCGTGACTTGAAGCACACACCGGCCCGGATCCTGTCGGTCGTCGGCCGCTGCATGAAGCCGCGCATGGACATGCACTACCAGCACGGCCCGATCACGCGCGTGGCCGGCTACTACGCCCGCGACATCCTCTGGCCCAACGCCGGCGTGGGGCCGGAGGACGTGGACGTGACCGGCTCCTACGACGCCTTCAGCTTCACCACGCTGCTGCAGCTAGAGGACTACGGCTTCTGCGCCAAGGGAGAGGGCGGGGACTACGTCAGCGACGGCACCATCGGACTGGGCGGTCGCCGGCCCAACAACACCGCCGGCGGCCACCTGTGCGAGGGCTATACGCACGGCATGAACATGGTGATCGAGAACGTCCGTCAGCTCCGCGGCGAAGTGGACGACTACTGCCCGCTCGGCCCGGACGGCCGCCGGCAGCACACATACGAATACTCCGAGGGCGGCTGCCGCCAGGTGCGCGACTGCGAGATCAGCGCGAACCTGGGCTGGGGCATGCCGAACCTGGGATCCGCGCTGGTAATGCGCAAGGGATAGGAGCGGCGTCTTGCCTCTGAACGGTGAACACCTGGGAATGAAGCTCTTCGTGGACGACCGCGACGCGGAGAACAAGGCCTTCTTCGAGTTCTGCGGCCGGGGCGAGCTGCGGCTGCAGCGCTGGAAGAGCAACGGTCTGCTGTCCTATCCGCCCGGCGCCGGATCGCCCTGGGACGGGACTCCGGACTACGGGTGGGACGCGGTCGAGGGCCGCGGCACGGTGGTTTCGTACTGTGAAGTTCACCACGCCATCCAGCCGGCGTTCCGCGACTCGCTGCCGTACCACATCCTGCTGGTCGAACTCGACGAGCAGCGCGGCCGCCCGACCGAGCACGAAGCCCTGCGTCTGGTGGGCAACCTGGTCACCCCCGACGGGGAGCTGGCTCCGCCCGAAGTGGTCGCCTCGGTCGGCATCGGCACGCGCGTGCGGGCGGTCTTCAGGCAGGTCGGCGAGGACTTCGCCCTTCCGCACTGGACCGTCGACGAAGCCGCCGAGCAACCCTCGGCCCCCTGGCGCTACCAGGGGACCTGATCCATGGCCGGCGGCGGCCGGCCTCTCCGGCTGTCGGTTCAGGGAGCGGTCGGCTCGGAGGTTTCCGGGGCGGTCTCCGCCTCCGTCGTGACCTCCCGCACCCAGCCGTAGTGCTCCATGCAGCGCCGGTAGTAGCCGAGGTAGATCCCCCAGTCGATCCGCTGTTCCCGCGGTCCGGGGAAGGCCCCGTAGGGAGGGGGCGGATCGTCCTTCTGGGCGTAGGTTTCGGCCCAGCTGTGGCAGATCTTGTGGGCGCTCTCGAAGGGGTAGCCCTCGGGCTCGGGCTTGGTCTGGACCCACTCGCGGGTCTCGCAGGCGACGGCGACCAGCAGCGCCAGAAGGGCGAAGCGCGGCGTCGCCCGATCCATCCCGATCCCCCTCAGACGACCCCGCGCTGGCGCAGGTCCTCGATTTCGCTCGCGCTCATTCCGAGTTCGGACTCCAGGATCTCCGCGGTGTGCTGGCCGAGCGTCGGCCAGCGCGTGACCGGACCCTCGGCGCTGCGGGACAGCTTGATCGGGTTGCCGACCACCAGCAGCGGTTCGTCCGAATCGGGCCGGGGCACCTCGATCAGCATGTTGTGCGACTTCACGTGCGGATCGCCGATCACGTGCTCCGGGCCGTTGCAGGGTCCGCAGGCCACGCCCTGGGCGTTGAGCTGCGTGCAGGCTTCGAGGATGGTCATGTCCTTGGCCCAGCCCTCGATGCCGGGCCGGATCAACGACTCGACTTCGCGCGCCCAGGCCAGACGGTCCGGCAGCCGCGGGTCTCCGATCCACTCCGGGTGGCCGACCGCGCGGGCGAGTGCCTCGAGCTGGTGGTCGCGGACGCACTGCAGCATGAAGAAGCCGTCCTTGGCCTGGAACACGTCGACCACGCCGCGCCGCCGGCCCTCTTTGCTTCCGCGCATGCCCATCGACCAGAAAAAGGGCACGACGTCGGCCATCGCGACCATGGCGTCGTACATGGCCACGTCGACGTGCTGCCCCCGGCCGGTGCGGTCGCGATGGCGCAGGGCGGTCAGGATGCCGATCGCCGCGAAGAGCGACGATCCGATGTCGCCCAGGGCGCCGGCGACCCCCGGGCGGAGACGTTCGTCCGGGGAGCTCCGGTTCATTTCGTAGAAGCCGCCCATCGCCTCCGCGATCGGCGCGTAGGCGCCCCAGGAGCGGTAGGGAGACTCGCCCAGGTTCCCGAAGCCGGAGACGGAGACGTAGACCAGAGCGGGGTGGATCTCGGAGAGCACTTCGTAGCCGAGGCCCAGGCGCTGCAGGGTACCGGCCTTGAAGTTCTCGCCCAGCACGTCGAAGCGCGGCGCCAGGCGCTTGATCAGCTCTACCCCCTCGGGCTGCTTGAGATCGACGCAGATGCTCTTCTTGCAGAGATTGTTGCGCAGGTAGGTCGGGCCGACGTCCTGGCCGTCGGTGTCGTGCACCGGCGGCTGAGAGCCGCGGGCGGATTCCCCGTGAACCGGGTGCTCGACCTTGACCACTTCGGCGCCCATCTGGGCCAGAAGCTGGGTGGCGAAGGGCATGGCCTGCATCTGCTCGATGGCCAGGATCCGAACCCCGTCCAGAGGCTTCCCCTCCGCTGCCAGATCCTCTCCGACGATCTCTCCGACGCGCATGCCGCTCCCCGCATTCGAGACGCTTTCAGTCTACTACGCGCGGGGAACGGCGCCCGTGGACGCGACGGGGCGAGGATCGCCTGCGCCGCGGGTCGCCGAGCCGAGGAGCGGCCCCGGCCGAGGGGATTCGGGCCGGGACCGCTCATCCGCTTCCCCGTAGCGGGGGTGGGAATCGAAGCCGGTCAGTTCCAGTCGTAATCGAAGCCGATCCGGAACTGCCGGGACAGGCCGGGCCGCGGTCCGATCGGGTGCCGCGACACGATGTACTCCTCGTCGAACAGGTTGTGGAGGTTGGCGGAGATGCGGGCCCGCTCGTTGATCGCGTAGCGCGCCGACAGATCCACGATCCCGTAGTCGTCGGTCTTGCCGAAGTTGTAGTCGAGATGGCCGTCGGGGTCCGTGGGACCGTCGGCGTTGGACGCCGTGGAATAGGTTTCGTCGATCCAGTAGGCGTCGAGATAAAGCCCGAGACGGTCGAATTCCAGCCCGGTGCGCAGGGAGACCACGTGGCCCGGGATGTAGGGCACGTCGTTTCCGTCCTCGCCGCCGGAGAAGAGCGACTCGTGGTCCTCTGAGTGGGCGTCGCCGTCCAGTTCGGCGTCGGTCAGCGTGACGGCCAGTTCCCAGGGATTGCGGAAGCTCCAGCCCTGGCCCGCGCCGGGATCGAAGCGCAACTGAATTTCGAGGCCCTGGCTGTTCACGTCCCCGGCGTTCTTGTCGGTATCCGCGCCGCCCGAGCCGAGGTTGTCCACCACGATCAGGTCCTGAAAGTCCGTCCGGAACAGCGTCAGGGATCCCTGGAAGCGCTGCGACGGCGTCCAGTGCGTGCCCAGTTCGAACGCCGTGCTGGTCTCCTCCTCGAAGCCCGAACGCGCGTGGGCGCTGGGCGAGGGCAGGAACACGCCGCGGTGGACGCCCCCGAACAGGCTCAGCTCGTCGCTGACTTGGTAGCGGATCCCGAGCCCGGGCGAGGTCACCGAGAGCGTTTCGCGGTAGTGGTCCAGGCCGTCGATGCCGCCGCTGCGCGGCGCCAGTTGCCCGCTGCCGTCGCTCCGGTAGCGCTTGGAGACCTGTTGGATGCGCTCGAAGCGGAGACCGGGTTCGATCGTCAGCGCGCCCAGGGTGATGGTGTCCTTGACGAAGACGGCCAGCGACTCGGACTGCTGCAGCCGGCAGGCGCCCGAGCACTCGCCCGAGTCCACGCGGTCGGTGATCGTTCCCGAGGCGTCCTGGAGGAAGGCCTCGTTGTTCTGGTTGCGCTCGATCTCGTCCTCCATCCAGCGCACCCCCAGCTGGAAGCCGTGGCTGGCGCCGCCGATTTCGCGCAGCCAGGTCAGGTCGGCCTGGACGCCGGTGGAGTAGTACTCGCGGCGATTGTTGCGGTAGTCCAGCTTGCCCGCGGCCTCGCCTTTCCAGACGGCCAGCACGTCGGGGTTGGCCAGTCCGCGGGATCCGGTGCTGCCGTCGCCCCGCTGCTTGAACCAGTTGCGCTTGAAGCGGTTGTAGAAGGCCGTAGCGGTCACTTCCAGGTCGTCCCGGAGGTCCGCGCTCCAGCGCAGGTAGCTGCGCATGTGCCGCGTGCCGATGTTGTCCGCGAACGAGGCGGCGTAGCGGCGGTAGGGATCCGCGTCGAAGTCTTCGTCGGTCAGGCCCAGATAGGTCTCGTCGGCGTCGAGCTGGGTGAATCCGACTTTGGCCTCGAAGCGCTGGTCGAGCGGGCCGTCGGGGATGAAATAGGCCTTGAGCATGTGCTCGTCGCGCTTGAAGCCGGTGTCGCCGCCGCGCAGATCGATGTCCTTGTAGCCGTCGGTGCTGCGCCGGTAGACCTCCGCCAGCAGGCCGAGCGTCCCCGCCCCGGTCTCCCAGGCGTTGCCGGCGTAGCCGTGCAGGCGGATGTCCGCGTCGCTGCCGTACGAAGCGGACAGGTAGGCGCTGGGCCTTTCGGGGACCGGCGTGGACACGTAGTTGATCACCCCGCCGGTGGTGTGCGGCCCGTAGGCGATCTGACTGGTGCCCTTGAGCACTTCCAGCGCGCTCATGCGCGCGACGTTGGGGGAGTAGTAGGCCGCCGGTGCGGAATAGGGGGCCGGCGCCGTGGGAATGCCGTCTTCCATCAGCGTCAGCTTGCTGGTCCGCTGGGAGTCCACGCCGCGCAGGCTGATGTTCGGGAACAGTCCGTAGCCGTCCTCTTCGCGCAGGGAGACGCCGGGCCCGCCGCGCAGCGCGCGGTTGATGTCGTCGTAGCCGCGCAGCCGGTACTCGTCGGCGTCGATGTAGTGGCCCGCGCCGGTCAGGCTCCGCTCGGCGTCGCGCGAGCCGATCACCACGATCCGCTCGGGGACGCGCAATTCCTCCGCGGTCTCCTGGGCCTGGGCGGCGGGAGCGAAAAGCAGCGCGGCCAAACCGAGGCAGGTGCAAACCGAGAATCGGCGTTTCGGGGCAGCGATCATCCGGGACTCCTTCAGTGGGTGTCGGGGCTGTATGCGTGGCCAGATGGGCACCTTCGATAACGATATTGATAATCGTTGTCAAATTGATTGTGAGGAGGGGATCAGGAAATGAATGCCTGCACGGGCACTGGATTTCCGAGCCGTGGGTCCAGGCGGGGCCGGTGTCGGGATCCGGCGGACTCGGATGAACTCGGAGAGCTAAGATGGCGCCCCGCCGGAAGCGGCTTAAGCGAAGGACACCCCGTGAAATTCTGCGCCACCCTGACGTTCACCAACCCGGACTGCTGGATCGAGCTGGCGTCGCTGGCCGAGTCGCACGGTTACGACACCATGGTGCTGTCGGATCACCTGGTCCATCACGAGACGATCGCGGCCCGCTACCCGTACAACGAATCGGGAGAGCGCGCCTGGTCGCCGGAGACCCCCTGGGCGGACGTGTGGGTCGCCAGCGGCATGATGGCGGCGGTCACCGAGCGCCTGAACTTCATTCAGAGCGTCTACGTGCTGCCGATGCGCGATCCCTTCCACGTCGCCAAGGCGCTGGGGACGGTCGCCCGCCTGTCGGGCTACCGCATCGGCCTGGGGCTGGGGCTGGGCTGGCTGAAGGAGGAGTTCGAGCTGCTCGGCCACGACTTCCACACCCGCGGGCGGCGCGCCGACGAGATGGTCGAAGTCATGCGCAAGCTCTGGACGGGCGAACTGGTCGAGCACCACGGCGAGTTCTACGGCTTCGACCGGATGTCCATGAGCCCGGGGATGCGGGGCCCGGTGCCGGTGGTGGTGGGCGGAAACAGCCGGCCGGCGCTGCGCCGGGTGGCCCGTCTGGCGGACGGCTGGACGCCGGCTTTCCTGGGGGCCGCGGAGATCCGCGAGGGCTTGGCCACGATCGAGGGATTCCAGCGGGAATTCGGGCGCTCCGGGCATCCTCTGAGCGTCTACGCCTCGGCGCCCCAGGCGGACGATCCGGCGGGCTATCGGGAACTCGAGGACGCCGGCGTCACCCACGTCACCACCGTGCCCTGGCTGGAGCGGACCGGCGACCCCCACGATCTGTCCTCCATGATGGACCCGCCGCTGCAGAAGATGAAGGACCGCCAGCGCCGCTACGCGGACGAGGTGATCGCCAAGCTCTAGGGGCGCTTCCGGCTAGCGCGGCAGCAGAGCCTTCATCTGGCTGCCGTCGGACACGCTGGCGACGTTCCCGTCCGCGTCGAGGTAGGCGATCGGCCCGTACACGTTGGCCAGGTAGACCGTTTCCTCGGGATGGTGGGTCGCCTCGTGGAGCGCGCCCGTCGGCTCGTAGATCCAGTCGCCCGCCTCGGCCCGGCCGTTGCGGTACTCGATCGATCCCGACAGCACGTAGAAGTCCGCCGGTCCCAGGTGCCGGTGCGGCGGGTTGGTGGTGCCGGCCGCCGCCTTGAACAGAGCGCTGTAGGCCCCGGTTTCCTCGCTCACGCGCAGGACCTTGACCTGATTTCCTCCGCCGGTGTCGAACCAGTCGAGCTGGCCCGCGCGGACCAGGCCTTCGACGCTCTCGTTTTCGGACACGGATTTCTCCTTCGGGCGCCGGGACGCCGGCAGGTCGGAGTGGTACGCGGCAGTCTGTCCCGGGTGGTTCCCGGGCCCCTTGCCGCGGGAGCGTCCGGTTCTACGGTCGCCGAGCGTGGCCTGTCAACCAGCGGCGCCGCGCCCGGCGCCCGCACGGTCGGCCTCCGGGCGGGCCGCGCGGACTACGCCTTGCGGATCACCAGGCAGGCGTGTGCGTCGACCTCGGCCGCGTAGTCCGGCGGGACGACGGTGCTGGAGGCGGGCTCCTCGACGATCGCGGGGCCGGCCACGACCTGGCCGGGGACGAGCCGCTCGCGCCGGTGGACGGCGGTGTCGGTGAAGCCGCCGCACTCGCGGAAGTAGACCGGCCGGCTGCCGTCGACCGGGGCGGGGGAGGGACGGCCCGGCGCCGCTCGAAGCGGCGCGAGCCGGAAGCGGGTCCCGCGCCCCACGGCCCGTACGCGGTAGCCGACGAACTGCACCGGGTCCTCCTGGCGCACGCCGTAGGTGCGCTCGTAGGCAGCGCGGAAGTCCACGGCGGCGCGCTCCAGGTCCTCCGCGCGCAGCC
The DNA here is from genome assembly GCA_021295775.1 of Pseudomonadota bacterium. Classification (GTDB taxonomy): domain Bacteria; phylum Myxococcota_A; class UBA9160; order SZUA-336; family SZUA-336; genus JAGWBS01. The sequence continues at coordinate 14,818 of JAGWBS010000021.1, read as the reverse complement.
GCCCGGCCGGGAGCGCCACGCTCAGAGCGTGGGACTGGTAGCGAAAGCGCAGGTCGGCCTGGCGCTCGATCTCGATCCGCTCCTCCGCCACGCCCTCCGCGGCCAGCGTCCGCCGCCCCTGCAGCTCCAGCTCGGCGTAGATCGCTTCGATCGGAGCGGGGTCGGCGGCGTCCTGGTCCTGAATCCGCGTGCGGCCGAATTCGGAGGCGGCCTCGGAGACCAGCAGGCCGAGGGCCGAGCTCACGCCGGGGTCGGGCGGCACGATCACCTCCGGAATGTCGTACTCGCCGGCCACGCGCACGGCGTGGGCCGGCCCGGCGCCGCCGAACGCCAGCAGCGCGAAGTCGCGCGGGTCGACCCCGCGCTCGACGGTCACGATGCGGATCGCCGCCGCCATGCTGGCGTTGGCGATCTCGTGAATCCCGGCGGCGGCCTCGGCCGTCTGCATTCCCAGCGGCCCGGCGACGTGCTCGGCGACGGCCCGGCGGCCGGCCTCGGCGTCGATGCGCATGCTGCCGCCCAGGAAATAGTCCGGGTTCAGGTAGCCGAGCACCAGATTGGCGTCGGTCACCGTGGGCCGCGTGCCGCCGCGTCCGTAGCAGGCCGGACCGGGCTCGGAGCCGGCGCTCTCGGGCCCGACGTGGAGCGCGCCCGCCGCGTCGACGCGCGCGAGGCTTCCGCCGCCGGCGCCCACCTCGGCCAGGTCGATCACCGGGATTTTGACCGGGAAGCCGGTGCGGATGGCGCGCGCGCCGGAGCTGGCGAGCCCTCCGACGTGGAAGTCGTGGGTGACGCTCGGGCGTCCGTCGCGCACCAGCCCGGCCTTGGCGGTGGTGCCGCCCATGTCGAACGAGATCACGTCCGCGCGCCCCGCCGCGCGCCCGAACTCGGCCGCCGCGATCACTCCCGCCGCGGGCCCGGACTCGAGCAGGTCGATCGGCCGGTCGCTCGCCGTCTCGGCCGACATCAGCCCGCCGTCGGAGCGCATGATCTGCAGCGAGCCCGGCACTCCCAGCCGCTCCAGCTCGTCCTGCAGGCCGGCCAGGTAGCGCGAGACGACTGGCCCCACGTAGGCGGCCATCACGGTGGTGCTGGCGCGGTCGAACTCGCGGTACTCGGGCCAGATGCGCGCGGATTCGGCCACGTACAGCCCCGGAGCCAGCGAGCGGACCAGGTCGGCGACGCGCCGCTCGTGGTCGGGGTTGGCGTAGGAGTGCAGAAAGCAGATCGCGACCGCCTCGACGTCGTCCCGCTTCAGCAGCGGCTCTAGTTCGCGCTCCGCCTTCGCCCGGTCGAGCGGCGTCACCACGCTCCCCTGCGGGTCGAGGCGCTCGCGGATCTCGAGCGTGCGGCTGCGGGGAACGGGCGGGGGCTCCTTCTCGTAGAAGAGGTCGTACTTGTCGGTCTCGCCGCGGCGGTCCGCGCCCACTACCAGCAGGTCGCCGAAGCCCTCCGTGGTCACGTAGGCGACGCTCGCCCCCTTGCGCTCCAGGATCACATTGGTCGCCAGGGTGGTGGCGTGCACCGCCCGCTCCAGCTGCGCGGGTTCCGCCGAGGCCCGGTCGAGCGCCTCGCGCAGCGCCGTCAGCGCCCCCACCGCCGGTTCCGCGTGCGTGGTCAGGGCCTTGGCGGCGAAGCGTCGGCCCGCCCGCGGGTCGACTATCACCACGTCGGTGAACGTGCCCCCGATGTCGATCCCGGCGAAGAGTCCGCTCACGGCTCCGGCGCGGAGCGCTCCGCGCGCAGCCTGCGGGTGTCGTCGTCGAGCAGTGCCAGCGTGCGCCGATCGATCGCGACGCCGTAGTCGCGGCGCGCCGCCTCGACAGAGACCCGGCCCTCGCGCACGTCCTCCAGCACGCGCCGGGGATCGCGCTCCCAGGGCTCGCCGCAGCCGCCGCCCGCCGAAGTAAGCATCGTCAGTCGCTCGCCCCGGCGCAGCTCGTGGGCGGTGATCTTGGGCGGCAGGACACGCTCGTCCGCTTCGTCCTGGTTGACGATCCAGCCCCCTCCCGCGCCGGGCCGTCCGCCGCGGATTCCCGGCGGGGGGATGCGGCAGCGGTCGGTGGCGCGCGCCGTCAGCCGGACGTCGTCCAGCACCTCCAGCTCGCGCCGGGTTCCCAGTCCGCCGCGCCAGCGTCCCGCTCCGCCCGAGTCGCGCCACAGCTCGAAGCGGCGGAATCGGACCGGGTACTCGATCTCGTAGGCCTCGACGGTGCCCGCGACGCTCCCCCCGCCGAAGATCAGCGGCGCGGTCACGTCCAGGCCGTCGCGGTCGGAGCGCGCACCTCCGCCGCCGAACTGCGGATCGAGATAGGTCCAGACCTTGCCGGTCTCGCGGTCGACCCCGTCGAGGGTGTAGACGTGCGCGTTGCAGGAGGCGGCGACCGCCTTGTGCGGCGCGACGCCGGCGAACGCCTGCAGGATCGCCTCGACGATCGCCATCACGGTCGCCATGCGGGCGTTGCAGGCGGCCGGCGGGCGCGGGTTGACCAGCGTGCCGTAGGGCAGCTCGACCTCGAGCGGGCGGTACACGCCCTCGTTGACCGGGATCTCGGGGTCCAGGAAGCAGCGCACCGCGAACAGCACGCCCGACATGGACTGCGAGCGGGCGGCGTTGATCGGCCCGCGCGCCTGCGGGTCGCTGCCGCTGAAGTCGGCGCGGATCGAGTCGCGGCCGATCTCCAGTTCGACCTGCACCCGGTGGTCCTTGCCGGTCTCGACCCCGTCGTCGTCGATCAGGAATTCGCCGCGCTGGGTGCCGGCGGGCAGCTTGCCGATCTCCTGCCGCGTGCGCAGCTCGGAGTAGTCCATCAGTTCGGAGCAGAGTTCGCCCAGGCGCTCGACTCCGTAGCGCTGCGCCAGCCCGCCGATGCGCCTGGCCCCGACGTTGACCCCGGCCAGCATCGCCCGGATGTCGCCCAGCACCTTCTCGGGCGTGCGGCTGTTGGCGGCGATGATGTTGAGCACGTCCCGCTGCGGCTCGCCGGCGCGCTGGATCGGCACCGGCGGCAGGATCAGGCCCTCGTGGTACATCTCGGTGGCGTTGGCCGGCAGCCCGCCCGCGGCGATGCCGCCGATATCGGCCACGTGCAGCAGCGCCGCGGTGAAGAACTCCACCCGCCCGCCCAGGCACACCGGCCGGAACAGCATCACGTCGTTGGAGTGGATGCCCCCGCGGTAGGGGTCGTTGAAGGCGAAGACGTCGCCCTCGCGCATGTCCTCGGCCGGAAAGTCGCGCAGCAGCTCGGCCAGCGACGGCCGCAGGCTCGAAAGGTGCATCAGCGGCGCGCCCACCGACTGCGCCACCAGCCGGCCCCGGCCGTCGAAGATCGCGCTGGTGGCGTCGCCCCCCTCCTTGACCACCGTGGAGTAGGCGCTGCGGACCACGCTCAGGCCCATCTCCTGGGCCGTGGTCGTGAACGCGTTCTGCACGATCGCAAGCGAGATCGGATCGCTGAGCAAGTCCGCCTCCGCCGCGCCACCCTACAACGAACGCCGCGGACCCGCAGTGGCGTTGCGCCCCGGGACCTTCCGGACAAAATCCGCCCGCAGGCCCGGGTCAGCCGGCCGTGATGCCGTTGTCCAGCGTCCAGATCGCCCCGTGGACGCTCTTGGCCTCGTCCGAGGCGAGGTAGGCGATCGCCCCGGCGATCTCTTCGGGCTGGCTCATCCCGCGCATCCCGTAGAAGCGGTCCATCAGGGACGGGTCCATGTCCTCGCCGAAGTTCGCGTCGGCCGCCAGATTGGTCTCGGTTCCGGAGGGGGCGACCGCGTTGATGCGGATCGGCCGCTTCATGTACTCCCAGGCCAGGGCGCGCGTCAGATTGACCAGCCCGCCCTTGCTGGCGCAGTAGGCGGCGGTGTACGCCTGCCCCATCAGGCCGGCGTTCGACGCCACGCCGACGATGTTGCCGTGGGTTTCGAGCAGGTGCGGGATCGCCGCCTGGCACATGAAGAAGGGACCGGAGAGATTGGTCGCGATCACCGAGTTCCAGTCTTCGACCGACATCTCGTGGGCGTGCGCCACGCGCAGGATGCCGGCGATGTTGCACAGCACGTCCAGGCGGCCGAAGGCGTCCAGAGCTTCCCCGACCGACGCGAAGCAGGCGTCGCGGTCGCCCACGTCGAACAGCCCCGAGCGCATCTCGCCGCCGGCGGATTCGACTTCGTCCCGCGTCTTCGCCAGACCCTCCGCGTTCACGTCGGTGCCGTAGACGCCCGCGCCCTCCGACGCCAGCCGGATCGCGGTCGCGCGCCCCATGCCCGACGCGGCTCCCGTGATCAAGGCCACCTTGCCCTCGAAGCGCTGCATCGCCGTCTCCCGTGTGGATGGAGCGCGCAGCATACCGCCCGCCCCGGTGCGCCGCAGTCGCGGCCGAGCGGCCATTCGCGGGCGGTCGCGGCGGACGTTTCCTCCGCCTGCCGGGCCGCCCGGGCGCCACGGCCTGGCGCCGGACACCGCGGCGTGGAAGACTGCGCCGCATGAAGGCACAGAAGATTCTCGTCACGGGTCCCACGGGACAGGTCGCCCTGCCGCTTTCGCTCGCTTTGGCGGCCGACAACGAAGTCTGGGGCGCGGCGCGCTTCTCCGATGCGGCGGCGCGCGAGCGGCTCGAAGAGGCCGGAGTCCGCTGCGTCGTGGTCGACTTGGACAAGGGCGATTTCAGCTCGCTGCCCGACGACTTCGACTACGTGCTGAACCTCGCCGTCTCCAAGACGGCGGACGGCGACTTCGACTACGACCTGCGCGCCAACGGCGAGTCGACCGGGCTGTTGATGAGCCACTGCCGCAAGTCCAAGGCCTTCCTGCACTGTTCGACCACCGGCGTCTACCAGGCGGACGGCCACCGCGTTTTCCAGGAGAGCGATGCGCTGGGCGACAACCACCGCGTCCTGGCGGAGACCTACAGCATCGCCAAGATCTCCGCGGAGGTGGTCGCGCGCTACGCCTGCCGCGAGTTCGGCCTGCCGACCACCATCGCGCGGCTGTGCGTGCCGTACGGAAGCAATGGCGGCTGGCCCTGGTACCACCTGGAGATGATGCGCGGCGGCGTTCCGGTCCCCGTCCACACCAACCGCCCGAGCCGCTACACGCCAATTCACGAAGACGACATCATCGCGATGGTCCCGGGTCTGCTCGACATCGCCAGCGTTCCGTCGACCACCCTGAACTGGGCCGGCCAGGAGCAGGTCAGCATCGAAGAGTGGTGCGGCTACATGGGCGAATTGACCGGCCTCGAGCCGAAGTTCCAGTACACCGACAACGTCCTCGAGAGCGTCCAGTGCGACACCCGCCTGCTGTGCGAGCGGGTCGGACCCGCCAAGGTGAACTGGAAGGACGGATTCCGGGCGATGCTCGAGACGCGCGCGCCGGAGCTGCTGCAGCGCGGCTGAGGTCTTACTCGCGCAGCGCGCGCCACCAGACCGGCACGGCGGCCGCGCCGAGGACCCCCAGGCCGCCGATCCAGGCGCTGGGCGGCGCGCCCATCGGGGCCGGCGCGTCGACCAGCCAACTCCCCAGGGCCACCAGCCAGGCGAAGAGCGTGACCGCGCAGGCCGCGGTGGAGGCGAGGCCCCGGAACAGCGCCCCGCGCCCCGACGCAGGCGTGTCTCCCGCGGCGGCCGCGATCGGCCCCCAGAAGCCCGGCGGCCGCACCTGACGGTAGAACTCGGCCAGATGCCGGCGGGGCTCCGGCCAGAGCAGCGACGCGGCGACGCCGGCACCCGTGGCGGCGCAGGCCATGACCAGCAGCCGCAGGGCCTCGCTCTGCGCCAGCGGCCCCCACAGCAGCACCGGGGCGAGGGCGGCGGAAGCGGCCAGCGCCGCCAGTTCGCCGGCGGAGCTGATTCGCCACCACAGCCAGCGCAGCACCAGCATGGCTCCCATGCCCGCGCCCAGCAGCAGGCTGAGGTGCCAGGCCGCCTGGATCGAGCCGAGCTGCGTCATGATCCCGAGCGCCGCGGCCAGCACCAGGCCGCTGGAAAGGCGCGCCACGCGCACCAGGGTTCGCGGCGCCGGATCGCGCGAGACGAAGCGCGCGTACAGGTCGTGCGTCCAGTAGGACGCCCCCCAGTTGAGGTGGCTGTCGATCGTCGACGCCAGCGCCGCCAGCATGGCCGTCAGCAGCAGGCCCAGCAGCCCGGGCGGCAGGCCGGCCATTCCGCTCACGTAGCTGGCCTCGCGGTCGGCGCGCAACGCGTCGCCGCTCAGCTCCGCGGCGGGCGGAAAGAGCAGCAGCAGGGCCAGCCCGAGCGGGATCCACAGCAGGCTGCGCAACCCGACCTGCGCAAACGCGAACACTACCGACGCCTGGCGCGCGTCGCGGTCCGAACGGCAGGCCATGCTGCGCTGGGCCAGGTAGCCGGTGCCGTCGGCATTCATCTGGACCAGCCACTGCAGCCCCAGCACGCCGAGCACGGCCAGAGTCGCGTCGCGCGCGTGGTCGGGGGTGAACGCCAACAACTGGTCGCGCGTTAGACCGGTCGGCCCCGTGCCGTCGAAGCCGCCGGCGAGCCGTTCGCCCACGGCCGCCCAGCCGCCGACCTCCGCCACCGCCCACAGGGCGTAGAGGGCGGTCGCGGCCAGCATCACGCCGAGCTGTCCGAGATCGGTGCGCACCACGCTGCGCAGTCCGCCGGTGGTGGAGTAGAGCGCTGTGATCACGAGCAGCGCCGCCAGCGACAGGGCGTTGTTGGCGGTCCGCAGCCACAAGTCGCCGTCGGCGCGCGCGCTGGCGAAGGGTACCCCCAGCGCCTCGACGCCGCGGCGTACGCCCTCGAAGACCTGCGCCGGGAGCCACTGGTCCCAGACCAGGAAGGGTTCGGCGATCTCCTTGGCCGCGAATAGCACCATCGCCAGCACGGTGCAGTTGAAGACCCCGCCGAAGTACACCGCCTTGAGGGCGCGCAGCCAGGTGCCCGCGCGCCCGGCGTAGCGCCGCTCGGCCAGCGCGGCGTCGGTCAGCACGCGCGCCCGCCGCCAGCACGGCGCGAGCACGAAACCGAGCAGCAGGAACGCCAGCGCGTACACCCACAGCCGCCACAGCGAAAAAATCCCCGCCGTGGCGATCAGACCGGTCGCGAGCAGCGGCGTGTCGGCCGCGAACTGGGTCGCGGCCATGCTCAGCCCGGCCTGCCAGCCGCGCAGGCTTCGCCCGGCGAGGAAGTACTCGTCCAGGCCGCTCGACGCCCGGCGCCGGCCGGAGAGGCCGACGGCGACCGCGAACGCGGCGAAGGCCAGCACGATCGCCGCGTCGATCCAGCTCATCGCCGGCCGAGTGTATCGGTCCGCGGGTCCGGCGGTCGGATCCCGCGGGCCCGGGGCGGACGCGGCGGCGCCGGCGGATCCGGACCGACGGCATGCCCGAGCCTGCGGGCAGGCCTCGGCGAAAAAGTCCGGCGATTGCCGCTCGGCGGGGCCGGACAGAAAACCGCCCCCCTATACTGTCCACCATGCCCCCCTCAGCCGATCTGCCGTGGCGCGGCGCGGAAGAGGGCGCGCGCCGCGTAGTCCTCGACCTGCTCGCCGAGGCGCGCGGGGCCCTGCCGCGCGTCGCCGACCCCGCCGACGCGGAAGGTCTGCACGACCTGCGCGTGGCCGTGCGCCGCCTGCGCAGCACGCTGCGGGCCTGGAAGGGGCCGCTCCGCGGGGCCGTCCGGAAGCGCGATCGTCACGCGCTCGCCGAGATTCAGGCCCATACCGGCAAGGGCCGGGACGCGGAGGTGGGAATCGCCTGGCTGGAGCGCCAGCGGGCGAAACTGTCGCCCGACCAGCGGCCGGATCTCGACCGGCTGGTGGAGGAACTCCGCTCGGAACGCCGTGGCCGGTCCGCCGGGCTCGGGGGTCGCTTCGCCGCCGCGTTCACCGCCTGGGTCGACGATTTCGAGCCTCGGGTCGCGCGCCTGGAGCTGAGCCGCAATCTGCTCGAGGAGGGCGAGGAAGAGGTCTTCGCAGAGGCGCTGGCCGTGCGCGTTCGAAGCGCCTGCGAAGACCTTCGCTCATGCACGGCGGAGCGGGGAGGGGAAAAAGACCACGAAGGTCTGCACGCGGCGCGCATCGCCTGCAAGCGGCTGCGCTATCTGGTCGAGCCGGCGGGCGGTTGGCTGGAGGCGGCGGAACCGCTGGTCCGGCAGTGCAAGCGCCTCCAGGACCTGCTCGGCGGGATCCACGACGCGAGCGTGATGATCGATCGGCTCGCCGCCGCGCCGCGGAAATCCGCCTCCGGCGGCCTCGCGCAGGCCCGCGGCCCCCGGCCCCCGACCTGCTCGCCCGGCCTGTTGGCGTTGATGGAGCGGGCGGCTCGCCGCCGCGAGCGACTGCACCAGCGTTTCGAGCGCGATTGGCGGGAGGGCGGGCTTCGGGAGCTGTTCCGGCTGGGCGACGCCGCGGCCCGGCAGCTGACGGAAATCGCCCGCGGCGACGTGGAGATCGAGAGAAAGTTTCTCCTGAGCGGTCTGCCGCCGGAGGCCTCGACCGCCGGCGAAGCGCTCGAAATCGAGCAGGGCTGGATTCCCGGCCGGAGACTCAAGGAACGACTGCGCCGCACGCGCGCCGCCTGCGGGCGCGTCTGCCACTACCGGACCGTCAAGCTGGGCCGCGGCGTGCGCCGGACCGAACTGGAGGACGAGACCTCGGCGGAGGTCTTCGAGCGGCTCTGGGAGCTGACCGAGGGCCGCCGCCTGCGCAAGCGGCGCTACCGCCTCGCCACGGACCAGGGCACCTGGGAGATCGACGAATTCCTGGACCGCGAGCTGTACCTGGCCGAGATCGAGCTGGCCTCCGCGGACCAGGAGCTGTCGCTGCCTGACTGGCTCGTCCCGCTGGTCCTGCGCGAAGTCACGGGCGAGAAGGGCTTTTCGGGCTCCGATCTCGCCCTCTAGGCAGGTCGCGCCGGCGCAATGGAGAGAGAAATCCGCGCCTAGGGGTTCGGCGATGTTTGACTCCGGACTGGGGATTGAACACTCTGAGGCGGCTCGCCGGGCGCTTCGCAACGACGTCGTCGCCGAGCCTTCGCGGGTCGTCACCCAGCGTGTGGCGATGCGGAACAGGGTCCGTCGCCGTGCGCGCGCCGGGCAGATCGAGAGCCCCCACGATGACCGACAGCCTGCGAGAGTACGGTCCGAGTCGCTTCCTGAACCGGGAGCTGTCGTGGCTCGAGTTCAACCGGCGGGTACTTGCCCTGGCCGGGGATGGACAGCTTCCTCTACTCGAAAGAGTAAAGTTCGTAGCGATCTTCAGCACTAACCTCGACGAATTCTTTCAGGTTCGAGTGGCCGGGTTGCACGCTCAGCTGCGCGCGCAGGTCGGATCCGTGTCGCCGGACGGGCTCAGCATCCAGGAGCAGTGCGCCGCCATCCACGCCTGCGTCGGCGAGCTGGCCACGCGTCAGCAGGAGCTGCTGCAGAAGGAACTGGCTCCCGCGCTGGCGGAGCAGGGCATCCGGGTCACGCCCTGGGATCAGCTCGGCAAGAGCGAGCAGGAGTACCTGCGCACCATCTTCGAGGAACAGATCGCGCCCGTGCTCACACCGCTCGCCGTCGATCCCGCGCATCCCTTCCCGGCGATTTCGAACCTGTCCCTGAACCTGGCGGTGATCGTCGAGGACCCCGAAACCAACGAACGCCACTTCGCCCGGCTCAAAGTGCCCAATGGTCTGCCGCGCTTCTGGGCGCTGCCGGACGGCGAGCAGTTCGTGCCGATCGAGCAGGTGATCGGCGCGCATCTGGGCGGCCTCTTCCCGGGGATGGAGATCTCCGCCTCCTATCCGTTCCGGGTCACGCTGGACGCCGACCTGGAGTACGACGAGGGCGAGGCCGACGACCTGCGCGAGGCGATCGCGTCGGGCCTGCACCGCCGCATCCGGATCAACGCCGCCGCGCGCCTGGAGATCGACGACTCGATGTCGCCCGACATCCAGGAGCTGCTGGTGCGCGAGCTCTCGCTGGGGCCGCACGACGTCTACCGCGTGGACGGCCTGCTGGATCTGAGCGGCGTCTGGCAGCTGTACCGCATGGACCGGCCCGACCTGAAGGACGACCCCTGGACGCCGATTACCCCGCGCGGCCTGCGCGGGGACGAGGGGCGCCGTTCCGGCTGGTTCTTCGACGTGCTGCGCAACGGCGACGTTCTGGTCCACCACCCCTACGACTCCTTCGCCGCTTCGGTCGAGGAATTCGTCTGGCAGGCCGCCCGCGACCCGCGGGTGCGCGCCATCAAGCACACGCTGTACCGCATGTCGGGGGCCGACAACCCGGTCGTGCTGGCGCTCTGCCACGCGGCCCGTTCGGGCAAGGAAGTGGTGGCGCTGATCGAACTCAAGGCGCGCTTCGACGAGCAGGCCAACATCGAACGCGCCAGGCTGCTGGAAGAGTCCGGGGTGCACGTGGGTTACGGCATCGTGGGCCTGAAGACTCACGCCAAGATCGTGCTGGTGGTGCGCGAGGATCGCGACGGGATCCGCCGCTACTGCCACCTGGGCACGGGCAACTACAATCCGGATACCGCGCGGCTGTACGAGGACATCGGCCTGTTCACGGCCTCGAGCGAGATCGGGGCCGACGTCGCGGCGCTGTTCAACTACCTGACCGGGTACGCGCGCGCGCCCGCCTGCAGCAAACTGCTGGTCGCTCCGCACAGCCTGCGCAGCCGCCTGATCGAGTTGATCGAAGACGAGATGAGGGCCGGCGACGACGGCGAGATCGCGCTGAAGCTCAACAGCCTGTCCGACCCCGGGGTGATCGACGCGCTGTACGCGGCGTCCTGCGCGGGGGTACGGGTCGACCTGGCGGTGCGCGGAATCTGCACGCTGCGCCCCGGCGTGCTCGGCCTGTCGGAGAACGTGCGCGTGCACTCCGTGCTGGGGCGCTTCCTGGAGCACTCCCGCATCTTCCGCTTCGGTTCGGAGGCCCGCGGCCGGCGCTACTTCATCGGCTCGGCCGACCTGATGACGCGCAAACTGGACCACCGCGTCGAGGCGATGGTGCCAGTCGAGCAGGAGGACCTGAAGCAGCGCATCGACCAGATGCTGGAGGTCGTGCTGGACGCCGGGGCGAAGTCCTGGGAGCTCGACCAGGACGGAGTCTGGACCCGCGGCGGCGAGGAGACGCCTCAGGAACGCTTCCAGGAGTTGGCGCGCGAGCGCTCGCCGTGATCCGCCGGCGGCTCGTCTGCTAGGATGGAGCCGCCTCCCCGCCGCCGAACCGAGGGAGAGCTGCCGTTGGCCGTGTACCTGCTGCGCCATGCCAAGGCGTACAGCCGCGCGATCTGGATCGAAGACGACCGGCTCCGGCCACTGACCGCGTTCGGCGACATGCAGTCCCGCTCCATCGCCACGGCGCTGGTCTCCGAGCACCCGCTGCGGCTGATCTCCTCGCCCGCGGTGCGCTGCGCCCAGACTCTCGACCCGTTGTCCCGCCAGATGCCCCTGCGCATCGAGTTGGAGCCCCGGCTCGAAGAGGGCGCGGATCCGGTCGCGGCGGCCGGTGTGGTGCTGGAGGAACTCGATCAGGGTCCGAGCGTGCTGTGCAGCCACGGCGACGTGATTCCCACGGTTCTGCGGCGGCTGCGCCCCCGGGGGCTGGGAGACGGACCGATCGCCTGCAAGAAAGGCTCGTTCTGGCGCCTCGAGCGCGATCGGGACGGCGAACTTCGGGCCACCTACTGGCATCCGCGCCCCTCGCCCGATCCCGGCGCGCAGCGCTACGGAGGGCGGGACACCCAGCGTCTGGCCGTGCTGGACATGGGCAGCAGTTCGTTCCACCTGCTGGTCGCCGACGTCGAGCCCGGCGGCGCCCTGCACCGCGTCGGACGCGAGCGCGTCATGCTGCGGCTGGGAGCGACCATCGTCGACGGCGCCAAGATCCCCGCGGCCGAGGTCCAGCGGGCGCTGGAGACGGTCCACCAGCTGCGCGCGGACGCCGAGCAGGCCGGCGCCAGCCGGCTCCTGCCCGTCGCCACGGCGGCGCTGCGCGAGGCCGGCAACAGCGCCAAGTTCGTCGCCCGGCTCAGCGACGTCCTGGGCACGCCGGTTCGGGTTCTGTCCGGCCCCGAGGAGGCGCGCCTGATCTTCCGCGCGCTGCAGCAGCGTCTGGGGCTGCACGGCGAGCGCGCGCTGGGGATCGACCTGGGCGGGGGCAGCCTGGAGCTGGCGCTGGGGCAGGGCGAAAAGGTCGCCTGGGAGAATTCCCTGCCGCTGGGCACGGTGCGTCTGCACCACGCCCTGGTGGGCCGCCTGCGGATGAAGCGTTCGGACGCGGCGAGCCTGCGCGAGCTGGTCGCTGCGGAGCTGAAGCCCTGCGCCCCGGTCGTGCGCGACTACGGCCCCTCCGCGGGGGTCCTGATCGGGGGCACCGGCCGCGCGCTGTACCGCCTGCTGAACGGACTCTCGGAGCCCTACGGCCGGATTCCGATCGACGCCAGAATCGAACGCGAGGAGCTGCGCGAGCTGAGCGAGTTCCTGGTCGGCACCGACCTCGCGCAGCGCCTCTCCATGCCGGGCATGTCGGCCCGCCGCGCAGACGTCATGCCCGCCGGGGCGATCATCGTGCGGCAGCTCTTCGAGAGCCTGGACCTCGACAGCGTCGCGGTCTGCGACTGGGGCGTGCGCGAGGGCGCCCTGCTCGACGAGATCCGGCGCAGCGAAGCCCGTCCGGACTGAACCGGATGGATCTGGAGCTGCTCGAACAGGCTGCCAGGCGGCGTCTCGACGCGGCGTTCTACGACTACATCGCCGGCGGCTCCGAGGACGAGGAGACGCTGGTGGACAACGCCGCGGCCTGGTCGCGAATGCGCCTGCGTCCCAAGGTTCTGCGGGACGTCGACCGGGTCGACCTGTCGACGACGGCGCTGGGCGCGCCCGTGGCCAGTCCGATCGGGGTCGCGCCGATGGCGATGCAGCACCGCGCCTGCGAGGACGGACCGGTGGCGACGGCGCGCGCCGCCGCGGCGACCGGCAGCCTGCTGGTGTTCGGTCTTTTCGGCGCCGGCTCGGCCGGCGGGGTGGCGGAGGTGGAGTCGACCGCCCCGCGCTGGCTGCAGGTGTACGTGCTCAAGGACCGCGCGCGCAGCGCCGCGGCGATCGCGCGCTCGGTCGAGGAGGGCTACGCCGCGCTGGTGCTGACGGTCGACGTCGTGCGCCAGGGCAACCGCCGCCGCGACGCGCGCAACCGCTGGGTTTTCCTGCGCGAGGGCGACGAGGCGGAGGAGGACCCCAACGAACTCTTCGACCGCAGCCTGACGTTCGACGACATCGCCTGGTTCCGCGAGCGGGCCGGCGTGCCGCTGGTGATCAAAGGGGTGATGCGCGGGGACGACGCCGCCGCCTGCGTGGACGCGGGAGCCGCGGCGGTGATCGTGTCCAACCACGGCGGCCGGCAGCTCGACGGCGCGGCGGCGACCGCCGACGTGCTGCGCGAGGTGGTCGAGGCCGTCGGGGACCGGGGCGAGGTCTACGTGGACGGCGGCATCCGCCGCGGCCAGCACGTCCTGAAGGCGCTGGCGCTGGGAGCGCGGGGCGTGATGCTGGGACGGCCGGTGATGTGGGGCCTGGCCGCGGGGGGCCGGCTGGGAGCGCAGGCCGTGCTGCGCGGTTTTCAGCAGGAGTTGGAGCGCGCCATGGCGCTGAGCGGAGTGCGCAGCGTCCCCGAGATCGGACCCGACCTGCTGCACGAGCGCGGCTGAGCCCCCGGGGAGCGGCCGGCCGGACCATTCGACCCCGGCACCCCTTTCGCGGGGCTCAGGTCAGTTCGCCCCGGAACAGCGCTTCCCAGCGCTCGGGGCCGAACGCATGCTTGGTCATCTCGGTCAGGTCCGGGAACTTGCGCAGGGTGTGGCCCGCGTCCACCGTCAGGCACTGGCCCGTCACCCAGCCGGACTCCGGACCGGCCAGGAAGCGCACCGCCTTGGCGATGAACTCGGGCTCGCCGCCGACCGGAATCGGCTGCTCCGTCAGGAATCGGTTCAGGATCGGCTCGGCTTCGAACAGCCCCCCCGTGCCTCCGGTGCGGGTCAGTCCCGGGCGCACGGCGTTCACGCGCACGCGCGCTTCTCCCAGCTCGTCGGCCGCTACCCGCACCAACTGGTCGACGGCCGCCTTGGAAGCGCAGTAGCCCGCCAGGTAGCGGCTGGTCATGATCGCCGCGGTCGAGGAGATGGCCACGATCGAGCCGCCCCCCGAACCGACCATGCTCAGCCCGGCGTACTTGAGCACCAGGAACTGCGGGCGCAGGTTGTGGGCGACCGTGGATTCGAAGTCTTCCTCGCTGAGCCCCAGGACCGGGCAGAAAGAGGCGTTCCCGCCGGGGATCGTCACGGCGATGTCCAAGCCCGCGTTTCCCCCGGCCAGATCCACCGCCCGGCGGACGTCCTCGACGACCATTCCGTCGCAGAGAGTCCATTCCAGCCGCCCGGCACCTTCCGGCGCGCTCTGCCGCAGCGAATCCGCCGCCTCGCGCAGTCGCTCCTCGGTGCGCCCGGCGATCGTCACGTCCGCCCCGTCGGCCAGCAGCAGCCCCGCCGAGGACATCCCGATCCCGCTGCTCGCGCCGATCACCAGCGCCCGCTGCCCGGCCAGCGCTCCGGTCTTGCTCTCTTCAGGCATCGTCCAACCCAGTCTCAGGTGACCCGGCCGGCATCGTATCGGAACGCGGCGGCGCACGCCCCGCGACCGGCCGCGCTTCTCTGCTGCCCGCCGACCCGTTCTATTCCGGAGTCAGGTGGGCCACGCGCGGGGTGACCTCCCGGGCGATCAGCTCCAGGGAGTGCTTCCAGGCCTCCGGGTTCTCCGCATAGTCGAAGCCGAACACCAGCAGCGTCCCGAAG
>JAGWBS010000020.1:60599-80567 GCA_021295775.1 Pseudomonadota bacterium | reverse complement strand
CCCGGCCGACCGGGGCCCGGCCGCGCTCCGCCCGAGAGCGCGGCTTCCGCAGGAGCCGCGCCCGCCGCCGCGCCGCGCCCCGAGGGGAACGCGGGAGAGCGGGATCGGTCCCCCCCGCCGGAGGACCGCCCGCGGACGCGAGGGCAGGGCGCCCGGGCCGAAGCGCGCCTGCGCCAGAGCGCCAAGGAGCACCCGAAGGTCAAACAGGCGATCGAGCTGCTCGACGCCGAGCTGCGCGAAATCCGGATTCAGACCCAGGAGCGACCTCAGTGAGCGACCCCCCGTTCGACCTGCGCCAGATGATCGAGAAGGCCCAGCAGCTGGGGGGCGCGGTGCAGCGCGTCCAGGAGCAGCTCCGGCACCGCAGCGTCGACGTCACGGTGGGCGGCGGCATGGTCGAGGCGACCTTCAACGGCCAGCAGGAACTGGTCGGGCTGCGCATCGATCCGCAGGCGGTCGACCCGCGCGACGTCGAGATGCTCCAGGACCTGGTCCGGGCCGCGGTCAACCAGGGCCTGGCGCGCGCGCGGGAGATGGCGCAGAAGGAGCTGGAGAAGACCGCCGGGCTGCCCCTGTCCGGGATTCTGGGCGGCCTGGGCGGGCCGTCGCGTTGAGCGCGCGCCCCGAACCGGTCGAGCGTCTGGTGCGGGCGTTGCGCCGACTGCCGGGCGTCGGGGAGAAGACCGCCACGCGCCTGGCGTTCTTCCTGCTGTCGGCCCCCGAGACCGTCGCCGCCGAGCTGGCCGACGCGGTCGGCCGGCTGCGGCGCGAAATCCGCGCCTGCGAAGTCTGCTTCGACCTAACCGCCGACTCGCCGTGCTCGATCTGCGGCGACCCCGAGCGCGCGACCGGCGAGCTGTGCGTGGTCGAGGAGCCCGCGGACCTGGCCTCGATCGAGAGCACCGGCAGCTACCGCGGGCTCTATCACGTCCTGGGCGGCGCGATCGCCCCGCTCGACGGGATCGGGCCCGAGGCGCTGCACATCGAGCCGCTGCTCGAGCGGGTCAAGCGCGACGGGGTGCGCGAAGTGATCCTCGCCACCAACCCGAATCCGGAGGGCGAGGCCACGGCGCTGTTCATCGCCGAGCAGCTCCGCCCGCACAGCGTCGGGGTCACGCGCATCGGCTACGGCATGCCGATCGGCGGGGACTTCGAGTACGTCGACACGCTGACGGTGCGAAAGTCGCTGGAAAACCGGCGGCGGTTTGGTGCCTGAGGGTCTCGACCGGCGCATCCCGGCCAGGGACGCGCGCTAGAATCGGCCCATGCCCACTTTCGACGCGCGCGGCTTCGAGATCTACTACGAAGTCCACGGAGAGGGCTCCGGCGACCCGCTGCTCTACATCACCGGGCTGGGGGGGAGCTGCCAGGCCTGGAACGTGGTGACCGTGCCCGAGCTGGCGCAGGACCGCCAGAACATCGTCTTCGACAGCCGCGGCGTGGGCAAGACCGGCGATCCCGGCCAGCCCTACACCACCGCCGATCTGGCGGACGACGCGCTTTGCGTGCTGGACCACGTGGGCATCGAGCGCGCGCACGTGGTGGGCACCTTCCTGGCCGGGCTGGTCGCCCAGGAGCTGGCCCTGCGCCACCCCGACCGGGTGCGCAGCCTGATGCTGATGGGCACCTACGCGCGGATGACCGCCAAGCTGCGCATGATCGTCGGCCTGTGGAAGGAGGCGTTCGACCGGGGCGTCCCCGCGGACATGCGCATCCGCAACTGGCTCACCTGGACGCTCGGCGACGCCGCGGTCGAAAAGGACGACCTGGTCGAGGGCATCTGGTCGTTCCACCTGGAGGACGACGCGCTGGTTGACAACAAGACCTTCGCCCGCCAGGCGCAGGCCTGCCTGGACCACGACACCTTCGACCGCCTGGGCGAGATCGAGGCGCCGGCGCTGATCGCCTGCGGCGAACGCGACATCCTGACCCCGCCGGACATCCACCGCGAACTGGCGCACCGCCTGTCCAACGCGCGGCTGGTCATCTTCCGGGGCGTGGGGCACACGATCCTGGCCGAGGTGGCACAGCGCTTCAACCGCATGGCGAACCGCTTCATGCGCGAGGTCGAGGGCGGCTGAACGAGACCCGCCTCCCCTTCCCTCGGGGTGGGCGCAAGGAGAACCCATGGAATTCAAACGCACGCCGGACGAACGCTTCCAGGACCTGCCGGACTGGCCCTACGAGCCCCGCTACACCGAGACGTCCGACGGGTTGCGCATCCACTATGTCGACGAAGGGTGCTCGCCCACGGCGAGCCGCCCTGGAGCTACCTGTACCGCAAGATGATCCCGCTGCTGGTCCGAGCCGGCTGCCGGGCCCTGGCGTTCGATCTGGTCGGTTTCGGCCGCTCCGACAAGCCGGCGGCGCGCGAGGACTACACCTACCGGCGCCACCTCGGCTGGTTCGGAGACGTCTACGAGAGCCTGGACCTGCGCGAGGCGACGCTTTTCTGCCAGGACTGGGGCGGGATCATCGGGCTCGCCCACGCGGTCCTGAACCCTGGCCGCTATCGGGGAGTGGTGGCTTCCAATGCCGCGCTGCCGATGGGACAGGACATGCCGGTCCCCGAGGTATTCGACCGCTGGCTGGAATTCTCGCAGCGACCCGAATTCAGCGCCGGCGAGATCGTCGGCGGCGACTCGTCGCCGCTCAACCAGATCGGCTACGTGCTCAGCGAAGAAGAGAAGCGCGCCTACGACGCCCCGTTTCCCGACGAGTCGTACCGGGCCGGAGCCCGGCAGTTTCCTCTGCTCGTCCCGAAGACCTACGACCATCCCAGCTCTCCGTTGGGGCGCGAGCTTTGGGACGGCCCCGTTCAGGCGTTCGAGACGCCCGTCCTGACCGCCTTCGGTGAGCTCGACACGGCGACCATCATGGCCGAGCCCGTGGTCCAGACGTTGTTCAAAGGGGCGGTCGGCCGGCCCCACCGCACCATCGAGGGCGGCGCCCACTTCGTCCAGGAACACGCCCCCGAAGCCTGCGTCCAGGCGATCCTGGACCTGCTCGAAGACACCGCCTGAAACCGCGGGCCCCGCGAACTCGCCCCGCTCCCGACTCGTTCTGGCGGAGAGGCCCCCGCAGGGGTAGAAAGGCCGCGTGAGGGCGGGCTCTGTCGTCGAAGTCGCGGTGCCGTTGCCGGTCGACCGGACGTTCGACTACGCGCTTCCGGCCGGGGGCCGGGCCGACCCCGGAGCGCGGGTGCTCGTTCCCTATGGCGGCCGGCGCGTCGTCGGAGTGGTCGTGGGGTCGCGAGAGCCGGAGGGCCGGGACCCCTCTCTGCGCCGCGTGATCGAGGTGCTCGACGCGGAGCGGCCGGCGCTTCCCGCCCTCCTGCTCGAAGTGGTGCTCGAGGCCGCCCGGGACGCGCTCTGTCCCCCCGGGGTCGCCCTGGCCGCCGCGCTGCCGGCGGGGACCGCGCCGCGCCCGGTCTGGCGGATCGTCCTGCAGCAGGGAGGCGAGCGGGCGCTCGCCCGGGGCGAGGCGCGCGGCGAGGTCGAGCGCTGTCTGAGCGAGCTGGCCCGCGGCCCGCTCTCCGAGGCGGACCTGAAGGCGCGCTTTCCGGGCGTCGCCCCGGGGCTGGAGCGCCTGGCGCGGCTGGGCTGGCTGCGGCGCGAAGCGGCGACGCGGGCGCCCCGCGTGCGCGAAAAGAAGCGCCGGGTGCACCGGCTGGCGCCGGATCTCGACTACCGGGAGGCGCGGGAGCGTCACGCCCGGGCCCCGAGGCGACTCGAGATCCTGGAAAGACTGCGCGCGGCCCCCGCGCCGCTGCCGGCCGGCCCGGCCCTGCGCAGCCTGGTCGCCGAGGGCGCGGTCGAGTGGAGCGAGGAGCCCGTCCGGCGCGACCGCGCGGAAGAACCCCTGGCTCCCGCCCAGGCGCAGCCGGAGCTGACCGCGGCCCAGAGCGAGGCGCTCGACGAGCTGGAGGCGGCGATCCGCGAGGGTCGCGGCCAGCCGTTCCTTCTCTACGGCGTGACCGGCAGCGGCAAGACGGAGGTCTACCTGCGCGCGGCCCGGATCGCGCTGGACCAGGAGCTCGGCGTGATCGTGCTGGTGCCGGAGATCTCGCTGACGCACCAGGTGGTCGACCGCTTCCGGGACCGCTTCGGCGACCGCGTGGCGGTGCTGCACAGCGGTCTGTCGGCGGGCGAGCGCTTCGATCACTGGCGGCGCATCCGCGCGGGCGAAGTTCCGATCGCGATCGGGGCCCGCTCGGCGGTCTTCGCGCCCTTCGAGCGGCTGGGGCTGATCGCGGTCGACGAGGAACACGACGGCGCCTACAAGAGCGGCGACGCCTTCCGCTACCACGCCCGCGATCTGGCGCTGCTGCGCGCGCGCGCCTCGGGCTGTCCGGCGGTGCTGGGCTCGGCCACGCCCGACGTAGAGACGGCCTTCCGCTCCACCCGCGGAGAGATCCGGACATTGCGCCTGCCGGAGCGGGTGGAGCGCCGCCCCCTGCCGCAGGTCGAGATCGTCGACATGGAGCGCGAGCGGCGCCGGCGGGGCAAGCGCGCGCTGCTCTCGACCCGGCTGCGTCAGGTGATCGCCGAGACGCTCAAGGCGAACCAGCAGACGCTGCTTTTCCTGAACCGGCGCGGCTTCGCCACGATGGTCTACTGCTTCGCCTGCGGCTTCGCCCAGCGCTGCGCGCACTGCGACATCGCCTTGGTCTATCACGCCGGCGCGGCCCGCCGGCGCCGCGACGACCCGGTCGAGGGCGAGCTGCGCTGCCACTACTGCGGCCACGTCGAGGAGCCGTCTCTGGCCTGTCCGAGCTGCGGCAGCGCAGACGGCGGGCTGCTGGGCTTCGGCACCGAGCGGCTCGCCGAGGAAGTCGCCGCCGTCTTCCCGCACGCGCGCGTCGCGCGCCTGGACCGCGACACCTCGGCGCGCAAGGGCGCCCAGCGCAGCATCCTGGCCGCCTTCCACCGCCGCGAGATCGACGTGCTGGTCGGCACCCAGATGGTCGCCAAGGGACACGACGTGCCCGGGGTGACGCTGGTCGGAGTGGTCGCGGCCGACCTCGGCCTGCACTTCCCCGACTTCCGCGCGGGCGAGCGCACCTTTCAGCTCCTGACCCAGGTGGCGGGCCGGGCCGGGCGCGGCGAGATCCCGGGCCGGGTGGTGATCCAGACCTTCCTGCCCGAGCACTACGCGATCGACCTGGCCAGCCGCCACGACTTCCCGCGCTTCTACCGCCAGGAGATCGCTCGCCGCCGGCCCCACGGCTACCCGCCGCTGCGCTCGCTGATCCATCTGGCCCTGACGGGGCGGCGCGGCGAGGACGTGGAGGCGGCGGCGCTGGCGCTGGCCGAGCGGGCCCGGGAGCGGGTGCGGGACGAGCCGGTCGAGGTGCTGGGTCCGGCTCCCGCCCCCCTGACCCGGATCCGCGACGAGTTCCGCTGGCAGCTTCTGCTGCTGGGCGAGATCGAGCCGGCCCGCCGGATCGCCCGAGAGCTGCAGGGGGGGGCGCGCTTCGCCGGAGTCCGCCTGCGGCTGGATGCCCATCCACTGCAGATGCTATGAGTCAGGCGTGATCCTGGAAGTCCTCCAGTTCCCCGACCCGCGGCTGCGCCAGGTGGCGGCGGAGATCGCGGACGACGCGGTCGACGACGAACTGCGCGCGCTGGCCAGCGACATGCTCGAGACCATGTACGACGAGCCCGGGATCGGACTGGCGGCCACGCAGGTCGGCGTGCCGCTGCGCCTGATCGTGATGGACCTGAACTGGTCCGAGGACGGCCAGCGCGACCCGCTGGTGCTGCTCAACCCGCGGATCGTCGAGCGCGAGGGCCGCAGCGTCTCGGAGAACGAGGGCTGCCTGTCCGTCCCCGACTTACGGGCCGACGTGACCCGCGCGGAGCGCGTGGCGGTCGAGGCGCGGACGCTGGAGGGCGAATCGCTGCGGCGCGAGGCGGAGGGACTGGAGTCGTACTGCTTCCAGCACGAGATCGACCACCTCGACGGCAAGCTCTTCATCGACCGGATCAGCCGGATGAAGCGCGACCTGTACGTGAGGCGGCGCAAGAAGCAGCTCCGCCTCGAAGCCCTCGAACACCCGGCCCCGACCACCTGAGGGGCGAAGAGTGCCCGCTGCGCTGCGGCTGCTTTTCCTGGGTACGCCGGAGTTCGCCGTTCCGGCGCTGCGGTGTCTGGCCGGCTCGTCCCACCCGGTCGTCGGCGTAGTTTCTCAGCCCGACCGCCCGCGCGGCCGCGGACGCAGGCTGCAGCCGACGCCGATCCGGCAGGTCGCCGAGGAGCTCGGGCTGGACCTGCTGCAGCCCGGGAAATGCGGCGCTCCGGAGGCGCTGGAGTGGATGGCCCGGCGGCGGCCCGATCTGGGGATCGTGGTCGCCTTCGGCCAGTTCGTGCCCCGCAAGGCCCGCGAGCTGCCGCCGCTGGGGATGGTCAACGCGCACGCCAGCCTGCTGCCGCGCTGGCGCGGCGCGGCGCCGATCGAGCGGGCCATCGCGGCCGGCGACGAGCGCAGCGGGATCTCGGTCATGCGCGTGGTGCGGCAGATGGACGCCGGCGGCGTCTGCCTGACCCGCGAACTCGAGATCGGCCCCGACGAGACCGCCGGCGAGCTGGCGGGACGGCTGTCGCTGCTGGCGGCCGAGGCCCTGCTCGAAGCCCTGCCGGCGATCGCCGCGGGCGAGGCCGTGTTCGAGGAGCAGGACGCCGCCCGGGCGACCCCCGCGCCGAAACTCGACCGCGACTTCGCGCGCGTGGACTGGGCCCGGCCCGCGACCGAGGTCTACGCGCGCATCCGCGCCGCCACGCCCCGGCCCGGCGTCGACGTGGCGCTGGCGAACGCCCGCCGGACGTTCCGGATCCTGGCCTGCCGCCGGTCCGACCCGGGCAGTCCCCCTCGGGCGGGCCGCGTGAGGGCGGGGCGTGGACGTCTGTGGGTCGCGGCCGGCGACGGCTGGATCGAAGTGCTGCGGCTGCAGGTGCAGGGACGGCGCCCGCTGGAGGCGGCGGACTTCCTGCGCGGATCGCCCCTGGACGCGGACGAGCGAGTGGCCGCGTGAAGCCGAACGCGCGCAGCGTCGCCTGGCGGGTGCTGGGCCGGGTCGAGCGCGACGGCGCGTTCGCCGACCTGGCCCTGCACGGCGCGTTGCGCGACTCCGATCTGCCGCGCCGCGACCGCGCCTTCGCGACCGAGCTGACCTACAGCACGCTGCGCCTGCGCGGCCGGCTCGACGCGGCGCTGGTCCAGTGCGTGAGCCGTCCGTTCGAAAAGCTCGAACCCGCCCTGCAGCGGCTCCTCCGGCTCGGGGCGTACCAGATCATGGGCCTGCACGACGTGCACCCCTCGGTCGCGGTTCACGAATCGGTCGAGCTCGCCAAGACTGTCCTGCCGCGTGCGGCCGGCCTGACCAACGCGGTCCTGCGCAAGCTCTCGGAGCTCGACAGCGCCGGCGGGATCCGCTTCCCCTCGCTGGACGAGGACCCGCTCGCCCACCTGATGCAGTGGGGTTCGCTGCCCGAGTGGCTGGCCCAGCGCTGGCTGGACGAGCTCGGCCCCGCCGAGGCCGCCGAGCTGGCCGAGGCTCTGCTGCGCCGCCCCCCGCGCACCGTGCGCGTCTCGGACGGCGCCGACCTGGAGGCGGTGACGAACCGCCTGCGCGGCCGGCGCGCGCGTTACGCGCCGCGCGGCGTGAGCGGTCTGCGCAGCGACCCGGTGCGGGAGCCGGGCTTCGCGCGCGGGGAGTTCAGCGTCCAGGACGAGGCCTCGCAGCTCGTCCCCCTGCTGCTGGGGATCGAGCCGGGCGAATCCGTGGTCGACTGCTGCGCGGCCCCCGGCTCCAAGACCGCCCAGTTGGCCGAGGCCGTCGGTCCGCGCGGAGAAGTCGTCGCCTTCGAGCTTCACGCCTCCCGCCTGTCGCTGATCCACCGCCAGCTCAAACGCCTGGGCCAGGACAACGTGCGGGTTCTGCAGCGCGATGTGCGCCAGGGCTTCGACCTGCGCGGTCGGACCCACTACCGGCGCATCCTGGTCGACGCCCCGTGCAGCGGCCTGGGCACCCTGCAGCGCAACCCCGACGCGCGCTGGCGCCTGCGCCCCCAGGACATCGAGCACTCCGCGGAGCTCGCCGGGGAGCTGCTGCGCTCGGCCGCCCGCTACGTCGAGCCCGGAGGGGTTCTGGTCTACAGTGTCTGCACGTCGACGCCGGAGGAGACCGACCAAGTGGTCGAGCGGTTCACCCGCAAAGCGGCCGAGTTCAGTGTCGACGACCCGCGCCCCTGGCTGCCGCCGGAGGCGCACGAGATGGTCGGCCCCGACTCCGCGCTGCGCACTTGGCCCCACCGCCACCGCTGCGACGGCTTCTTCGCCGTGCGGCTGAGGAGAGCATGAGCCGCTTTCGGATCGCGCCGTCGATCCTGTCGGCGGACTTCGGCCGGCTCGCCGAAGAGGTCCGCGCCGCCGAGCGGGCGGGAGCCGACTGGATCCACCTCGACGTCATGGACGGCCACTTCGTCCCCAACCTGACGATCGGCCCCGACGTGGTGAGCGCCGTCAGCCGCGTCACGTCCCTGCCCCTCGACGTGCACCTGATGGTCGAGAACCCCGAGCGCTTCGTGGAGCCCTTCGCGGACGCCGGCGCGACCGCCCTGGGCGTGCACGTCGAAACCTGCCCGCACCTGCACCGCACGCTCCAGCAGATCAAGGACCGGGGACTGCGCTGCTGCGTGGTGCTGAACCCCGCCACGCCGGCCTCCGCGGTCGAGCCCGTCCTGCCGCTGGTCGACCAGGTGCTGGTGATGACCGTCAACCCCGGCTTCGGCGGCCAGAGCTTCCTGCCCGAGACCCTGCCCAAGCTGAGCCGGATCCGCGCCGACCTCGACGCCGCCGGCCGCCCCGACGCCGACCTGGTCGTCGACGGCGGCATCGGCCCCGCCACCGTCGAACAGGTCGCCCGCCACGGCGCCAACGTCTTCGTGATGGGCAACGCCTTCTTCAGGGCCCCCGACTACAAAACCCTGGTCGACCAAATCCGCCAGCAGCTAGAAAACTCCCCCGAAGCTGCGCCCGGACACGAATCCTGACCCGACCGATCCGCTAGGATCGCCAAGTAGAAACGCGGAGCCGGTACACCCACCAACGCCCCGCGTCACCGGAAAGCAAGTCAATCGCAAGCCGACCCGAAAGGGTCGGCGCGCAGCGAGGCAAAGCCGAGCGAAGCCGGGCAGCGCGGGGCCGCCCCCGCGCGATAACCCGTAAGACAGGGGGCTTATATCGCTAAGTACCCAAGCCAAGATTCCCGTCCGCACTTTCGCTACCTTATCGGTGTTCTGCAGTCCCACCGAACGTTCAAGTTCAAGGGCCACCTGACCGCTGCGGGCCACGAACGGCTCGACAAAGTCCTGGGCCTGCTGACCGACCTGTACAACGCCGCTCTGGAGCACCGGATCGGAGCCTACCGGCGCCGGCACGAATCCGTTTCGTTCTTCGACCAGTGCAAGCAGATCACCGCCCTGCGCCAGGAAGATCCGCAGATCTCTGCCGTCGACGTCCGAGTACTGCGCAGTCCGCTGAACCGGTTGAACAAAGCCTTCGGGGCGTTCTTCAGACGAGTCCGCAACGGCGAAAAGCCGGGCTTTCCCCGGTACCGGTCGAAGCGCCGATACCGGGGCTTCGAAATCTACGACCGGCCGGGTTCCGTGCTGAAGGTTCAGGACCGGCGCGCCCGAATCCGAGTCAAGGGACTGCCGCCGATCGGGTTCAAGATCCGTCGGGAACTCCCCGACCTCGAATATCTCCAGGCCGTACGAGTCGTCCGGACGGCCCGGCGGATCGAGGGCCAGTTGGTCTACCGGATCGACGTCCCCGAGCCGATCCTGATCGAAGAGGTCCGCCAGCCGGTCGGAATCGATTGGGGCGTCGCTTCGCGGTTGACTCTGTCGACCGGCGAGGCCGTCGCGGCCCGGAAGATCGACCGTAGAGAGATCCGCCGGCATCAACGCAAGCTGTCCCGGGCCCAGCGGGGCTCCAACAGCCAGCGGAAGCGACGAGAGACCTTGGCCCGGGCCTGGCAGAAAGCTCGGGAACGCAACCGTGGCCAGTTGCACGAGTTGGCCCGGACACTGGTCTCGAAGTTCGATGGGATCGCCCTGGAGGACCTGCGGATCCCGAACTTGGTCCGCTCCGTCCGGGGCACGAAAGATCAACCCGGTTCGAATGTCCGAGCGAAGGCCGGACTGAACCGGTCGATCCACGAACAGAGCTGGGCGACGCTGTCGCAACTGCTCGTCGAGAAGGCCGAAAGCGCCGGTCGGCGGGTGGACTTCGTCGCTCCGCACCACACCTCGCAGGATTGCTCGGGGTGCGGACGGAGAGTGCCGAAGGAACTCTCGGTCCGGACCCACCGTTGTCCCGGGTGTGGCCTGGAACTCGACCGCGACGTGAACGCGGCGAGAAACGTCTTGCGGAGGGCCTATGGCCCTCCCCCGGGAGGGACGGAGCCCGGTGTGGTCGGCAAGACGTGTTCGATCAACGGGCACAAGACGCCGGATCCGGACCAGTCCGGTCCGGCGCAGCCCGTCGGCCCGGAACGGTGTACCGAAGTTGCCTGATCCCCTCGGGGTCTGGGTACTTAGGTATATAAGTCCCTAAGACAGGGCGGTAGCTCAAAGGTTAGAGCAGGGCGCTCATAACGCCTTGGTTCCGGGTTCGAGTCCCGGCCGCCCTAGCCTGAACTCGTCGGTCGCCCTTGGCAACGAGCACGATTCGGGGCTTTGAGCCGAGATCGTAGGACGGCTGGGAGTGATAACGTCGACTCGAGAAAGGAAGGTCGGATTGAAAGCCTTGAAGTGGTTCGGCGCCACGTTCGCAGTCTATGTTGCGTTCGTGCTGGCGTTCGAGGGCGGCTACCTCGGCATTTTTCAACCCTCGTTCGAGGAGTCGGGAATCCCGATGCTCGTTCTGACCACCACAGACGGGGCCGGCCGATCCTATGACCGTAGGTTGGCGCGCCTTGAAACGGATGAAACCCTCTACGTTTCCGCCCACCACTGGACGCGTGGCTGGTACAAGCGGGCCGTTG
Organism: Pseudomonadota bacterium; assembly: GCA_021295775.1. Lineage (GTDB taxonomy): Bacteria > Myxococcota_A > UBA9160 > SZUA-336 > SZUA-336 > JAGWBS01. The sequence goes on along the minus strand of JAGWBS010000020.1, from coordinate 69,516 downwards.
ACAACCCGAGGGTGCAAGTGCGGATCGGCGGCGTCCTGTCGGACTTCGTCGCGGTGCCGGTCGACGGTGAGGAGTTCCGGCGAGTGGCAGTGGAACACCCGCTGCCCTTCGTCGTTCGATTCTTGATGGGGTTCCCACCGCCTCGGGACATCCTGCGCCTCGATCCGATCACGCCCTGAACGCCAGCCTCGAGTCTCGATCACGGGACGCCATGGGCTTGCCTCGCCGCCATCAAGACGAAACCCAGTGGATGGCGTGCATGGACCACTTCAATGGGGGAGGATCAGCCTGGCCGGTCGCGCCTAGCGGGCCGCGAACCTTCGTATGATCGGCCGGGTCCAGACGGATTGCAGGATCGGGTCGATCAGCCGGTACAGGCGTCCGGAGACATACACGCACCGGCCTCTCTCGATGGCGGCGAGACCCTCGCGCACGACGGTGCCGGCGTCGTACCACATGAACGCAGGCAAGGCGGCTTTCACGTCGAGCAGATCCGCGACCTCGTGAAACTCGGTGTGGGTGAATCCGGGGCAGAGCGCGCAGACGTTCACTCCCTGGTGCTTGAGCGTCAGGTGTAGCGATTCGGAGAGCGCCACGACGTAGGCCTTGCTCGGCCCGTAGTTCGTATCGTTGGCGCGGGCGATCCGTCCGCCCACGGAGGAGACGTTGAGAATGCGCCCGAAGCCGCGTTCGCCCATGCCGGGGGCGAACAAATGGCACAGATGCGCCATGGAGGTCAGCATGAGTTGGAAGAACGCCGCCTGCTCCGTCCAATCCCGGTCCTCGAGGAGGTCGGGGCCCGCGGATCCGGCGTTGTTCACCAGGTAGTCCACCGCAAGTCCGAGTTCCTCGACCCGAGCGGCGATCGCCTGCGGTGTCTCGGCCCGCGCGAGGTCGCCCGCGATGATCTCCACCCGAACGCCTTCTCGCTCGCGCAGCTCGACGGCGAGTCGCTCGAGCCGGTCCAAACGGCGGGCGACGAGCACCAGATCGTAGTCCCGGGCCGCGAGCTGGCTGGCGAACTCGACGCCGAGGCCCGCCGAAGCTCCGGTGATCAGGGCGGTCCTGCGCCCCGGGGTCTTGCGATCGTCCGGGCTTCGGGGTTCCCGTCGGTCCAGCATCGGGGGCATGTCCATTCCTCCTCGTTCCCTAGCTTGTACCTCGGCCCGCTCAATGGGGGGCGCCCGGAGAGGGCGTCCCGAGGCGCTTCCGGTCGTCTTGAACAGGACCCGTCGGTGGGTATAGTCCCCGCCACGGGCCAACCCGGCGACGCTCGGCTTCCCGGGAATCCCGGTTTCGACTGTCGAGCGCGCACCGGAACAGACCTGAGCGCTGGCCCGTCCCGACGGACTCTCCGCGGCGTTCGAACGTTCAGCGCCGGGCCCCGGGCGGGATTCGACGTTCCGGGTCCCGCTGGAGTACGGTCTCGCACTCCGGCGCCGGAACCCGGGAGGCGAAATGAGCGCGCTCGAGTTGGCCGACTGCATCAACGACCTCTGTCCCTGGTCGGGCGACCCGGTGCGGGAGGACTCGCTGATCGAGTACGGCGGGGACATCGTCGGCTTCTGCAATCCGGGCTGCCGCGACAAGTTCGAACAAGCGATCCGTCACTTCGAGAAGGCGAAGACTTCAGCCGAGCGGAAGTCGGGCTGACGGCGCCTGCCTGTAGTCTGTCCGCAGAGCGGAACGAAACGGGAGGGAGCGAGGTGTACCGGGAGAAGCTCAGCCTCGAAGGGCGCACGATCGTCGTCGCGGGGGCCGGGGGCGGCGGGATCGGGACCGCGGTCTGCGAGGCCGTCGCCGAGGTCGGCGCGAGCGTGGTCGCGGTGGACATCGATCCTGAAGCCCTGGCCGAAGCCGAACAGCGCATCCGGGAACGGGGCGGGCGCGGCCGGGGAGTGATCGCCGACGTGCGCACCCGCGAGGGCGCGGAGCGGGCGATGGCCGAGGCGGCCGCCGGGCCCGGTCCCCTCTCCGGCCTGGTGCACATCGTGGGCGGCGCGCGCGAAGGGCACTGGGAGCCGTCCGCCGACTACCCGGACGAGGCTTTCCGCGAAGTCATGGAGCTGAACCTCGACAGCGCCTTCCAGACCTGCCGGGCCGCGGCGCGGGCGATGATCGACGCGGGCACGCCGGGCAGCATCGTGTGCCTGTCCTCGATCAGCGGCTCGGCGTCCTCGCCCTTCCACCTGCCCTACGGCATCGCCAAGGCCGGCATCGTGCAGATGGTGCAGACGCTGGCGGTCGAGTGGGGCCGCCGCTCGATCCGGGTCAACGCGATCGCGCCCGGATCCATCCGCACCCCCCGCGTCCCGATGACGGAGAACCCCGCGCGAGACCGCGCGGCGATTCCGCTGGGCCGCCGCGGCGATGCGTCGGAGATCGCCGGCGCGGCGCTCTTCCTGCTGTCGGATCTGGCGAGCTACGTCACCGGCCAGACGCTGGCGGTGGACGGAGGGGCGACGGGCAAGCTGTCCTTCATCGGCGCGGACGACGTGCCGGTCTTCATGGACGATCCGGAGATGCGCGCCCGACTCGTCCCCGACTCCGACTGAGCGGGCCGCCGGCCCAGTTTCCCCCGCTCGCGGCGCCCGCCCGTCCCGGCCGCGCCTGTCCCGCGGCCGGGGTGTACACTCGGGCGCGATGTCGCGCGCCTGGATCGCGCTGCTGCTCGGCTGGGGCCTGCTGAGCTGCGTTGCGCCCGCGCCCCGGCCCACGCCCGCCGAGCCGCCCCCTCCCGCGCCGGCCGCCGAGCCCGAGACTTGGCTGCTGGTCCGCGGCGGCCGGGTCATGACCGCGGCCGGACCGACGCTGGAGCGCGCCGACGTGCTGGTGCGCGGCGAGCGCATCGAGGCGGTCGGAACGGATCTGGAGGGGCCCGCCGGAGCGCGGGTGATCGAGGCCGAGGGCCGCTGGGTGACTCCGGGGCTGATCGACCCGCACTCGCACATCGGGGTCTACCCTCAGCCGAACCTGCGTGCCAATGCCGACGGCAACGAGAGCTCGGATCCGTTCACGCCCGAGGTGCGCGCCGAGGACGCCTTCTGGCCCCAGGACCCGGCCATCGAGCGCGCGCTCGCGGGCGGCGTGACCACCATCCTGGTGCTGCCCGGCTCGGCCAATCTGGTGGGCGGGCAGGGCGTCGCGCTGAGGCTGGTGCCGGCGCTCTCCGCGGCCGGGATGCGGGTGGACGGCGCGCCTACCAGCCTGAAGATGGCCTGCGGCGAAAATCCCAAGCGGGTGCACGGCGAGCGGTCCCGGCCCAAGACGCGCATGGGATCGTTGGCGATGCTGCGCGAGGAGCTGGCCGACGCGCAGGGCTACACGCCTCCGAAGGACGCGCCCCCGGACCCGGCCCGGGCCGCGCTGGCCGCCGCGCTGCGGGGCGAGTTCCTGATCCAGCACCACTGCTACCGAGCGGACGAAATGCTGGGCCGGATCGCTCTGTTCGAGCAGTTCGACGCCCGCCCGCGCGCCTTCCACCACGCCGTCGAGGCCTACAAGATCGCGCCGCAGCTGGCCGCCGCCGGGGTCGCGGCGGTGGTCTGGGCGGACTGGCGCGGCGTCAAGCTCGAGCTCGAAGACGCCGTGCCGGCGGGCGCCGCGCTGCTCCACGTCCAGGGCGTGCGCGTCGCGCTGCACTCGGATTCGCCGGAGGACATCCAGCGCATGAACCAGCAGGCCGCCCGGGCGCTGGCCGCGGGGCTGCGCGCGGGCCTGGAGCTGGACGCCGACGACGCGATCCGCTGGATCACCGCCAATCCCGCCTGGGTGCTGGGCGTCGAGTCGCGCCTGGGCACGCTGGAGCCCGGCAAGGACGCCGACCTGACGATCTGGTCCGGCGACCCGTTCAGCGTCTACACCCGCGCCGAGCGGGTCTTCATCCGCGGGACCGAGGTCTACGCGCGCTCCGCCGAGCCGGAGCCGCCCCGCTCGGACTTCGAGCTGGGCCGGGAGCTGTTTTGATTTCCTGGCTGGCCGCCTTCGCGATCGTCGGCGCGACCATCCACACGGGCGACGGGCCGCCGCTCGAAGACGCCACGCTGCTGGTCTCCGGCGAGAGCGTCGTGGCCCTGGGTCCCGGTGTCGCGGTTCCCGAGGGCGTGGAGACGATCGATGGCCGCGGAGCCGTGGTCACGCCCGGCCTGGTCGACGTGCTCTCGCGCCTGGGCGTGATGGAGATCGAGCTCGAGCCCTCGACCATCGAAGCCACGCTCGGACAGGGCGCCGATCCGGTGCGCGCGGCGCTGCGCGCCTCGGACACCTTCGACGCCCGCGCCTCGACCCTTCCCCCCGCCCGCGCGGCGGGCATCACGTCCGCGTTGGTGGTGCCTTCCGGGGGTCTGGTGTCGGGGCAGTCGGCCTGGGTCGATCTGCTGCCCGGCGCGCCGCCGCGGCGCGACCCGGTGGCGCTGCACGTGCGGCTCGGTCTGGGCGAAGGCCCCGGCTCGCGCGCGAACTCGTTCCTGCGCCTGCGGGAACTGTGGGCGGACGCGCGCCTGTACCGCGGGAACCGCGGGCCCTACATCTCGCGCCGTCTGCGCGACCTGGCGGTTTCGGCGGCCGATCTGGAAGTGCTGTCCCGGGCGCTCGGGCGCGAGCGGATCGTGGTGTTCCACGCCCACCGGCACGCCGACATCCTGGCGCTGCTGCGCATGATCGAGCGCCAGCGCCTGAACGCCCGCATCGCCGGCGGCGCGGAGGCCTGGCTGGCCGCGGATGAGCTGGCCGCCGCCGGCGTCGGAGTGATCCTGGACCCGCGGCTCAACCTGCCCTACGGCTTCGACACGCTGCGCGCGCGCGAGGACGGGGCGCGCATCCTGCACGAGCGGGGAGTGGAGCTGGCCTTCTCGACCTTCGGCGACGCCCACCGCCCGCAGCGCCTGCGGATCGCGGCGGGCAACGCCGTGGCCCACGGGGTGCCCTACGACGCCGCGCTGGCGGCCATCACGCGCGTCCCCGCGCAGATGTTCGGCTCCGACGCCGGGGTGCTGCGCCCCGGCGCCCCGGCCGATCTGGTGGTCTGGAACGGCGACCCGCTGGAGCCGGCCCGCTGGGCCACGCACGTCTTCGTCCGCGGCCGCCCGGTCGACCTGACCACCCGCCAGGACCTGCTGACGCGGCGCTACGCGCCCCGCGACTGAACGCGGTCCGGCGCGTGGGCTAGCCTGAGAGCGTGAGCGGCGCGACCGGCAGCGTGATCGCGGTCCATCGCGGCGAGTGCGAAGTGGTCCGCGACGGAGAGGTGCTCGCGCTGCGCTGGGGCGGACGGCGGGCCGGGCCGGCCCCGGAGCTGGCGATCGGCGACGAGGTCGCGTTCGATCCCGCGCGCCGCGTGGTGCTCGACGTGCTGCCGCGGCGCACGCGGCTGGCGCGTCTGCGCCCGCGCTTCCCCGGGCGCGAGCACGTCCTGGTCGCCAACGCCGACCGCCTGGTGATCGTGGCCTCGGTCGACGACCCGCCGTTCCGGCCCGGGGCGGTGGACCGCTTCATGCTGGCCGCCTTCGCCGGCGGACTGGAGCCGATCCTGGCGGTCAACAAGGTCGACCTGCTCGAGGGCGGGCCGCCGCCCGAGATCGCGGCCTACGCCGAGGTGCTGCCGCTGCATTGGGTCTGCGCCACGCGCGGCGACGGCCTGGAGGCGCTGCGCCCGGCGCTGCGCGGCGCGCGCAGCGTGCTGGCCGGCCACAGCGGCGTCGGCAAGTCCTCGCTGGTCAACGCCCTGCGCCCCGAGCTGCGGCTGGCGACCGGGCGGGTGACGCGGCACGGGCGCGGGCGTCACACCACCGCGCGCTCGGAGTGGATCCAGCTCGAGCCCGGCTCGGTGGTGATCGACACGCCCGGCGTGCGCTCCATCGCCGGCGCCCCGGGCGCCATCGCGCTGATCGACCGCGTCTATCCCGACGTTGCGCGGCACGCCGCGGGCTGCCGCTTCAGCGACTGCGCGCACGCCGCCGAACCCGGCTGCGCGGTGCGCGCCGCGGCCGAAGCGGGCGAGCTGTCCCCGGCGCGCCTGCGCGCGTTCCGCAGACTGGCGGCCGACCCGTGACGGCCTGGTTGATCAGCGGGGTGCGGGTCTGGGACGGGCGCGGAGACGCCTACCTGCCCGACGTGGACGCCGTGCGCATAGAGGGCGAGCGCATCGCGGCGGTCGGCCGCTCCGGCGAACTGGGCGCGGGGGCGACCGATCTGGCGCTGCCGGGCGCGCATCTGATCCCGGGTCTGATCGACGCGCACGTGCACCTGGGCATCGATCCGTCCATCAGCGACCCCGAGGCGCAACTCCGCGTGCCCGAAGCCGAACAGGAGCGCGGCATGCGCGAGCGCTGCGCCGCAATGCTGCGCGCGGGCATCACCACCGCCCGGGACCTGGGCGGACCGTGCTGGCGCGAGGTGGATCTGCGCGAGCGGATCGCGCGCGGCGAGCTTCCGGGCCCGCGCCTGCTGTGCGCGGGCCAGCCGCTGACCACGCCCCGCGGACACTGCTGGTTCTGGGGCGGCGAAGTCGCGAATCGCGAGCAGATGCGCGCGGCGGTCGCCCGCCAGGTGGAGCACGGCGTCGACTGGATCAAGGCGATCGCCACCGGCGGGCTGGTCACGCGCGGGACGCGTCCCGACCGCCCGCAGTTCAGCGCCCGCGAACTGCGCGCGCTGGTGCGCGAGGCCGCGGCGCACGGCCGGCCGGTGGCGGCCCACTGCCACGGCACCGCCGGCATCCGCCGCGCTGCGGCCGCGGGCGTGCGCAGCGTCGAGCACTGCTCCTTCGCCGGCTCCGAAGGCTTCGGCAGCGACTACGCCCCCTCAGTCGTGCGCCGCCTGGCCAAGGCCGGCTGCTGGGTCTCCCCCACCGTCAACGCCGGCTGGGGGCGCTTTTTCGGCCCGGACGGAGAGTCCAAGCCCTTCGCGCAGCGCATGAACCGGGTCTACCGGGGACTGCGCGAAGCCGGCGTCCCGCTGGTCGCCTCGACCGACGCCGGCATCCCGGGCGTCGCCCACGACCGCCTGCCGCAGGCCCTGCCGGTGTTCGCCCGCATCGCCGGCCTGAGCGCCGCCGAGACCCTGCGCACCGCGACATCGGAGTCCGCCGCCGCGCTGGGACTCGCCGAACGCGGCGAGATTCTCCCCGGCCGAGCGGCCGACCTGATCGCTCTGGACGCCGACCCGCTCCGGGACCTGAGAGCGCTGGAAAAACCGCGCAGCGTCTGGGCGCGGGGGCGGCGTTTCGATGTCGAACCAGGACTCTCCGTCTCCGAGAGCGCCTGAAACGAGGAGGCCGATCCCGTGGAGTTGAGTGCGATTCATGTCTACCCGGTCAAGTCCTGCGCCGGGCTGTCGGTCGAGAGCTGGGAGCTGGGGCGGACGGGGCTGGAGCGGGACCGCGAGTGGATGGTGATCGACGCCGAAGGGACCTTCCTGACGCAGCGCGAGCTGCCGGCGATGGCGTGCATCCGGCCCGAGCTGGACGGGGACGGCTTGCGGCTGAGCGCCCCGGGGATGCCCGAGCTGGAAGTCGACGCTCCGGGGGATTCGTCCGGGGGGCGCGTCGCCTGCCGGGTCTGGGGTTTCCGGCTGCAGGGGGTCGACCAGGGGGAAGGGGCCGCGCGCTGGCTCGGCGAGTACCTGTCCACGCCCTGCAGGCTGGTGCGGGTCCCGCCGGACTTCGACCGGCGCGTGAACCCGCGGCGCTTCGAAGGCGAGGCCTACACGGCGCTCTCCGACGGCTATCCGCTGCTGCTGATCGGCGAGGCGTCGCTCGCCGAGCTGAACGGGCGGATGGCCCGGGCGCTGCCGATGAACCGCTTCCGCCCCAATCTGGTGGTGCGCGGCAGCGACGCCTACGCCGAGGACGGCTGGCGGCGCATTCGCGTCGGCCGGCGCGGCTTCGCCTTCACCAAGCCGTGCGAGCGCTGCGCGATCACCACCGTCGACCAGGCCACGGGCCGGCGCGGCGACGACGGCGAGCCGCTGCGCACCCTGGCCGGCTACCGCCGCAGTCCCAAGGGGGCGCTTTTCGGCGTCAACCTGGTCCACCTCGACCGCGGTCCCATCCAGGTCGGCGACCCCGTCCAGGTCGAGGCCGGGGAGTAGCGCCGGGCGGCCCGTCCGCTAGGCCGGGGTCAGGCGCATGAGGACGCGGCTGGGGCCGTAGAACATGGGGGTGTGCAGGGGCTCGAACTCGTCGCTGACGAGTTCGGCTCGCTCGAAGCGGTCCAGGAAGGCTCCGACCGCGATGCCGGCCTCCAGGCGGGCCAGCGAGGCGCCCGGGCAGACGTGCGGGCCGGCGCCGAAGGCGACGTGCTCGGCGGCGTTGGCCCGGTCGACGTCGAAGCGGTCGGGGTCCGGAAACAGGCTCTCGTCGCGGTTCGCCGAAGCCAGGCCGATGAACACCTGGTCGCCGGCGGCCAGGGGCTGCCCGTCGATCTCGATCGGCGCGACGCAGCGGCGGACCATGAACTGGGTGGGCGAGTAGACTCGCAGCGCCTCCTCGATCGCCCCGGGGATCAGTCCGCGGTCGAGGCGCACGCGCGCGTAGAGTTCCGGATCGCGCGCCAGCTGGTAGAGCAGCCCGCCGATCATGTCGCGGGTGGTCTCCGCGCCCGCGCCCAGCAGGAACTGCATGTTGGTGCGCACGAACGCGGTCGAGAGCCGCTCGCCGTCGACTTCGCTGGTGAGAAAGCGCGTCAGGCCGTCGTCGGGCCAGTCCGCCTCGGGCCGGCGCCGGCGCTCGGCGATCTTGTCCTCCACGTAGGCCGCGAACAGCGGGTGGATGTCCTTGGAGGAGTTGCCCGTACCGGGCCGCATCTCCATGGCGCGGTCGCAGATCTCGACCGTCCAGCGGTACATTCTGCGGGCGTCCTCGACCGGCCAGCCGAGCACCCAGGCGATCACGCTGGCCGGAACCACGTCGACGTAGCTC
>JAGWBS010000020.1:19268-60566 GCA_021295775.1 Pseudomonadota bacterium | reverse complement strand
TTCGCACAGCTCGGCGACGAAGGGCCGCGCGCGGCGGCTCTTGTGCGGTCCGATCATGCCGTTGACGATGCGCCGGATCTTGCCGTGCCGGGGCTCGAGCAGTCCGTTGAAGGCCTGCTCGTCCTCGGGTACGTCCGCGGCGCCCACCGCGCCGCCGAAGTGGTCGATCTCGGGCAGGGCGCGGGTGACCGCGGAGCGGCTCGCCAGGTAGTAGGCGCCGTTCTCGCCCAGGATCCGTGCGATTGGCCGCGTCCGCCGCAGCTCGGCCATGGCGGCGAAGCGCGTCTCCGGCGATGTCCGGTGGAGCAGGTCGGCGGTCAGGTCCGGGGGCATGCGGCGACTTTCCAGGCTGCCGCGAAAGCTACCACGCGCGCCCGCGTCCGGCGGGACAGGACCTGGCGGCGCTAGAATGCCCGCCTCACCCAGGGAGACCGTCATGTCCGAAGCGCCCCGCGCCATCGACCCCGAGAAGCTCGAAGAAACCGTGCAGCACGTGTTCGGCCTGCTGGGCGGCGCGGTGATTTCCGGGATGGTCTATCTGGGCGACCGTCTGGGCCTGTACGCGGTGCTGTCGGGGGCGGGCGCGCTGACCAGCGGCGAGCTGGCGGAGCGGACCGGGCTGCAGGAGCGCTGGCTGCGCGAGTGGCTGCGGGGCCAGGGCGCCGCCGGCCTGCTGGACTACCGGGGCGAAGGGCGCTTCGAGCTCTCGCCCGAGGCCGCGGCCGTGCTCGCCGACGAGAACCACCCGGCCTTCGCCGCGGGCGGCTTCGGCGGGCTGCCGGCGCAGATGGCCGTGCTCGAGCGCCTGCCCGAGTCCTTCCGCAGCGGGCTGGGCCTGCCCTACGACGCTTTCGGCCCGGAGGGCAACCGCAGCGTCGAGCGCATGTTCGCGCCCTGGTACCGCAGCCAGCTCGTGACCGTCGCCCTGCCGGCGCTGGACGGCGTGCTGCCCAAGCTGGAGCGGGGGGCGAAGGTCGCCGACGTCGGCTGCGGGGCCGGAGTGGCGCTGGTGGAGATGGCCAAGGCCTTCCCCGGCTCGGAGTTCCACGGCTACGACATCGCCGAACACGCCCTGGAGCGCGCCGAGAGCAACCGCGCCGCGGCCGGGCTGGACAATCTGCGCTTCCACAACGCCGCCCGGGAGCCGGTCTCCGCCGGCGCGGACTTCGACCTGATCACGACCTTCGACTGCCTGCACGACATGGCCCACCCCCAGGAGGCGATGCGGGCCATCCGCTCGGCCATCGCGTCCGAGGGCACCTGGCTGATCGCCGACATCAAGTCGCACCCGACCTACGAGGAGAATCTCGAGAACAATCCGGGGGCGGGCATGATGTACGCGTTCTCGGTGCTGAGCTGCATGTCGTCCGCGCTCTCCGAGCCGGGCGGAGCCGGACTGGGCACGCTGGGGTTCCACGAACAGGTCGCCCGCGAGATGACGCGCGAGGCGGGATTCGAGCGCTTTCGCCGGCTCGAGCTCGATCACCCCATGAACGCCTACTACGAAGTCCGCCCCTAGTCGCCGCCCGCCGCGGGCCGCCGTTTCGAAAAGCGCTCCCGCCGGCCCGAACACACTCGACGGGACGGCCCGGGATGCTCCACACTTCCGGCGACTTTCGTTCGCGGAGGGTGCGATGAAGTTCGCTCGAGTGTACCTGGTCATCGTCGGAGCGATGTTCATCCTGATCGGCGCGGCCTATCTGCTCTCGCCGGCCGAGCTGATCGAAGCGGGGGGAATCGCCATTTCCGAAGTGTCGGGAGTGACCGAGGTCCGCGCGATGTACGGGGGCCTTCAGATCGGCTTCGGCGTGTTCCTGCTGTGGGCCGCGGGCGGCCGGGAGCGCGTCTCCGCGGGCTGCTGGGCGCTGTTCGCGGTCATGGGAGTGATCGCGCTGGCGCGCGGGGGAAGCGCCCTGCTCGAAGACCACTTCGTGCAGTTCCACATCATGGGACTGGCGTTCGAGGTCACGATCGCGGTCCTGGCCTGGATCGCGTTCCGGCGCAGCCGCTCGGAGGCTCGCATGTTGATCTGAGCGCGGTCCGGCGGAAGCGCCTCATCCCCGCGCGGCGCCGCGCCGGCGCGTGACCAGCACCAGCAGGGCCGGGGTCGCCAGCACGTCGAGCACGAAGGCGGCCGAGATCGCGAAGCTGGTGAGCAGGCCGAAGGCTCTCAGGTTCGCCATCGACGACAGCAGGAACATCGAGAAGCCGCCCGTCAGCACCAGGGTGGTGAAGAGCAGCGCGCGGCCGGTCGTCTGCATCGTCCGGTCGACGGCCTCCACCGGGTCGCCGCAACGCGCCAGGTAGCGCCGGTAGGTGTGGATGAAGTGGATCGTGTCGTCGACCGCCAGGCCCAGCGCGATGCAGCCGACCAGCAGCGTGAACAGGTCCAGCGGGATGCCGACCAGCGCCATCAGGCCCAGGGTGGCCGCGATCGGGACCAGATTGGGAACCATGCTCACCAGCCCGGAGCGCAGACTGCCGATCAGGAACATCATCAGCGGGGTGATCAGGGCGAAGGCCAGCAGGTAGCTGCGCGTCAGGCTCTCCACCGTAGCGCTGGCGGTCCGGCTCATGATGCCGATCAGGCCCGTCACCGTGACCTTGGCGTGCTCTCCCAGGATCTCGCTGAACTCGCGTTGGGCACGGATCACGAGCGGGGCCCGCAGGAAGGGATCGATCCAGGCGGCGCGCACGCTGAAGCGGGCCTCGCTGAGCTTCGAATCGGCCAGCCGCTCCAGGTCGTCGCTGCCGCTGTTCTCGAACAGCAGCATCTCCTGGGCCAGAAGCCGCCGCTGTTGGGGGATGGCGTAGAACTCCGGGCGGTTTTCGTTGAGCGCCTGGTGAGTCTCCTTGACCACGTCGACCACCGAGACGGTTCGGCCGAGCTGCCCGCCCTCGGCGGAGTAGCGGGCGACGCGGCGGTTGAGTTCGTCGATCCGGTTCATCACCTCCGGCTCGTACAGGCCGTTCTCGCGCCCCGTCTCGATCCTGACCTCGAAGCCCACGCTGCCCCCCAGCCGCGCGTCGATGTACTCGGTGTTGTCGCGCATGGGGTGCTCTTCCGGCAGGTAGAGCAGCGGGTTCGCGCTGAAGCGGAGACCGCTGGCGAGCAGCGCCGAAACCACGACCAGCACGGCGGTGGCGCCCGCGATGCTGCGCGGATATCGGACCGACAGGCGGCCGCAGGCGCGCAGCCCGGCGTTGAGGAACCCGGCTCCGGCGCCGCGCGGCCTGGGCCGCCGCGGGACGATCGAGCCCAGCGCCGGCAGCAGCGTCAGCGCGTAGCCGAAGGAGATCAGGATGCCGGCCGCCGCCACGGCGCCGAACTGCGCGATCGGCGCGAGCGCGGCGCTGGCGAACGACAGTACGCCGACCCCGGTGGTGAGCCCGGTCAGGGCGATCGGCAGCCCGGCGTGACCCAGCGCACCCATCAGCGCCTCGCGGCGCGGGGCGCCCGCGTCGAAGCGCTGGAAGAACGCCGAGAGCAGGTGAACGGAGTATCCGATGCCCACCGCCAATAGGAACGACGGCAGGACCTGGGTCGGCAGAGTGATGGGAACTCCCCGGGCCGCCATCCCGGACAGTGCGACCAGGGTCGAGAGCACGGCGACCGACAGCGGCAGCAGCACTCCGGACAGGCGTCGAAAGAGCAGGCTGAGCAGCAGCGCGATCACGCCCACCGCGGTCAGCGAGAAGCGCGGCATCTCGCGCAGCATCATCTTCTGCAGCGCGTCGGGGAGCAGAAGGTCGCCCGCGGCGCGGATGGGGAAGGCCGGAGAGTCGTAGCGCTCGATGATCGCCTCGACCGCGGCGATGATCTCGGCGTTCTCCTCGCCGGTGATGAAGGGGCGCGGTTCCGGCACCGCCGGCTCGGCATCGTCGAAGCCGGCCAGCGCGTCCTCCTCGTAGCCGATCGAGGAGTAGGCGTCGGTCTCGACCACGACCGTGACCATTTTTCCGTCCGCCGATATCGCCAGGTCGCGGTAGCTCGGCGAATTCATCACGTGTTCGCGCAGCTCGGCCAGTTCGGCGTCGTCGCGCGGCTGCTCCTCGAGCAGGTCGCGCACGATCAGCTCCTGCTCCCTGCCCAGCGTCAGTCGCGCGTTGATCAGACTGTCGATGTCGTCGAGCTTGGGGACGTCCGACTCGAGATCCTGGTGGAAGCGCTCGAGCCGCAGCAGGAAGTCGCGGTCGAAGACCTCTGGGGGCTCGACCGTGAGCATGATCCGCTGGTCTCGACCGTACTGCTCCCGAAAGGCGTCGTACTCCAGCCGGATCGGGTCGTCCGGATGAAGCTGGCCTTCGGTCGAGGTGTCCAGGCGCAGCTCGCCCAGCTGCGAGAGGGCCCCCGCGGTGGCCAGCAGAACCGCCGCTACGACCCACCAGCGGCGCTCGTGCACGAACGCGCCCCAGCGCTCGAATCCCACCTCGATTCTGCCGCGCAGGGCCATTCGGCTGCCGATGCTACTCGAATCCGCGCCGCGGAATACACTGGCGGCTCGGGAAGAACGGCGTGGAGAAGAGATGTTCTCGATCGAGTCCCTGATCCGGAGTTGCCGAGAGGCTCTCTCCGATCCCTCCCCGGCCCTGCGGGTGGCGGAGATCCTGGAACCGGTGGTCGCGAGTCCGGGGGAGTTGAGCCGGGCGTTGGAGTCCGCCCCGGAGCAGGGCAGCCTGGCGGACCGGGCCCTGCACCGCTCGGACGATCTGACCTTGATCCACGCGGTCCTGCCCAGCGGTATCGTGTCGCCGCAGCACGATCACCTCATGTGGGCGGTGATCGCCCAGTACGAAGGCCAGGAGGACAACGTGGTCTACCGCGAGTCCCCCGACGGGCTGGTCGAGGTGGAGCGGCGCAGCGTGCGCGCCGGAGAAGTCTTCGTGCTGGCCGAGGACGCGGTCCATCGGATCGCCAACCCCCTGGACCGGCCCGCGCGCGCGATCCACGTCTACGGGGGCGACCTGCTCGGCACCACGCGGCACTTCTGGGATCCGAAGAGCGGGCGCAAGGAGGTCGCCACCCCCGAGCGGCTGTCCGAAGTGCTGCAGCGGATGAGCGCGGCCGCGGGCGGGGAGAGCGCGTGAGCTGGAAGCCCGAGGTCGAGGAGCTGGCGCGGCGCGAGGCCTTCGCCGAGCGCATGGGCGGCGAGGAGCGGGTGGAGCGCGCCCGCGCGGCAGGCCGGCTGACGGTCCGAGAGCGCATCGAGCGTCTGCTCGACCCGGGCACGTTCCGCGAGACCGGGGCGCTGGCGGGCCGCTCCGCGTACGACGAGAACGGGAGACTGGTCGAGGTGCGCCCGTCGAACTTCGTCTGCGGGCGGGGCGAGATCGACAGGCGCGCGGTGATCGTGGGCGGCGACGACTTCACGGTGCGCGGCGGGGCCGCCGACGGCGCGGTCGGCGACAAGCAGGGCTGGGCGGAGCGCGCCGCCCTGGCCGGCCGGCGGCCGATCGTGCGGCTGGTGGACGGGACGGGCGGAGGCGGCAGCGTCAAGACCAACAAGAAGCTGGCGCGCTCCTACCTGCCGGTGCTCTTCGGCTGGGAGACTTCGGTGGAGCTGATGTCCACGGTGCCGGTGGTCGCCGCGGCGCTGGGGCCGGTGGCGGGCCTGGGAGCCGCGCGCGTGGCCGCCTCGCACTTCTCGGTGATGGTGCGCGAGACCAGCCAGGTCTTCGTGGCCGGGCCGCCGGTGGTGCGCCGCGCGCTGGGGCGCGAAGTCGGCAAGGAAGAGCTCGGCGGCCACCGCATCCACGCGCGCGGCAGCGGCGCGGTCGACAACGAGGCGGAAAGCGAGGAAGAGGCGTTCGCCCAGATCCGCGCGTTCCTGTCGTACCTGCCCGGCTCGGTCTACGAGGCGCCGCCGCGGGTCGAGCCCGATGACGATCCCGGGCGCGCCGAGGAGGCGCTGCTGTCGATCGTCCCGCGCGACCGCCGCAAGACCTACGACGTGCGCGAACTGCTGGGCCTGGTCCTGGACCGCGGCAGCCTGTTCGAGATGTCGCGGCACTACGGGCGGGCGGTGGTCACGGGGCTGGCGCGGCTGGACGGGTACGCGGTCGGGGTCCTGGCCCACGATCCGCGCGTCGCCGCCGGCGCCATCGACGCCGACGAGTCCGAGAAGATCGTCCGCTTCTTCGACCTGTGCGACACCTTCCACCTGCCGCTGGTCTACTTCGTGGACAACCCCGGCTTCATGGTCGGCGTGGAGGCCGAGCGCCGCGGCGCGATCCGCAAGGGCGTGCGCGCCGTGACCGCGGCCTATCAGGCGAGCGTGCCGCGCGTCTCGATCCTGATCCGCAAGGTCTTCGGGGTCGGCGGCGGTCTGCACGCCGGCCCGGGACTGCTGGGCCGCTATGCCTGGCCCTCGGCCGAGTGGGGATCGCTGCCGATCGAGGGCGGCGTCGAGGCCGCCTACCGGCGCCGGCTCGAGGCCTCCGACGATCCCGACGCGCTGCGCGCCCAGCTCGAGTCCGAACTCTCCGGCCTGCGCTCGCCGTTCCGAACCGCCGAGGCCTTCGGCGTGGAAGAGATCATCGATCCGCGCCGCACCCGCCCGCTGCTGGTCGACTTCGCCCGCCAGGCGCACGATCTGGTGCGCACCCGGCTCGGTCCGAAACGCCGCGGCGCGCGGCCCTGATCCGGCGCGCCGGGCTCCGCCTCCGGGCGCCGTCCTGCGGACGTCAGGCGATCGGGCCGTGGACGGCTTCGTACTCGGCCTGGTACTCGGTCTTCGAGCGCATGCGCATGTCGACGTCGCTGGCGCGCGCCTTCAGCGCTCCCACGGTCGCCTCGGCCTTCGGGATGTGCTTGAACGGGTCGAATCGCAGCCAGCGCAGCGCGTTGAGGTGGGTGATCTTGTGGATCTCCTCCTCGCCGCAGTCCGCCAGCTCGATGTGCTCCCAGAGCTCGTCTGCGGAATACGGCCAGGTGCAGTCGGAGTGCGGGTAGTCGACTTCGTAGGCAATGTTGTCGATGCCGATCCGATCGCGCAGAAGCAGGCCGGACGGGTCGCAGATGAAGCAGGCCAGGAAGTGCCGCCGGAAGGTCTCGGTGGGCGAGAGACCGCCCAGGTCGGAACCCGTCCAGCGCTGGTTGCCGTAGTGTCGCTCCATGCGGTCCAGGAAGCCCGGGATCCAGGAGGTGCCTCCCTCCGACAGGGCGATCTTCAGGTCCGGGTAGCGCTGCAGCGACTTGCACCACAGCAGGTTGGCGGCGCAGGGCAGCGCGTTCCAGCAGGGCATGGTGACCTTCACGTCCATCGGCGTGTCCTCGCCGCCCTCCAGCCCCTTGCCCGAGGAGGCGATGTGGATCGCGAGCGTCACGTTCTCATCCACGCAGGCGGCGAAGAACGGGTCCCAGGCGCCGCTGTGGATGCTGGGGAAGCCGGCCGCCTCGGTGTCTTCGCAGAAGGTGATCGCGGTCGCGCCCTTGCGCGCCACGCGGCGAACCTCCTGGGCGGCCGTCTCGGGGTCCCAAAGCGGCGACAGGGGCAGGGGGATGAAGCGGCCGGGGTGGCTGGCGGCCCACTCGTCGATGTGCCAGTCGTTGTAGGCCTGCAGGCAGGCGTAGGCCAGTTCGAGGTCTTCGCAGGCGGCGAAGAAGGTGCCGGCCATGCCGGCGAACGACGGGAAGCACATCGACGCCAGCACGCCGTTGGCGTCCATGTCGCGCACGCGCTGCGCCACGTCGTAGCAGCCGGGCCTGATCTCGGCCAGGGTGCTGGGATCGAATCCCCACTCCTGCTTGGGCAGGGTGACCACCGCGTTCAGGAACGCGGTCACGGAGGCGCCGCCTTCCCACATCCAGGTCTGGAGTCCGGTCGCGGGGTCTTTGCGCAGCCGCGGGGCGCGTCCCGCCCAGCGCTCGGGAATGTGGCCTTCGAACAGGTCGGGCGGCTCGATGATGTGGTCGTCGACGCTCACCAGGATCATGTCGTCTTTGCGCATGCTCGCTTCTCTCCCGCGCACCGGGGCGCTCGCGTCCCGCCGGCGATCCGGTGGGCGAACGATTATGGCGCATAGTCTCGCGATCGGGGCGCCCCCCGCGCAACTCGGCGGCGGGACGCTGCGAAACGTCCGCGCGACAGGCGCGCAAGCGGCCGCTTCGGCCAGGCCGCGGAACCCTCCGGGAAGCCGGGTCTAGTCGTCCAGGTCCAGGAACATCGGCAGCGGCAGCGGGCCTTCGACGCGCGCGCAGGCCAGCGAGCCGCCGTCGACGACGATGGTCTGGCCGGTGATCCAGGCCGACATCTCCGACGCCAGGAAGATCGCCAGGCCGGCGGTGTCGTCGGGCGAACCGTAGCGCCGCAGAGGGATGAACGGCGCGACCCCCGCCAGGCTCTCCTGCCCCGCGGCGGGTCGGTCGCGGAACACCAGCGAGCCGGGGTCTGCGTCGTTGAGCCTGCGCCCGCTGAACTCGGTTCCCGGGGACGGCGTGTAGTCGGGCGCGATCGCGTTGACGCGGATGCCGTGCGGCCCCCACTCGGACGAAAGCGTCTTGGTCAGGTTGATGATGCCCGCCTTGGCGGCGGAGTAGGCCGACCAGTTGGGACAGCCGCGGATCGCCTCGGTCGTCGCCAGGTTGACGATCGCCCCCGGGCGGCCGAGCTCGATCCAGCGCCGGGCCACGTCGGTGCTGCACAGCCAGACCGAGCGCAGGTTCGAGCGCAGAAAGTAGTCGAAGCGCTCGTCCGTGATCGTCAGCGCGGGGCGCGGATCGGTCAGGTCGCCGGCGTTGTTGACCAGCACGTCGATCTCTCCCAGCTCGCGGCGCGTCCGCTCCAATGCGGCGTCGACGTCCTCGCGCAGGCTCACGTCGGCGCGCACGGCCAGACTGCGGCGGCCGGTCTCGCGCACGCGCTCCGCGGTTCGCCGGGCCGAGCCTTCGTCGATGTCGAGCACGGCGACGTTCGCTCCGAACGCCGCCAAGTTCAGGGCGATCGCCTCGCCCAGGCCTTGGCCGCCTCCGGTGACGACGGCGGTCTTGTCGGTGAGCAGGATCGCGGACACGTCGAGCATGGGGCACCTCCCTCGGCGCGCAGCATCTCCAAGCCGCCCCGGGGCGTCAAACCCCCGCCGAGGGCGGGTTCGTGCCCGGACGCGGCTCGCGGACCCGGCTTACACTGCGCGCTCGCCAAGGGCGCGCGGATGCCGTCCGGGGGCCGTCCTAGCGGAGGCCGGTGGCTTCGGGGGAGTGTGGGGAGGCCGAGGCCGACGTGGTGATCGTCGGTTAGGGCGGAGCGGGCGCGTGCGCGGCGATCGAGGCGTCGCGCGCCGGTGCGCGGGTGATGGTGCTGGAGCGCGCCAGCGGCGGCGGCGGGACGACCGCCATCGCGGCCGGGCACCTCTACCTGGGCGGGGGAACGCGCGTCCAGAAAGCCTGCGGGTTCGAGGACAGCGCCGACAACATGTTCGACTACATCATGCAGTGCGCCGACGACCCGGACGAAGAGAAAGCGCGGCTGTACTGCGACCGCAGCGTCGAGCACTTCGACTGGCTGGTCTCGCTCGGCGTGCCGTTCAAGGACTCCATCTACGAACAGCGCTGCCTGATGCAGCCGACCGACGATGGCCTGATCTGGTCGGGCAACGAGAAGGCCTGGCCCTTCCGCGAAAAGGCCGCGCCCGCGCCCCGCGGTCACAAGGTGGCCCAGGAAGACGATGCGGGGCCGCTGCTCTTCGCCAAGCTGCACCAGGCCGTCGAAGCCGGCGGAGCCGAAATCCGCTACGACGCGAGCGTCCTGACGCTGGTGGTGGGCGAAGGGGGCCGGGTCGCGGGAGCGATCGTCCGGCAGGACGGCCGGGAACAGGCGATCCGCGCGCGCCGCGGCGTGATCCTGTGCGCCGGCGGGTTCGCCATGAACGAGAGCATGGTGAGCCGGCACATGCCGCATCTGGTTGGACGCGCGGAGCTGATCGGCAACCCCTACGACGACGGAGCGGGCATCCAGATGGGCATGGCGGCGCGCGGCGCTCCCATCCACATGTCCGAGTACCACATCACGCTGCCCTTCTACCCGCCCGCCAGCCTGACGCGCGGAATCCTGGTCAACGCCCAGGGACAGCGCTTCGTCAACGAGGACAGCTACCACGGGCGGGTGGGCGAAGCGGCCTGCAGGCAGCCGGGCGGCAGCGTCTACCTGATCGCCGACGACGCCTGCTTCGGCTGGCCCGAGATGGGCTTCGAACTGGCGGAAACCGCCGAGACGATCGCCGAACTCGAAGCCGCGCTCGGACTGCCCGAGAGCATGCTCCAGCACACCGTCGAGGTGTACAACCGCGGCGCCCGGCAGGGGGTCGATCCGCTCTTCCACAAGCAGGACGAGTGGCTGGCGCCGCTCGACCATCCCCCCTTCGCGGCGCTGGAGTGCTCGTTCGGCAAGGCGAGCTACATGGCCTTCACGCTGGGCGGACTGCACACGCGTCCCGACGGCGAGGTGCTCACCACCGAGGGCCGGATCGTGCCGGGCCTGTTCGCCGCCGGGCGCACCGCCTGCGGCATCCCGCGCTCGGCGTCGGGCTACGCCAGCGGGACCTGCATCGGCGACGCGACCTTCTTCGGCCGCCTGGCGGGCCGGGCGGCGGCGCTGGCGACGCCCTGGGACCCGGCGGGGGCCTGACGGGCTCCGTTTCGCGGACTTCGGGGACACCGACGCGGGTCGGCGGGGCGCAAACTGTGGCAGAGTGAAGCCGGGCAGGGAAGATCCCGGCGGTCCACTCCGGATCGGAGGAGCGCAGAGAATGAGCCAAGCGATTCAGCCCAAGGTCGAAGTCGGCCCCTTCAATCATATCGGCCTGGTGGTCGAGGACATCGACAAGGCGATCGAGATCTACACCACGATATTCGGCCTGGGCCCGTTCACCAGCGACACCTACGAACTCAAGGGCGTGCTGTGCCGCGGCAAGCCCCTCGACGCGGTGATCAAGGGCGGCTTCGTCTACTCCGGCGATTTCATGATCGAACTCGTCGAGGTCGTCAGCGGCGAGACGCCCCACGCCGAGTTCTTCGCCAAGAAGGGCGAGGGCGTGCAGCACATCGCCTTTTCCATCGACGACATGGAGAAGGCCCTGGCGGCGCTGGCCGAAGAGGGCATCGAGACCGTCCTGGAGTACAAGTTCATCGCCAACAACGCCCCTGTCTCCGATCCCGACCCGGCCAAGCGGCGGCCGATGGAAGTCTGGGAGGCCTACCTCGACACCGAGGGGCGCTCCGGCGGCACGGTCATCCAGTTGATGCAGCTACGCGAGGTCTCGGAAGACAGCGACGTCCAGTACGTGGCGAACCCCGGCGACGCGTAGCTTCAGTAGCGCTGCGTCCAGAGCAGCTTGAGCACGGACTCCGTCCGGGTCGAGTCGAAGCGCAGGTCGCGGTCGCGGTCGAACGAGGGGTCCAGGACGAAGACCAGCTCGCGGCCGGGCCGGACGATCCAGCGCAGGCGGGTGTGCCAGCTCAGGTCCTCGCTCTCGTTGTCCCACTGCACCAGGTTGGTCCAGGAGAGGCGCGGGGAGAAGGCGAAGTCGACGCTCAGCCGGGCGATGCGCGTGGTGAAGTCTCCCTGGGGCAGACGCACCCGGAACCGCTCGTAGTCCGCTCCGAGGGTGACGTTGCGGCTCGGCCGCCAGTCGAACATGAAGGCCGTGTCGAGACGCGTGCCGGTGAAGAACCGCCCCCATTCCAGGCGCAGCGCGAACTCGAAGGGCCGGTTGCGCGAGGTGTCCAGGTAGAACTGGACGCGCTCGAAGGTGTAGCTGTCGCGGGGAATGACGATCCCGGGGCGGATCTCGAAGTCGTCCAGCAGATCCTCTCGACGCTGGATGCCGCGCAGCCACAGGGTGTCGCTGATCTCGGTCTCGATCAGGAAGAAGTCGAAATCGAGTTCGAGCGTCTGCAGTCCGCCGTCGACGCCCGTGACCAGGTTCGGGCGGAACTGGACGTCCAGGGTGCGGATGTTGCCCCCGGGGCGCCAGCGGCGCCGGAAGTGGGCGTAGTACTCGCGGATGCCGGTTCGGTTGGCGAAGCCCAGGGCAGGGGAGAAGTTCTCTTGGATCTCGACCGCCGACAGGTCCCAGAACCAGCGGTCGTTGGGATAGGTCAGGCGCGCGCCGAAGGCGGCCTCCCGCCCGTCCAGGCCCGTGGTGGAGCTCTTCTGAACCCAGAGGTTGCCCTCCAGCAGCCGGTCGCCCCGGAAGCTCGCCGTGCGGTAAGTGTAGTCGGCGCCCCAGAGCTTGGCGTGCGCGTCGGATTCGGGGTTCCCGAAGGTTCCCAGGACACCGAGCGTCGACTTCTCGTCCAGGCGCAGCGTCGCGCGCCCCACCGAAAGCCAGCGTCCGTCGGTCTCGTCGTGGCTCTCCACGCGGGTCGTCAGCGCACCCAGGTTGAACGGGCCGGCGCGCCCGGTCAGCTTGGCGCCGAAGCGGATGCCGAGCGGACCTTCGTCGCTCAGGGCGATGCGCCGCGAGAAGAAGGGCTGGCCGTTGCGGCGCCGGTGCATGAAGGAACTCGTCTGTCCGCCGAACTCGCCGAAGCGGAAGATCCCGCTGTCCTGCAGGAAGAAGTCGCGCTGCTCCGGGAAGAAGAGCGAGAAGCGCGTCAGGTTGGCGCGCCGCTCGTCGGGCGGGGCGTCCGAGAAGTCGGCGTTGGTGGTCAGAACGGCGGTCAGCGACGGGTTGATCTTGTAGAAGACGTCGGCCGCGGGCTCGAGCCGGGTGTAGGTCCGGCCCGTGCGGGCCTGCCGGACGTTGCGCAGGATCAGTCCCGGAACGGCGTCGATCCCGCGCCCCTGTTCCAGCCCGCGCAGTCCGCCGAGTTCGCCGAAATGGGTCGGGTCGTAGAGGTTGTGGGCCGGGTCGGACGAAGCCCAACGCCCGTCCTGATTGAGGCGCGGGATCGTCCGCACCAGATTCATTCCCCAGGTCTCGAGTCCGGGATCGAAGTTGAGGGTCTGCACGGGAATGGCGATTTCCGCCACCCAGCCGTGGGCGTCGATCCGCGCGCGCGCCTGCCAGATCCCGTCCCACTGGCGGTTCAGTCCGCCGCCCTCCTCGATCAGAGCGTCGACCTTGGCGCCGTTGGGATTGACCACGAACAGGTAGCCGTTGCGCCGGTCCCCGAAGGTGTCGAGCATGATCTGGATGCGGTCGTCGGTGCGCTGGGTCATGTCCCGGCGCATCACGCTGGCGACGATCGCCGAGGGCCGTTCGTCGTAGGCGCGGATCCCGAAGTAGAGCGTCCGGGAGTCGTAGAGGATGCGGATCTCGGTGCGCTGGGACAGCGGAACGCCCCGGACGGGCTCCGGCGTCGGGTAAGCGTCGATGGGCTCGGCGCGGTCCCAGGCGGGCTCGTTCAGGCGCGCGTCGCCGGAGATCTCCGCCTGCGCCGGGACGGCGAGTGCGCCCGGTCGACCGCCGGCTTCCGGCCGCGCCGCGGAGGGCGAGCAGAGGGCGGCGAGCGCGACGAGAAGACTCAGGGACCGGGGCATGCGGATGGTGGACGGGTGCGGATTTCCGTTCGGGGGGGTCGGGGTGGGAGATTTCGGTGGACGCAGGGTATCGCGGCCCCGGTTCTCCACGAGCCTCGAGGAGCTAGAATGGGCGCGGCACGCGGGAGGAAGCATGGAGTACGCGCGCATCGACGTCGACGCCCACATCCAGGAGCCGCCGGACTGCTGGACGAGCCGCATGTCCCGGGCCAAGTGGGGCGACCGCATCCCGCACACGGAGTGGTTCGACCCCAGCGTCGACGACGGCATGATGCGCCTGCCCTACCTGATCGAGCACCACGAGCGCATGGAGCGCTGGGTCATCGACGGCAAGCCGACGCTGCCCTTCCCGTCGATCTGCCAGGCCGTGATGCCCGACCGCGAGACCCTGCCGTCCCGCTGGGAGGACGTCCCCCCGAGCGTCTACCGCGCCAGGGAGCGGCTGGAGGCGATGGACCGGGACGGCATCAGCGCCGCCGTGCTCTACCCCAACGTGACGGGCCCGTCGGCGGACGCCTTCGCCGGCCTCGACCCCGAGTTCGAGGCGGACTGCGTGCGGGCCTACAACGACTTCCTCAGCGAGGAGCTGCTGGGTCACGACCGGGAGCGCTTCGTGGCGCTCACCGTCGTGCCCTACTCGGGCATCGAGCGCACGGTCGCGGAGGTGGTTCACAACCGCGAACGGGGACACGGCGGCGTGATCATGACCAGCGCCCCCCACCAGCGCGGCCTGCCCTACTTCAACGACACGTACTGGGACCCGCTGTGGTCCGTCTGTCAGGAAATGGACCACCCCGTGCACTTCCACGGTTCGGGCGGGGCCGCCAAGATGCGCCTCGACCTGATGCCGGACACCGGCGCGCGCCGCGGCCGGGCGCTGATGGGCTCGGTGGGCTTCAACCTGCAGGGCCAGTACATGTCCAACTTCCTTTTCTCCGGCGTGTTCGAGCGCTTCCCGGGGCTGACGTTCGTGATCGCCGAGACCGGCCTGGGCTGGGTGCCCTACGTGCTCGAGGCCTGCGACCACGAGTGGGAGCGCAATCGGCTGTGGAAGCACGGTCTGGAGCGCAAGCCCAGCGAAGTCTTCCGGGACCGGGTCTACGTCGACTTCTGGTACGAGAAGCACGGCCTGAAGAACTGGGAGTTCATCGGCGCCGACCGGATCATGTGGGAGAGCGATTTCCCGCACCCCACTTCGCTGTGGCCCGAGTCGGCCAAGCACGTCGAGGAGAGCCTGGCCGGCGTGCCCGAGGAGGCCCGGCAGATGATCCTGGTCGACAACGCGCGCAAGGTCTACAAGCTCTAGTCCCGGGCAGCGGGCGCCCTGCCAGCGTCCCCGCCGCGCCGGGTTCGCGCGGGCCGGCCCGTGCGCGTAGGATGCGCCCGCGTGAGCGCGAGCCCGAGAACCAAGCCGGTCCCCGAGCCGAGCGAGATTTCCCTCCCGTTCTGGGAGGCGGCCCGCCGCGGAGAGCTGCGGATCCAGCGCTGCGACGACTGCGGCCAGCGCTGGTGGATTCCCAAGGCCGCCTGCCCCCGGTGCCTGTCCGAGGCCTACCGCTGGGAGCGCGTCAGCGGCCGCGGCACGCTGTACAGCTGGTCGGCCGTGCACCGGCCGGCCGATCCCGAGGCCTTCGGCGACGAGATCCCCTACCTGGTCGCGATCGTCCGCCTCGAGGAAGGCCCGCACATGCTGACCCGGATGACCGCCTGCGAGCCGGAGGATCTGGTCAAGGACATGCCCGTCGAAGTGGTCTTCGAGCAGGCCAGCGACGAGATCACGCTCTACAAGTTCCGGCCCGCTCCGGGCGCGGGCGGGGGGGATCCGGCGTGACCGATCCCGCGCGCCAGCCCGTCGTCGCGGGCGTCTACACCACCGCCATGAGCCGCCGCTCCGGGCGCAGCGGACTGAGCCACGCACTCGAGGCCCTCAAGGGAGCGCTGGACGACGCGGGCATGCAGCTTTCCGACGTCCAGGGCCTGTACCCGATGGTCAACCAGTGGCCCGCCGGGCCCGCCTCGTCCAACTGGTACCTGCACTTCTCGAACTGGGCGGGCCAGCTCGGGATTCCGATCCGCTGGTTCACCGGCGGCGTCAACGCGGCGGCGACCGGCGCGCCCGCCATCCTGGACGCGGCGGCCGCCATCGCCAGCGGGAACATCCACACCGCCGCCATCGTGCTGGGCGGCGCGCACCCGACCCGGACCGACGGGCGGACCGCCGTCTGGACCCGCCACGGCCACGAATTCACCGGCTGGACCGGCTCCTACACCGCGGTCCAGTTCGCCCTGGTCGCGCGCCGCCACATGCTCGAGTACGGCACCACCCCGGCCCAGTTGGCCGCCCCCGCGGCGGCCATCCGCAGCTACGGCCACGTCAACCCCGCCGCCGTCATGTACGGCCGGGGCCCCGTCGACGTGGACACGGTGCTCGAGAGCCGCATGGTCGCCGACCCGCTCCGGCTGCTGATGTGCGCCCAGGTCAACGACGGCGGCGGAGCCCTGATCGTCACCAGCGCCGAGCGCGCCCGCGACCTGCCCGACCCGGCGATCCGCATCCTGGGCGGAGCCGACCAGCTCTGCTACCCGGCCTACGCCGAGGCGCCGCTGCTGGAGCACCCCCTCGGCGGCCCCTTCCCGACCGGCTGGGTCGACGACGGCTTCGCCCGCGCCGGCGTGCGGCGCGAAGACCTCGACTTCCTGTCCCTGTACGACGGCTTCGCCATCTGGATCCTCACCCAGCTCGAGATGCTGGGCCTGTGCGGAGCGGGAGAGGCCGGCCCGTTCGTGGAGTCCGGCGCCCTGGAACTCGACGGGCGCTATCCGACCTGCACCGACGGCGGCTGCATGTCGTTCAGCCACAACGGGACCCCGTCGCTGTTCCGTCCGATCGAAGCCGTGCGCCAGCTTCGCGGCGAGGTTATCGACGACTGCCCGGACTCGGAGTCCGGCGTCCACACCTACGACAAGACCCTCTGCCGCCGCGTGCGCGATCCGAAGATCGGCCTGGCGATGAGCATGGGCCCCCCGACCGGGGGCGGCAACTTCGTGATCCTGGCGCGGGACTGATCGGGAGGCTCCGCGGCGGTCCGGCTCAGTCGCGGCGGGACTGGCGGCGGCTGCGCTCCTGGACCTGCTTGCGGCGCCCCGCGATCGTCTCGGCGGGGACCGAGCGCATGAATTCCCGCGACAGCTCGAGCTCCCGCTCCAGGCCGCGCTCCAGTCCGTCCTGGGCGCTCTCGTCGTAGATGCGCTTGATCGTCCGCACCGCGCCGCGCGGCGCGGAGGCGATGTCCCGCGCCAGCTCGAGGCACACCGGCAGCAGCCGCTCGGGCTCGACCACCTGACTGACCAGCCCCCAGCGCTCCGCCGTGGCGGCGTCGATGAAGTTTCCGCTGAACGACATCTGGCGCGCGCGGGAGGGGCCGATGGCGCGCGGCAGGCGCTGGGTGATCCCCCACTGGGGGACGATCCCGACGCGCCCGTGGGTGTCGGCGAAGCGCGCTTCGCTGGACGCGATCAGCACGTCGCAGGCCAGCGCGAGCTCCAGGCCGCCCGTGACGCAGAGCCCGTTGACGGCGGCGACGATCGGCTGGCGGCACTGCTGCAGCGCCGGCATCGGATTGCGGGAGATCGGTACGCCCTCGGGGAGCTTCACCTCGCCGCCCAGCTCCTTCAGGTCGACGCCGGCGCTGAACGCCCGCCCGTTGCCGGTCAGGATCACCGCGCCCACGGAGTCGTCGTCCCGGATCTCCTCGAACGCCTGGACGAGCCGCCCGCAGAGCGCCGCCGACAGCGCGTTGAGGCTCTCGGGGCGATTGAGGGTGAAAATCGCGACGCCGTCCTCTTTCTCGATCGACAGGACCGATGAGCTGCTTTCGGCCAAGGCCTTTCTCCCGCCCGGTGACGAGATCAGTTTATACCCCTGCGGCCCGTACCCGCGCGACACCGGGAACCCGGTCTGGCAAGCTGCGCGCATGGAATTGGGCAGGCTTGGGCTGTGGTGCTCGCTCGACGGCTACCCGCTGTCCGAGGCGATCGAGGCGGCCCAGCGCATCGAAGAGCTGGGCTATCCCACGCTCTGGCATCCGGAGGCATTCACGCGCGACCCGCTGCTGCTGTGCGCGTCGATCCTGGGCGGCACCCGGCGCCTGATCGTGGCCAACGGCATCGTCTCGATCTACGACCGCGTGCCCGCGGTCATGGCCTCGGCGCAGCGCGCTCTCGACGAGCAGTCGGGCGGTCGCTTCCTGCTGGGGCTGGGCGTCTCGCACCCGGTCCTGGTCGAGGGCCTGCGCGGCCTGAAGTACGGCCCGCCGGTCGCGACCATGCGCGGCTACCTGGACGCATTGGACACGCCGGCCCGATTTCCGAGTTTCGGCCGATCGGACGCGCCGCCCGCGGAGCCCCCGCCCCCGCCGCCGCGCCTGCCTCGGGTGCTGGCCGCGCTCGGCCCCAGGATGCTGGCGCTCTCCCGCGACCGCGCCGACGGCGCGCATCCGTACTTCATGCCCCCCGAGCACACGCGCCGCGCGCGCGAAGTGCTGGGTCCGGACCGCTGGCTCTGCCCGGAGCTCAAAGTGGTGCTCGAGACCGAGCCCTCCAAGGCGCGCGAGCTGGCGCGCGCGGCGGGCTTCCCCAACATCACGCTCCCCAACTACCAGCGCACCTGGCGCGAGCTGGGCTACGACGACGCGGACTTCGCCGATGGCGGCTCCGACCGCTTCATCGACGCCACCGTCGCCTGGGGAAACGTCGCGGCGGTCGAGAGGATGATCCAGGCGCATCTGGACGCCGGGGCTTCGCACGTCTGCATTCAGGTCGTGAACCCCGCCGGACGCGCCGCCGGGCTCCACTGGGAAGGCATCGAAGCGCTGGCCCCTGGCTCGTAGACGCGGTCCGAGCCCGGGGCGCGGGAACGCTCGCTCAAATCCGGTGGCGTCCGGGTCCGGACGCGCCGGAGACGGCCCCGCGCTCAGACGTTGAAGCGCACGTGCACCACGTCGCCGTCCTGGACGACGTAGTCCCGGCCCTCCACGCGCAGCACGCCGGCCTCGCGGCACTTGGCCTCGCTGCCGTGCTCCACGATCTCCCGCCAGGGGGTCACCTCGGCGCGGATGAAGCCGCGCTCCAGATCGGAGTGGATCTTGCCCGCGGCGCGCGACGCGTTGGTGCCGCGCGGGATCGGCCAGGCGCGGCACTCGTCCGGCCCGACGGTGAGCATGGAGATCAGGTCGATCAGCTCGAACGCCGCCCGCACGAAGCGGTGGCCGGCCGGCTCCTCCAGGCCCAGCGCTTCGACGAACTCCGCCTGCTCCGCGAAATCGAGCTGTGCGATCTCCATTTCGACCGGCGCCGCGAGCGCGACCAGGCCCAGGCCGCGCTCGCGCGCGGCGTCCGCCAGCCGGGCCGGCGGCGGGTCGCCCAGCGCCTGCTCGGCCTGGTTGAGCACCAGCAGCAGCGGCTTTGCCGTGAGCAGGCTGTAGCCCGAGAGCGCGTCCAGCTCGGGGTCGGACAGGCCCAGCCGGCGCACGGGCCGCTCCTCTTCGAGCCCGGCCTGCACACGCTCCAGCAGGTCCAGTTCGGTCGGGTCGCTGCGGTCCTTGCGCAGGCGGCCCACTCGCTGCTCCACGACTTCGAGATCCGCCAGCAGCGTCTCGGTCTCGAGCCCGATCAGCTCGGCCAGCGGGTCGGCGGGCTCGCCGGCCGCGTCGGGGAAGTTCCGCAGCACCTGGCAGAGCGCGTCCACGCCGCGCATGGCGACCAGCGCCTTGCGGTCCAGGCCGTCTCCGTGCCCCCCGCCCAGGTCGCTGAAGGCGATCTCGGCGTAAACCTTCTTCTTGGGCGAGTAGATCTCTGACAGCGCGTCGATGCGCCGGTCCGGCACCTTGACGCTGCCCACGTTCGGACGTCCCGCGCCGTAGCCGGTTTCGACCGACATTCCGGTCAGCGCGCCGAAGACGCTGCTCTTTCCGCTGCCGGGATAGCCGACCAGACCGATCTTCACGCCGCCAAGCTAGCGCACGCGGGTCGCGTGCAATGACGTCCGGCCCGGCCGGCCGGGCGTAGAATGGGCCGCGCGATCCGCGCCGCGGGCGGGGCGGGTCGCTTCCCTGTGGAGGCCAGATGCGATCTCGAACCCCGACCGGCCTCGCGGCCATCGTCCTCGTCGCGAGCTTGGGCTGCTCCGAATCCGCCCCCGACGCTTCCGCGCCGCTGTCGACGGACGCCGGCCAGCCGGCGGCCGAACCGGCTTCGGAACGGCGCGAGGTCTGCGCATCCCGCGATCCGCACGGGCGCGCGTTCTTCGGCGATCTGCACATCCACACCGTGTTTTCGATGGACGCCTACACCGCCGAGACGCCGGGAACCCCCGACGACGCCTATCGCTTCGCGCGCGGCGAAGCGATCGAACTGGCGGGCGGGCGCACGGCGCGGCTGGAGCGGCCACTCGACTTCGCCGCGGTGACGGATCACGCCGAGTACATCGGCGAAGTCTCGCTGTGCACCCGTCCCGGCTCGCCGGTGTACGACAGCCGGCGCTGCGGCCGCTACCGCGGCGAGATCCAGTCGCTCGACCGCGGCTCCCGGATGGGTTTGCTGACGGACCAGAAGCCGCCGCTGGTCGAAATCCCCCCGTTCCCCCCGCTCGGAACGCCCGTGCGCTCGACCGAACTCTGCGGCGAGGACGGGGCGCGCTGCGCGCGGGCGGTCGCGAGCGTCTGGGACGAGACGCGCGCGGCGGCCGAGCGCTGGAACGACTCCAGCGAGCAGTGCCGCTTCACCAGCTTCGCCGCCTACGAGTACACCTGGACCCCGCAGCTCAGCAAGATCCACCGCAACGTGGTGTTCCGAGGTGCGGACGTGCCCGCGCGGCCCACCAGCGCGCTCGACGAGCCCACGCCGCAAGGACTCTGGAGACGTCTGAACGAGGAGTGCCTCGAGGCCGATGGCGACTGCGACGTGCTCGCCATCCCCCACAACTCGAATCTCAGCAATGGGCGCATGTTCGAACTCGAATACCCCCGGGCGCCGCTCGACCGGCAGCCCGGGCTGGCCCGGCTCCGCGCGCGCCTGGAGCCGCTGGTCGAGATCATGCAGGTCAAGGGAGACTCTGAGTGCCGCAACGGCCTGTACGGGGTGCGCGGGGGGCCCGACGAACTCTGCGGGTTCGAGAAGTTCCGCTCCGCCGGCACGCCCGATTGCGAGCGGGGCACCGGCATGGGCGCGCTGGGAGACCAGGGCTGCGTGTCCCGGCACGATTTCGCGCGCTACGCGCTGATCCAGGGTCTGGCCGAAGAGGACCGCATCGGCGTCAACCCGCTCAAGTTCGGGATCATCGCCAGCACCGATTCCCACAACGCCACCCCGGGAGATACCGAAGAGGACTCCTACGTCGGCGCTCACGGCATCGACGAGGCCACGCCCCTGGGCCGCCTGGCCGACGCCGGCGGCATCGTTTCGCCGACGCGCGCCAACCCCGGCGGACTGATGGGAGTCTGGGCCTCCGAGAACTCCCGCGACGCGCTCTTCGACGCGATGCTGCGCCGCGAAACATTCGGCACCAGCGGCGTGCGCATTCGCCCGCGCCTGTTCGCGGGCTGGGACTATCCCGAGGAGCTGTGCGGCAGCTCCGACCTGGTCGAGCGCGCCTACGCGGGCGGGGTGCCGATGGGGGGCGACCTCCCGCCGCGGACCGAAGCCGGCGCCGCGCCCGTCTTCGTGGCCGCGGCGCAGCGCGACCCGGGCACCGGAGAACGGCCCGGCGGGCTGCTTCAGCGCATTCAGATCGTCAAGGGCTGGGTCGGGGACGGCGGCGAATATCACCAGGCGGTGTACGACGTGGCCGGCTCGGGGGCCGGCGGAGCGGACGTCGATCCGGAGACCTGCCGTCCCCGGGGGCCGGGAGCGGACAGCCTGTGCGGGGTCTGGAGGGATCCCGACTTCGACCCCGGGCGCCGGGCGGTCTACTACGCGCGCGTGCTCGAGAACCCGAGTTGCCGCTGGACGGCCTGGCACTGCCTGGCGCTGGCGGAGGGCGAGCGTCCGGAGAGCTGCGCCGACCCGGCGATTCCACGGACTGTTCAGGAGCGCGCCTGGACCTCCCCGATCTGGTATTCGCCACGCTAGCCGCCCCGCGGCGGCACAGGAGAGTTGCCGCCGAACATGAGCCCGAGCAGGTTCGTGTGGCGCTCGGCGAAGGGCCGGAAAGCTCGCCCGAGGGGCTGGATGCAGGCGGCGCTGTCCACCGGGTCGATCGAGGCGATCGCTTCTTCGAGATCGATGTCGAGTCGTCGGAAACCCTTGGTCGAGAGGACGACCCAAAGGCTCTTCCGGTCCGCGAAGTGATTGCAGGGCGCGCTCTGAGACACTCCGGCCATGTCGGCGACCTTGCGCGGACTCAGGTTCTCGGCCGGCCGGTCGAGCCGGGAGAGATTCGGTGGGAGCGGTCCAAAAGATCACTGAAGAGGAGTTATCGATACGGTAACCAATTGGTCACAGGCCGTTCGGGCCGGAACTGTCCGGAGAGTGAGATTCGTTTCTTCAGAAGTAACCATATGGTTACAATAGACCGGGCGGGAGTCATGTAACCGTATGTATACAGGTTACGGAAATCGACTCGTTTTGTCTGATTTTGCTGCGTGCTGTGTAGTCATTCGGTATTAAGTCGCCGCTCTCCACTTGCGTGGAGAACCGCTCGACCCCGGACCCGCCCCATGTGGGTCGAATCTTCCGGGGGAGACACCGATGGATCGAGAGATCGAATGACCCGGTCCGATTCCCCCAGCCAATCGGGCGTCGTCAAGGCTCTGCTCGACGCAGCCGAGACTCTGATCGCCGAGCGCGGGCCGAACGCGGTCTCCATTCGGGACGTGGCGCAGCGCGCGGGGCTCCAGCACTCCCTCATCTTTCGCCACATCGGCAAGAAGCGCGACCTGATCGATGCCGTGTGCGTGCGCGCGTTCCAGCGGGTGCACCGTACGCTCGGGGACGTCTCGAGCCCCGACGAATTTCTCGAAGCGCTCATCGGCGATCCGGTGGCCGGGCAGCTCTTCGTGCGCATGGCCGCCGAGCGCTCTCCGGTGGTTCCGAACGCTCTGCGGGCGGGGTTCGAAACCTCCGTGTCTCGCATCGCCGGCGCCCAGGCCCGGGGCGAGATCGTCCGGGAGCTTTCCCCGGAAGCTGTTTACGCGCTCTGGATCGCCTTCGGCATGGGTTGGCTGCTGACGGAGTACGCTCTGACCTCGGTGCTGCAGGAGCACCGGTCGGAGGGGGACGAGATGCGGGGATGGATCATGGATCTGTGGTCCGGCCTGTTCGAGCCCCGCTTCGAGCGGGAAGTTCCCTCCGAGGCGTAGACGGCGCCGACTCGATCTCTCCGGCCCGGTTCAGGAACCCAGGATCCAGATCCCCAGGCAGGCGACCAGGAAGTAGGGGGCGATCACCGCGGCGTCGGCGTAGGCCTTCGCCATGCGCTGGCCGAAGAGCACCATCAGCAGAGAGACGGCGGCGAGAAGCGCGCCCCAGAAGGCCAGAACGCCCTGGCCTCCCAGCAGCAGCCCGACGGCCCCGGCGGCCGACAGCGCACCGGCCCCGACCTCGGCGACGGTCACGACCGCCAGCAGCGGCGCGACCGGCCCCGCCAGCGGCGAGTTGGAGAAGTGCCCGGTCATGAACTCCAGATTGCCCTTCCAGTCGAAGACCTTGTCGAGGCCGGACTGCAGGAACACGATGGCGTGGAACAGGGCGACGGCGAGACCGATCAGCTCGCGAGCCTCGAGCGCCCCCGCCGCGCAATCGCCTCCCAGACAGATCCAACTCGACATGCGGCCTCCCGCGGCTTTTCCCGCGCGGCCAGTCTATCGCCCGCGCGCGCGGGCCAACAAGTCGGCCGGGGCCGGGAGCGCCCGCGGGAAGGCCGGTCAGTCGACCTCCGACGGTCCGGGCAGGCGCCGCTCGAGCAGCGCGTCGTAGCGGTTGCGGATCTGGGCGGCGTAGCTGGGCTTGGTCGGGATCAGGAACTCCCCGCTGCGCACGGCGCTGGCGACCGGCTCGACCACATCGCGCGGGTCGATGCCCTGTCGCGAGAGCATCGAGGCCAGGGACTCGACCGTCGCCTTGCCGTCGGGGGTCGGGTCGGAGCCGTACTCGTCCGGCCGGACCCGGGCGGTGTGGGCGATCCGGGTGTCGATGGCGCTGGGGGTCAGCACCGAGGCTCCGATCTTCGAGCCCACCGCGGCGAGATCGTGGGCCAGGCTCTCGCTGAGCGAGAAGGCCGCGTGCTTGGACACCACGTACGGTCCCGACGAGGCGCCGCCCACGAAGGCCGCGACCGACGCGGTGTTGACCACGTGGCCCTCGGTGCCCTGGGCGATCATGCGCGGCACGAAGCTGCGGATCGCGTGGATGATGCCGTAGACGTTGACCCCCAGCGTCCACTCCCAGTCATCGACGCTGCGTTCCCAGCTCAAGCCGCCCTGGAAGACGCCGGCGTTGTTGATCAGCAGGTCGACCTGGCCCTGGGAATCGAAGGCCGCGTCGGCGAGTTCGGCGACCGACTCGGCCCGGGCCACGTCGACCCGGACGGCGAGCGCCCGATCGCCGATCCGCCGGGCGGTGCTCTGCGCGCCCTCCAGGTCGATGTCGGCCGCGACCACTCGCATTCCCCGCTCGGCGAATCCTTCGGCCAAAGCCGCGCCGATGCCGCTGGCGGCGCCCGTGACCACCGCCACCTTGTCTTCGAAGTCCGAGATCATCCGTTCGCCTCCTCGCGCGGCGGGCCAGGATAAGCGCCGCTCCGCGCGCCCGTCCAGCCGCGCCCACCGGCGTCCCAGGGGCGCAGGCATCCCTTAGGATGGGGCGCGCCGCGCCCGGCCCGAGGAGACCCCGATGAGCTTCGAGATCGATCTTTCCGCGCGCCGCGCCCTGGTGACCGGGGCCGGCCAGCACAACGGCCGGGCGATCGCCCGGGAACTCGCCGCGGCGGGCGCGGAGGTGTCCGTCAACGACATCGTGGCCGAGCGCGCCGAGCAGGTGAGCCGGGAGATCGAGGAATCGGGCGGCGTGGCCCGCCCCGCGGTCTTCGACGTCACCGATTCGCGGGCCGCCGGCGACGCCATCGCCGAGCACGCGCCCGACATCCTGGTGAACAACGTCGGAGACACCGGCGCGGGCAACGCTCCGGGAAGCGCGCCCGTCTTCAGCACCGCGCTGTTTCTGGAATCCGACCCCGGGGACTGGACCCGCCTGCTCGATATCAATCTCTACGGCGTGATGTACTGCACGCACGCCGCGCTGCCGAAAATGATCGAGCGCGGCTGGGGCCGCGTGATCACGATCGTCTCGGACGCGGGCCGGGTGCCCAGCCGGCGGATGGTCGCGTACTCGGCCGCCAAGGCCGGGGCGGCGGGCTTCTCCCGCTCCATCGCCGCCGAGGTGGGCCGCTCGGGCGTGACCGTCAACTGCGTATCGCTGGGCACGATCCTCAGCGAGCACGTCTCGGCAGAGGCCGCCGACCAGAGCTACCAGCGCATGAGGCGCGACTATCTCGCGCCCCGCCTGGGACGTCCGGACGACGCGGCCGGGATGGTGGTCTTCCTGGCGAGCCCGTGGGCCGACTGGATCACGGGCCAGACTTATCCCGTCAACGGGGGGTTCTCGGCCACTCTCTGACGCCCGCGGGCGGCCTGGACCTCCCGCGGCCGGGGCTCGGGAGGAGAGCGATGTCCAAGACGAGCCGGGCCGAGGCCCGGGACAAGCTGATGAGCGGAGCGGCCTGGGAGGAGTTCTGCGACCGGCTCAAGGCGCTGGGCTCCGAAGTGCTGCGTCCGGACGTCCCCGGCGGCGAGCTGGAGCGCGCGGAAGGCTACCGGCATCTGACGCGCATCCTCGGCTACGCCCTCGACTACGCCATCGAGCACTCCGACGTGGATCGGCCGATCTTCCACCCGCACCCCCGGCTGTCCGCCAAGTGGGGCGGGGACCAGCCCGACAATCTCTACCAGCACGCGGCCATCGACGGCTCGCTCAGCTACCGCATCCGCGGCCAGCGCGGGACGGTCCACGACTTCGTCATGAGCGCCTCGTCGTGCGGCGAGATGGAGCCGCCGGGCACGGGCGGGCGCCGCGGCAAGCCGTCCCGGGTGTTCTCGGAGATCAGCACCCGGGACATCGAGTTCGAGCCCGACGGAAGCTTCGAGATCGTCGCGAGCCCGGACGAGCACCCGGGCAACTGGCTGCCGACGCATCCCGATGTGGGTTCCATCCTGGTGCGCCAGTACTTCTCGGACTGGGACCGTCAGCGCGGCGCGCAGTTCTTCATCGAACGCGTCGGCTTCGAGGGCAGCTCCCCGCCGCCTCTCGATCCGGCCGGCATGGCGGGTCTCCTCGACGACGTGAGCGTCTGGCTCGAGCAATCCAGGCCCTACTGGACCCGGTGGATGCACCAGGAGCACTACCGCCACCCGCCCAACACCGCCAAGCCCATGGGCAAAGTCGACCTCGGGGCGCGCGCGCTGTACTACGGGCAGGGGCGCTTCGACGTCGCTCCGGGGCAGGCCGTCGTCTACGAGAGCGAAATCCCCGACGCCTCCTACTGGCAGGTCTCGCTGCTCAACTTCTGGTTCGAGACGCTCGACTACGCCAACCACCAGTCCTGCCTGAACATGGACCAGATCCACTGCGACGCGGACGGGCGCTTCCGGCTCGTGATCGCGCTCGAGGACCCCGGCGTCCAGAACTGGCTCGACCCCGCGGGCCACCGCAGCGGAGCGCTGCAGTACCGCTTCCTGTTCCCGAACACTACTCCCGAGCCCGGCATGAGGACGGTGCCGCTGGAACGCCTGGGGGAGGAGCTTCCGGCGGACACGCCGAGGATCGGTCCCGAGCGGCGCCGGGAGGCCATCTACCGCCGCCGCCAGCACGTCCTGCGCCGCTACCACCTGTACTGAACGGCGCCCGGGAGGCCGGGTGGAGCCGGGGGCGAGCCGCCGCCGCGGAGTTCAGTCGCGAGGGCCGCCGCCGCTCCAGGCCGTGCCCTGGCCGCGCTCCTCGCGCTCGGCCTCGTGCTCCTGGATGGCCTTGGAGATCCCGCCCATCATCGCGCCGATGAAACGCTTGCTGTTGGCGTGCGCCCAGTCGAGGCTGTCGGCGCGGGCGCGGTTCAGGTCGTTGACCGCGGGCATGACGTAGCGCGCGAAGAGCTCGTAGCTCTTGAGCGTGGCGGCGGGGTCGGCGCAGTTGTGCCCCAGCAGCAGCAGGCTTCCGAAGCCGCCGGACTGCCGCTCGAGCCGCTCGATCTCCTCGATCATGTCGTCGGGCGTGCCGAGTGTCAGCTTGCCGAAGATGACCAGACCCTTTTCCGTCCACTCCTGGAGCATGGCGTCGGTCGAGTGGGCGTAGGCGGGGGCGCCGCCGCCCAGGCGCTCCTGATAGCGCGCCAGGCGCAGAGTGCCGTGCTCCATGTCGGCCCGGGCCCGCTCGCGCGTCTCGGCCAGGTGCATGGGCACCACCAGCCGCCAGTTGCGGCGGTCGACTCGCCGGCCGTGCTCGGCGGCCTTCTCCTCGCACACCGTCCAGTGCCGCGGAAGCTGGTCGAACGCCCCCGGCAGGCTGGCCGCCAGCGACAGCAGGCCGATGCCGTGCGTGCCCGCGGCGCGCGCCCCGGTGGGCGAGATGGCGCCGGCCACGGCCACTTCGAGCATCGGATCGGAGTAGGGCGGGAGCTGCAGGCGCGCGTCGCGCAGGTCGAACCAGTCGGTCCGGCGCGTGACCGTCTCGCCGCGCAGCAGCGCCAGCACCACCTCCAGCGACTCGTTCATCATGCGGCGCTGGTCGGCCGGGTCGATGCCGAGCATGAAGGCGTCGGTCGGGAGTTGGCCGGGGCCCACGCCCAGCATCGCGCGGCCCAGGGTCTGGTGGTCGAGCTGCAGCATCCGGTCGGCGACCGTCAGCGGGTTGTGGTAGGGCAGGGAGACGACCCCCGTGCCGAGGCGGATCCTGTGGGTGAGGGCCGCGGCCTGGGCGATGAACAGCTCGGGCGAGCCGATGATCTCGTAGCCGCCCGAGTGGTGCTCCCCGATCCACGCCTCGTGGTAGCCCAGGCGGTCCAGGTGCTCGACCAGCGCCAGGTCGCGGTGGATCTGCTCGGTGGGGTTCTCGTCGTCGGGGTGGAACGGCGCCAGGAACACGCCGAAGCGCTTGCGGAGTCTGGGCTCGGTCGGGGCGCTCATGCGGGCTCCCTTGGGTTCGGGGTCAGGGCGCCAGCGCGTCGGGCGTGTCGAAGCCGTGCGGCCTGTAGGTGCCGTTGCACAGGTTCTCGTGCATGGCGTAGCAGGTCTCGCCGCTGTCCAGTTCGATCCGCGCCAGCGATTCGTTCAGGCTCGCCCACTTCAGGCGCTCCTCGGGCGTGCTCATGTCGAAGGTCAGTCCCTCGACCTTGAGCGGGCCCTGGTAGTAGCCATGGCCCCAGACGCCGTCGGGCATGTAGCCCGAGCCGGCCTTGAGGTACACGGTCCGCACCGGGGTGCTGGTGATGCGCACGTCCCGTCCGCTGGGGTGGGCGAGCGTCAGCACGGCCTTTTCGATCTCGCGCGTGCCGGAGACGTAGGTCACGTCGATGCTGGGGCTGCCCATCGGTTCGGACGGCTTGTCGATGCCGAGGTTGTAGATCTTGACCGACTCCTCGAGCATGCGGTGCCCGTCGTAGTGCTCGTCGAACTGCACCTTGAGCATGTAGTCGTCGAACTGCATCGGCATCCAGCAGTGGTAGAAACCGGCCGTGCCGGCCTGCACGTCCTTCAGTCGGATGCCCGGCGCCTCCGCCTCGCCCACCGGACGGATGCCCCAGGAGCGGTCGCGCGCGCCCTTCCAGCGCTCTGGCGTGACCGGGTAGGTCTGTCCGGCCACCTCCAGCGTGCCCTCCCAGGTGCCGACCTGCGCGTAGCGCGTGACGTCGGAGACGATGCGGCCGTAGGGCAGGCGCTGGAAGGTCTTGGGCTCCTCCAGCGCGGGCACGCTGCCGGTGAACGTCATGTCGAAGGCGACGCCCCACTCGTTGGGCTCGCAGATCACGCGCAGCTTGAGCAGGCCCTCGATCACTTCGATGCGGAACGGGCCGACCGAAGTGTCCATGCGGTTCGATCCCAGCTCTCGCGAGGCCCGCACCACGTACTGCTGGGTACCGTGCGAGATAGCCACGAAGGCGTCGGTCACGCCCAGGTTGGGGTACTGCCCCAGGCCGGTGACCAGGAACAGCTCGTCGCTCGAGGGGTGGCAGTTGAAGTAGTAGCGGTCGTAGAAATGCCGGTCCGAGGTGAATACGCGGTCGAAGGTGTCCGGGGTCTGATGGGCCAGGTATTCGTCCATGGGGCTGAGCGGCATGGCTTCTCCGTATCGGGGATTCGAGGGCGGACCAAGGTAGCATCCCCGGCGGGGCGGGGAGCCGCGGGGCGCGGGCCTATAATCGGCCCAATCATGCGCAAGCCCGCCGACCTGCTGGTCTTCGACGCCGACAATCACTTGTACGAGACGCCGGACTCGCTGACCCGCTATCTGCCGCGGGAGCATCGCAAGGCGATCGAGTACGTGCAGGTCCGCGGGCGCACCAAGGTCGCCGTGCGCGGCACGATCACCGACTACATCCCCAACCCCACCTTCGACCCGGTGGCGGCGCCCGGCTGCCACGCGCGCTTCTACCAGGGCGACAACCCGCGGGGGCTGACCCGCCGCGACATGAGCGTGCCCGTATCGCCCCTGCCGGGCTGGCGCGAGCCGGAGCCCCGGCTGGCGCTGATGGACGAGCAGGGTCTGGACCGCGCCTTCATGTATCCCTCGGTGGCCAACCTGGTCGAAAAGCGCACCCAGGACGACCCCGAGCTGACCCACGCCGTCATGCACGCCCTGAACGAGTGGATGGCCGAGGTCTGGTCCTTCGACTACCGCGGACGAATCTTTCCCACCCCGGTGATCACGCTGCCGATCGTGGAGCGGGCGATCGAGGAGCTGGACTGGGTGCTGGAGCGCGGGGCCCGGGCGGTCATCATGCGGCCCGCCCCGGCGGTCACCCTGCGCGGCAGCCGCTCGATCGGGCTGCCGGAGTTCGACCCGTTCTGGGCGCGGGCGCAGGAGGCCGGCGTGGTGGTCGTGCTGCACGGCACGGACTCGGTGGTGACCGAGTACGTCGATCTCTGGGAGCCGCCGCGGACCGACAACGCCTACGCGGGCAGCGCCTTCCGCGAGGTGGTCAGCGCGCACCGCGACGTCTCGGACTGCATCGCCTCGCTGATCTGCCACGGGACCCTGAGCCGCTTTCCGCGCCTCAAGATCGCCAGCGTGGAGAACGGCGCGGACTGGGTGGCGCCGCTGCTGCGCGGGCTGAAGCTGGTGCACGGGCGGATCCCGCAGGACTTCGCCGAGGATCCCGTCGAGGTATTCCGGCGCAACGTCTGGGTCAGCCCCTTCTGGGAGACCGACATCGTCGAACTGATCGGGCTGATCGGCGCCGGGCAGGTGCTCTTCGGCTCCGACTACCCGCACCCCGAGTGCATCCCCGAGCCGCTGAGCTACCTCGACGAACTGGCCGGGCTGGACGACGCCACGGTCCGCCAGATCATGGGCGGCAACGCCAGCCGCATGCTGGGCCTGCGGGAGTAAGGTTTTTCGAATGCTCGCGATTCTGGGCCGCCGTCTGGTCACGGAACAGGCCTGAAGTGATCGAGTAGGCGGGTTCGAGCGGGGGATGGGGGGCTACTCGCTTTCCACCCGCTCGCTGATCGGCTCGACCCGGAGCATCAGGGGGGCGCCCCCGAGCGGGCCGGTCATGTCGAACTGGGCCGCCCGCTCGCCCATCGAAGCCATCACCGCGTCGGGATCGCCTTCGAACTCGTACAGCGCCAGGTAGCGGTGCTCGGCGTTCTCGTCGACCACCTTGTAGCGCGTGCAGGCCTTCATCTCCGGGACGGAGAGCACCTCGCCCACGTGGATGTCGTCGTACCAGCGGTTGAAATCGTCGTCCTTGCCGGGCTGGGTATTGGTGAACACGACCATCAAATTGCGACTCACGCAGATCTCCTCGAGCGTTGGGGGGCGCATCCAAACCCACTCGGAAGCGGCCCGGGCGGGAGCGCGGCCCCCGGGATTCGCTCGGGGTCCGCGCCCCGCGCATCCGAACTGATTTAGGATGGCCGGGCAACCCCCGGGAGGGCCGCGCATGGCGACGTTCACGGCCATCGACGCCGACGGGCACGTGATGGAACCCCAGTCCATGTGGACGGAGTACCTCGAAACCGAGTTCCATCTGGACGCGCCGCGGCTGGTGCGGGACACCGACGGCCGGCGGCGGCTGCTGATCGCCGGCCGGCTCCACGAGTACATCCCGATGTACGACGGGGACGCGCTCCCGCGCCGGGAACGAGTCCCCCGAGGCGGAGCCGATCCCCAGGGGCGCCTGGCCGACCTCGACGAAGAGGGCATCGAGAAGGCCCTGCTCTACCCGACCACCGGACTGTTCTTCGCCAGCGTGGAGGATCCGCGCGTGCAGGCCGCCCTGTGCCGGGCCTACAACGACTGGCTGTACGACTACTGCGGCGAAGACCGCTCGCGGCTGATCGGCGTCGCGCTGGTGCCGCAGGCGGACGCGGGCGCCGCGGTCGCGGAGGCGCGCCGCGCCGTGGAGCGGCTGGGATTCCGCAGCGTCCTGCTGAGGCCCAACCCGGTCGCGGGCCGGAATCTCAACGACCCCTACTACGAGCCGCTCTGGGCGTGCCTGCAGGAATTGGACGTCACCGCCTCGATCCACGAGGGCACCACGCAGGACCTGCCGCAGTCGGGCCGCGACCGCTTCACCAACTTCCTGTTCCGGCACGCCTGCTCGCACCCGCACGAGCAGCAGATGGCCTGCCTGGCGCTGATCTGCGGCGGGGTCCTCGAGCGCCATCCCCGCCTGCGCGTGGCGTTTCTGGAGTCGGGCTGCGGCTGGATCGCCCACTGGCTCGACCGGCTCGACGAGCACGTCGAGCACTGGGGACACGCGCTCCCCGCGCTGCCGCTGGCTCCCTCGGAGTACTTCGCCCGGCAGTGCTTCATCTCGGCCGAGCCCGAGGAGAAGGCGATCGGCGCGATGGCGGCGCTGGTCGGCGAAGACAAGATCGTCTACGCCAGCGACTACCCGCACCTCGACAGCATCTTCCCGGGCTCGCCCGCCACCCTGGCCGAGCGGTCCGACCTGTCCGACGGCCTCAAGCGCAAGCTGCTGTACGACAACGCTGCCGCCGCCTTCCGCCTCGGCGGCTGAGACCCCGGGGAGCGGGTCGCCCGGCCGGGTCGGACCTCAGAGGCTGTCCAGCAGGGCCTCGGGATCGAACTCGTCGACCGGGATCGGGGACAGTCGGGGAAGGGGACCGTTGGGGAAGGCCTTGGCGTCGTGCTCGAGGTCGAAGACCTCCAGGTTCTCGATGAAGTCGTAGTCTCCGGCGAGGTACTCGGGAAAGGCCAGCATCGCCAGCCGGCGCTCGCCGTCGTCGAGCGCGGACAGGAATTCGCAGAAGTCCTTGTCGTGGCTCATCAGCAGCACGTCGCCCGTGCGCTTGACCAGCGCTTCGAGTGTTCGCTGGATGCCGATGTCGACCACGGGCTGATCGTCTTCACCCTCCAGCAGCACCGGCCGGAAGCCCACGGCCTGCAGCATCTGGATGAAGGACCACAGCGCGGACGAGTTCCGGCGCACGTGCATGAAGAACAGCGGCTTGAGGTTGCGGCCGTCCCAGAGCTCCCGGGAGAATTCCAGAACCGCGTCCCAGCGCGGCCGGTCCTCGGGCTTGGGCTGGCGGTTGAGGATGGTGCTCAACTGCCAGTCCATGTTCTCGCCGTCCACCAGGACGTAAAGATCGTTCATTCATTTCTCCTGCCGGCCGGCGATGCGGCCGCATACCGATCGATTTCTCTAATTGAAAGACCCGGGGT
The DNA here is from genome assembly GCA_021295775.1 of Pseudomonadota bacterium. Lineage (GTDB taxonomy): Bacteria > Myxococcota_A > UBA9160 > SZUA-336 > SZUA-336 > JAGWBS01. Next base: position 28,128 of record JAGWBS010000020.1, on the reverse strand, counting down.
CAGCGCATCGTGCGGAAGCAGGCGCGGACCTCCTCCACGAAAATCTCCGGCTGTTCGAAGGCGGCGAAGTGGCCGCCCTTGTCCAGCGCGTTGTAGTAGCGCAGGTCGGTGAAGCGGGTTTCGACCCAGCGCCGGGACGCGCGGAAGATCTCCTTGGGGAAGATGCTGCAGCCCGAGGGCAGCGTGACGGGGTCGATGTTGCCTCCCCGGAAGCTCTCCCAGTACAGGCGCGCGGAAGAGGCCGCGGCATCCGGGATCCAGTAGAGCATCACGTTGTCGAGCAGTTCGTCGCGCGTCAGCACGTTCTCCGGATGGCCGCCGCAGTCGGTCCACTGGTAGAACTTCTCGACGATCCAGGCCGCCTGCCCGGAGGGCGAGTCGGCCAGCCCGTAACCGAGCGTCTGGGGGCGGGTGCTCTGCTGCTTCGAGTAGCCGGAGTCCCAGTCGGCGTAGAACTTCTGCGACTCCAGGGAGGCTTTTTCGAACTCGGTCAGCTCTTCGGGCGGCGTTCCGGCGGGGCTGACGACCGGCATGTTGGTGTGGATCCCCGCGCAGTGCCGCGTGTCGCTGGCGCCGATGGAGATGGTCACGACCGCGCCCCAGTCCCCGCCCTGGGCGAAGTAGCCGTCGTAGCCGAGACGCAGCATCAGCTCGCTCCAGGCGCGCCCGATGCGGTCGACGCTCCAGCCGCTCTCGGCCGGCTTGCCCGAGAAGCCGTAGCCGGGCAGCGACGGGACGACCAGGTGAAAGGCGTCGGCGGGGTCGCCGCCGTGCGCCGCGGGGTCGGACAGCGGTCCGATCACCTTGAGGAACTCGACGATCGAGCCCGGCCAGCCGTGCGTCAGGACCAGCGGGCGGGCGTTCGCTTCCGGCGAGCGCACGTGCAGGAAGTGGATGTCGACCCCGTCGATCCGGATGAGGAAGCCCGGGTGGGCGTTGAGCCGGGCCTCGGCCGTGCGCCAGTCGTACTCGTCGCGCCAGTAGGCGCAGAGCTCCTGCACGTAGGCGAGCGGGATGCCCTGGCTCCAGTCGGCGACCGTCTCCTTCTCGGGCCAGCGGGTCGCCACCAGGCGCCGCCTGAGGTCAGACAGGACGTCGTCGCCCACCTCGATGCGGAACGGTCGAATCTCGTCGCTCATCCTGGCCTCCTCGCCCCGCGAACCGGGCGGGCCATTCTATCCGAGCGGCTCTTCCCCCGGCTCGCCGCCCGCCGCCTGCTCCAGCAGGGCCGGGTTGTCCTCCCCCAGGGCGGGCGCGGCCTTGATCTGTTCCGGGTCCGCGCGAAAGGCCGGATCGACCGGCACCGGCAGCGCGGAGAGCGTCTGGCCGGCGGAGTTGCGCGAGCGGGCGGCGAAAACGCCCCGCTGGCGGAAGTGATCGTCCCGCAGCGCCGCCTCGATCGTCTGGACCAGCGAGGCGCAACAGTCGGCTTGCTCCAGCCGGGGCCGCCAGTAGTCGGCGGGCCGGGACGCCACGATCCGGGCGACCCGCTCGCGCGTCGCCTCGGGGTCGCGCGCGTCGTCGCGGAATTCGTCCTCCAGCCCGAGCATGTCGGCGAACGCCCGCCAGAACTTGTCTTCCAGGGGCGCCGCCGCCATCACCTGGCCGTCGCGGGTGGGATAGAGCTGGTATCGCGGCGAGCCCCCGGTCACCAGCTCCGCGCCGTTGCGCGGCCAGGCGCCCGCCGCCAACCCGTTGCCCATCGACCAGTACATGAACGGAAACAGGTTGTCCGCCATGGAGACGTCCAGGTAGGCGCCCTCGCCGGTCGCGTCGCGGCGCCGCAGCGCCAGCAGGATGTTCAGCACCGCCGGATACGCGCCCCCGGCGATGTCGGCGATCAGGGCCGGGGGCACCACGGGACGCGAGGGCTCGCCCATGCTGAGCGCCAGCAGGCCGGCGTCGCCGACGTAGTTGAGATCGTGTCCGGCGACTTCGCGCTTCGGCCCGTCCTGCCCGTAGCCGGTGATGGCGCAGTAGACGATGTCCGGCTTGATCTCGCTCACCGCCGCGTAGCCCAGGCCCAAGCGCTCCATCACGCCCGGGCGGAACTGCTCCACCAGCACGTCCGCCTCGCGCAGCAGGGGCGTCAGGCGGTCGCGTTCCCGCGGGTCCTTGAGGTCGAGCGCCAGACTCTTCTTGCCCCGGTTGAGCAGGGCGAAATTGATGCTGTCGTCGCCCCACTTGGGCTCGTAGGAGCGCATCTCGTCGCCGTGTCCCGGTCGCTCGACCTTGACCACCTCGGCGCCGGCTTCCGCCAGCAGCAGCGTGGCCATCGGTCCCGGCAGCAGGCTCGAGAAGTCCAGGACCTTGACGCCGGCGAGCGCTCCCGTCATCCGCCCGAGGCTCGCTGGCGGGCGACCCGCGCCCGGCGGGCGGGGGCGTAGCCGGGGGTGCCGTAGACCTCGAACAGCGCCTGCGTCACGTCGTGGTGATGGGCCAGTCCGCCGCGCTCGATCCGCTCGACCGGGCCGTCGGGGTAGCTCAGCCCGAGCCGGCAGGTCAGGTCGATGTCCTTGGCCGCCGCCCGGCCCTCGTCCAGGAAGCGCAGCGCGTCGTTGTACTTGGGCCGGACCAGGCGGTCGCCGATCCGGCCCGCCTGGTCCGCGCACACCGCCACCTGCAGCCCGGCTCCCTCGAACGCGGCGCGGGCGGCGTCGATCGCCCGCGGGTCGCTGGCGGGCTGGCGCACCAGCTCGACCAGGTCCGACGGCGGGTCGTCGCCGTTCCGGTAGCGGGCGAAGCCCAGCACGTTCGAGCCCTCTTCCCCGTAGCCCTCGCCGGTGTGGGCGCCCAGGCACTCCGTGCCCAGCTCGATCAGGATCGCTCGCCGCTTCGGATCCGGGACGTGCGGGGCGCCCAGGTAGACCGCCACGCCCGCGCCGGGCGTGGAGCGCGCCGGGAACGCGTCCCCTTCCGGGAAGGAGCGGCTCGGACCCGCCGAGACGATCTCGTAGGCCTCGGCCTCGCCGCCCGGCGGGGCGTCCTCCTCGCCGGCGCGGAAGCCGCGGCCCGACTTCCGGCCCAGGCGCCCCGCCGCGACCATGCGCCGCAACAGCGGCGGCGCGGCGGCGCGCGGGTCGAGCGTGACCGGGTGGAACGCCTCGCACAACCGCACCTGCGTGTCCAGACCGACCATGTCGAGCAGTTCCAGCGGCCCCATGCGGTAGCCCAGCGCGGCCTTGACGGCCTTGTCGATCTCGGCGGGTTCGGCGACGCCGGCCTCGACCGCGCGGATCGCGTCGTTGTTGAACGGCACCACGAAGGCGTTGAGGATGAAACCGGGCGTGTCCTGCGTGCGCACGGGCGTCTGCCCGGCCCGCTCGGTCCACTCCCACGCCGAGCGGAAACTCGCCTCCGAGGTGTTCAGGCCCGGCGACATCTCGATCAGCTTCATCAACTGCGCGGGCAGGCAGAAGTGCATCCCGACCACCCGGTCCTCGCGGCCGCAGCCCGAGGCGATCTCACTGATCGAGAGCGTCGACGTGTTGGAGGCGAAGAGCGTGTGCTCCGGGCAGATCGGATCGAGCCGGCGGAACAGCTCCCGCTTGGTGGACAGATCCTCGAAGACCGCCTCGATCACCAGATCGCACTCCGCCAGCGCTTCCAGGCGGGTGGTCTCGGACAGGCCGGCCAGCGCGGCGTCGCGCTCCGCCTCGCCCAGCTTGCCGCGCTCGACCGACTGCGCGAAGAAGCGCTCGGCGCCGGCGCGCGCGCCCGCCAGCGCGTCCGCGTCCAGGTCGTAGGCGACGGTTTCGAAGCCCGCCCGGGCGGAGACGATCGCGATCCCCGACCCCATGGTGCCGCCGGCGCCGCACACGCCCACTCTGCGGATGGCGCTCATCGCCGGCGGAAGCTCCGGCCGATCAGCTGGCGGTGCACCTGGTTGGTGCCCTCCCAGATCTGGGTCACCTTGGCGTCGCGCATCAGGCGCTCCACCCGGAAGTCCGAGCAGTAGCCGTAGCCGCCGTGGAACTGGACCGCCTCGGTGGCCATGCGCATGGCCAGGTCGGAGGCGCGCAGCTTCGCCAGCGAGGCCTCCAGGCCGAAGTCCTCGCCGCCGGCGTCGGCCAGCTCCGCCACGTAGTCCAGCCAGCGCTCGGCCAGCGCCAACTCCCCGGCCAGATCGGCGAGCGTGAACTGGTTGCCCTGGAAATCGATCACCCGCCGGCCCGACTGCTCGCGCTGGTTGGCGTAGGCCACCATGTCTTCGAAGGCGGCGCGCGCGATTCCCAACGCGTGCGCGGCGGTGCTCGGCCGGGACTTGTTCAGTGACGCCAGCAGGGTCGCCAGGCCCGAGCCGGGCTCGCCCAGCAGATTGGCGCGCGGCACCCGGCAGCCGTCGAAGGCCAGCGCGGCGGTGGACGACGCCCGGTGGCCCATCTTCTCCTCGAGCCGGACCACGCTCATCCCGGGGGTGCCCTTTTCCAGCATCAGCGCCGAGATCGCGCCGCGCGGGTCGTCGATGCCGGACCACTTGCCGAACAGCAGGATCAGGTCCGCGACGTCGCCGCTGGTGATGAACTGCTTGGCGCCGTCCACCACGATCTCGTCTCCGTCGGCGGTGAAGCGGGTCTTCATGCCGGTCGCGTCCGAGCCGGCGGACTCCTCGGTGATGGCCAGCGCCCCCAGCCCGCCCTCCGCGATCCGGGGCAGCAGACGGCGCTTCTGCTCCTCGCTGCCCAAGTCGATCAGCGGCTTGCTGGCGTGGAAGTTGGTCGCGTAGACGATGCCGGTCGAGGCGCAGGCCGCCGACACGATCTTCACGCACTCCAGGTACAGGGCGTAGGAGAGCGGCGCGCCCCCGTAGGCCTCGGGCACGAACACCGCGTTGAGCCCCAGCGCGTTGAGCGCTTCGACGTTGTCCCAGGGGAACTCGCCGCTGCGGTCGTAGCGCTCCGCGTTGGGCGCGATCACCTCGCTGGCCACGCGCCGCGCCTGCTCCAGCACGGAGCGCTCGTCCTCTCCCCAGCGGCGCGCGCGCTCGAGCTGTTCGAACAACTTCATCAGTGGTTGATCCCCTGACCGCCGTCCATGTAGATGGTCGAGCCGGTCAGGAAGGGGATGCTCTCGTCGTAGATCGCGCCGACCAGCCGGGCGACCTCTTCCGAAGTGCCGGGCCGGCCCAGCGGGACGCGGTCGGCGAGCCACTCGCCCGAGCGCTCGTTGCGCCAGAACTCGGGGCTGAGGTCGGTCCGGACGTAGCCCGGCGCCACGTTGATCACCGAGATGCCGTCGCGCGCCCACTCGACCGCCAGCACGCGGGTCATCGCGCCGATGGCCGCCTTCGAGACGGTGTAGGGCAGGTTTCGGGCCACGCCGAACTTGTCGAAGAACGACCCCATGTTGACGATGATCCCGCCGCCGCGCCGCTTCAGGTGCGGATACGCCTCGCGCGAGGCGATCATCACCGAGGTCGCGTTGATCGCCATCACGCGTTCGTAGTCGTCGACCTGCAGTTCGGCGGTCTTCGCCGACCAGTGGATGCCCGCGTTGTTGACCAGTCCGGCGACCGGACCTTCGCGGGCGGCCGCCGCGATGCACTCGCGCAGCGCGGCTTCGTCCGCCACGTCGCAGACCTGCGCCCGGCCGGCGGGCGACTCGCCCGAGCGCGACAGGCCCACCACGCGCCACCCGCGGCGGTCCAGTTCGCTGGCGACGGCCGCGCCGATGCCGCGGCTCGCTCCGGTGACGATGACCTGGTCCTCGCGCACCGCGCGGATCTCAGCGGCCGAACTTCTCGGCGTCGGGCCTGCGCCGCTCGCCGAAAGAGGCGCTCAGCTCCTTGGATTCTTCGGAGGTCAGATAGCTGCGCAGCAGCAGGTCGTGGGCCATGCGCGACAGGCCGGAGACGCCGCCGTGGCGCGCGTTGAAGGCCGCCTTGATCGAGGCCAGGGCGAAGCTGCCGCGGTCGGCGATCTCCAGCGCGAACGCGGTGGTCTCCTCGGCCAGGCGGTCGTCCGGCACCACGCGGTTGATCAGGCCGATCTCCAGGGCCTCCTGCGCGGAGAGCTTCTGGTTGCAGTACCACATCTCCTTGGCCTTCTTCTTTCCGACCAGGTCCTCCAGGTACCAGGTGCCGTAGCCGGCGTCGAACGAGCCCATCATCGGGCCGACCTGACGGAACACCGCGCTCTGCTTGGCGATGGTCACGTCGCAGACCATCTGCAGCACGTTGCCGCCGCCGACGGCGAAGCCGTTGACGCTCGCCACCACCGGCTTCTGCAGCCGGTCGATCGACTCGTACATCTCCAGCGTCGGCAGCACGCCCGGGTAGAGCTGCGTGTCGGGCATGCCGTCCTTGCGCCCGCCGATGCAGAAGAAGCGCTCGCCCGCGCCCGTCAGGACGACCACGCGCGTGCGCGTCTCGCGCCGGATGTCGTTGATGCAGTCGCGCACCTCGTGACACATCTCGGCCGTGAACATGTTCCCGTCGTCCGGCCGGTTCAGAGTGATCCGGCCGATCGGGCCGTCTTCCGCGTAGAGGATGTTGCTATAGCTCATGACTCAGCGAAGCTCGGGGATGACTTTCTCCCCGACCAGGCGCACGGATTCCAGAGACACTTCGTGCGTCTCGTGCCAGCCCGCGGCCGGACAGGTGACGAGTTGGTCGATGCCGACGTCCTGGAAGCGCCGCATCGTGGCCAGTACTTCCTGCGGGTTGCCGACGCACATTCCGTTCTCGTAGAAGAAATCCGGCGAGGGGTCGCCGAGGGCCATCGGCCCCCGCAGATCGGGATCGCGGCTCGCTTCGTCGATCATCTCGCGCAGGCGCGTCTGCGGAATCGGCCGGGTTTCGTCGGCGAAGCGCGCGAAGTTGTGCGGGATGGTGTCGAAGTACACCGTAAAGTGCGGCGCGATCAGGCCCATGCTCAGCGAGTAGACCCGCCGCGCCTCGTCGGAGTCATCGAGACACAGCAGCGGGCAGATCGCCATGATCTTGTTGTGGACGAATTCGCCCACCGGCTCGGCCTTCTCGATCGTACTCTTGTAGATCTCGACCAGCGGCCGCAGCAGCTCCGGGTCGGCGAAGCTGAACATCGCCACGCCGATGCCCATCCTGGCCGCGCGTTCGACGGTCTCCGGGTTCGAGGCCGTCACCCACAGCGGCGGATGGGGCTTCTGCACCGGCTTGGGCAGGACGCAGCGCTCGGGCACCGAGAAGTACTCGCCGTCCCAGGAGAACAGGTCCCGGGTCCACATCTGGGGGATGGCCCGGATCGACTCCTCCCACATGCGGCGCGTCTCGGAGGCGTCGACGCCGAAGGTGTTGACCTCGGTCGTCCCGCTGCCGCGGCCGGTGCCCAGTTCGACGCGCCCGTGGGTCAGGACGTCGATGGTTGCGATCTGCTCGGCGACCCGCACCGGGTGGTTGATCGGCGGGCAGAGATTGAAGATGCCGGTGATCAGGCGGATGTTCTCGGTGCGCATGCCCACGGCCAGACACGACAGGTGCGAGCACGAGCTGTGCGAGTACTCCTCGAGCGAGTGGTGCTCGGGAGCCCAGAAGGCGGCGAATCCGGCCTTGTCCGCGGCCACGCCCAGCTCGACGTCGTTGCGCAGGCGGGCGGGCTCGCTCTCGTCCCAGGGGCGCCGGCCCACCGAGGCCCCCTGAAAGATGCCGACTTCCACTCTGTCCTTACCTTCCCGCTGGAACGGCCGGCCCAGGATACCACCGACCGCCGCGGCTCACGGACGAGCTCCCTGGCGCTCCCGCAGCACGTGCTTCATGACTTTCCCGCTGGGAGTCAGCGGCAGTTCGCCGAGAATCTCGAAGCTGCGCGGGACCTTGTAGTTGGCCATCTGCTCGCGCGCCCAGGCGCGCAGCTCCTCGGGGCCGGCCGTGGAGCCGGCGCGCAGGGTCACGAAGGCCTTGCCGACCTCGCCCAGGCGTTCGTCGGGCACGCCGATCACCGCCGCCTGGTCGATGGCGGGATTCTGGAGCAGAAGACTCTCGATCTCGGCGGGATAGGCGTTGAAGCCGCCCACGATGAACATGTCCTTCTTGCGGTCCGTGATGCTCAGGTAGCCGCGCTCGTCCAGATGGCCGATGTCGCCGGTGCGCAGCCAGCCGTCCGGAGTGAGCGCCTCGGCCGTGGCCTGCGGGTCCTCGAAGTAGCCCTGCATCACGTTGTAGCCGCGCACCCAGATCTCGCCGGAATCGCCCGCCGGCAGGGCGTTGCCCGCGTCGTCGACGATCCGCACCTCGACGTCCGGGATCGGCCGCCCGCTGGTGGTCGCGATCGTCTCGGGGTCGTCGCCGCGCACGCAGCTCGTCACGGTGGCGGTCGCCTCGGTGAGCCCGTAGGCGCTCAGCAGCAGCTCGTAGCCCAGCTCGCGCTTGATGCGCTCGATCAGGCCCTCGGAGATTCCCGCCGCTCCGATGGCCCCCGCGCGCAGCGAGGAGAGGTCGTACTCCGCCAGCCGGGGGTGGTTCAGCAGCGACAGAAAGACCGTCGGCGGACCGGGCAGGCGGTTGACCCGTTCCGCCTGAATCAGCTCCAGCGCGCCGTCGGGATCGAAGACCGCCAGCGGCAGCATGGTGGCGCCGGCCACCAGCGAGACGACGATCCCGTACTTGTAGCCGAACGAGTGGAAGAACGGGCTGGGGATCAGGTAGCGCTCGCCGCGGCGGAATTCGCCGGTCTCGGCGGACTGGGCGTAGACGCGCAGTGTCTGGGCGTGGGTCGCCAGCACGCCCTTGGGCCGGCCGGTCGTGCCCGAGGTGAACATGATGTCGGACAGGTCCTCGGGCCGGATGGCGGCGGTGCGCGCCTCGATCTCGTCCGGGTCGACGGCTTCCGCCCGGGCGAGGAACTCCTCCCAGTCCAGGGTTCCCGGCGGCGCCGGGCCGCGCGCG
>JAGWBS010000020.1:2742-19257 GCA_021295775.1 Pseudomonadota bacterium | reverse complement strand
GGGAGCCCGGCGACCGGCCGCCCCTCGCCCTCGCCCCCGCGCGCCCCGCGCAGCAGATCGACGTAGTCGTTGCCGAGAAAGCCCTCCACGACCACCAGCGCGCGCGCCCGGCTCTTCTCCAGCACGTAGGCCGCCTCTTCGCCCTTGAAGCGGGTGTTGAGCGGCACCAGTACGGCCCCCGCGGCCTGCAGGCCGAGCAGGGCGACCACCCACTCCCAGAGGTTGGGCGCCCAGATCGCAACCCGATCGCCCGGCTCGACGCCCAGCGCCGCGAAGCCGCGCGCCGCCCGCTGCGCCTGACGTCCCAGCTCGCGGAAGCTGAGACGCACCGGACCGTCGACGACCGCCTCCGTCTCGCCGAACTCTTCCGCGGCCCAGTTCGCCAGCCCCGGGATGCTCCGCCACCGCTCGTCCGCTCGCATCGCGACCGCACTATACCCGCTCGCCGACCCTCCCTATCGGCCGGACACGGGGTCCGCCGATGCTTCAGAATCGGCGCGTGAGCGAACCCTCGTTCCCAAGGCCCTTCTGGGTCAGCGCCGTCAACGCGCTGGGGCGGGCGCTGGAGAGACTCGGGGTGCGGCCGTTCAAGCTGGACCCGGAGTCGCTGCTCGAAGAGGCGCGCCGCGAGACGGGGCTGACCGACTTCGGGCCGGACGGTTTCCGCGAGGGGCTCGAGCTTTTCTGCAGCGACCTCGAGCGGGAATGCGAACTGCACCCGATCGGCCGCTTCCTCGCCCACCAGGAAGTGCTGACGGTGCTGGTCAACCGCCTGCAGGTCCACGACTGGATCCGTCGGCACCCGGAGATCCGCGAGCAGGAAATCCGGGAGCCGCTGTTCGTGACCGGGACGCCGCGCTCGGGCACCTCGATCCTGCACGAGCTGCTGGCGCAGGACCCCCGCCACCGGGCCCTGCTCACCTGGGAGACGCAGTATCCGTGCCCGCCGCTGGGCGACCGGACGCCCCCCGACGACCCGCGCATACGGCGCTCGGACCGGCGCGTGAAGCTGTGGCCGAAGATCGTGCCCGAGTACCAGACCATGCACGAGATGGGCGGCGACATCCCCCAGGAGTGCATCTTCCTGACAGACCACGATTTCAAGAGCGAGCACTGGGGCGGCTCGTACAACCTGCCCAACTATTCGCTGTGGCTGGTGGAGACCGACATGCGCCCGGCGCTCGAGTACCACAAGCTGCACCTGCAGCTGCTGCAGTGGCGCAGCGCGCCCCGGCGCTGGGTGCTCAAGGCGCCGTCCCACCTGAGCTACCTGCCGGCGCTCTTCGACGTCTATCCGGACGCGCGCCTGGTCTGGACGCACCGCGACCCGCTCGCCACCGTCAGCTCCAGCACGAGCCTGGTACGGGCGCTGGTCGCGATCCGCACGGACGAGCTGCCGCCGGCCGCGGAACTCAGCGCGGGCATCGCCGAGCTGTCCGCCGTCCGCTTCGCGGAGGTCGTGGCGCAGCGCGACGCGGGAGAGATTCCCGAGGCGCAGATCTGCGACATGCTCTACCAGGACCTGATGGACGATCCCGGCCGCACGCTGGCGCGGGTGTACGCCCACTTCGGCCTGGAGTTGAACCGGGAGACGCGCGAGTCGATGCTCGCCTACCTGCGGGCCAAGCCGCAGGGCAAGCACGGCCGGCACCGCTACACCTTCGAGGACACCGGTCTGGACGCGGGCGAGGAGCGCGCGCGCTTCGCCTCGCACATCGCGCGTTTCGGCATCCCCGAGGAGGTCAGGGCGGACTCATGAAGAGCGAAGAGATCGATTACTCCAGGCCGCTGGAATGCGACGTGGCGATCGCGGGCGCGGAGCTGGGGGGCCTGGTCGCGGGGGCGATCCTGGCCCGGGCCGGCCGCAGCGTGGTCGTCGTCGACGCCCCGCCGCTGCCGGGCGGCCGCAGCGGCAGCTATCCGCACCGCGGCTACTGGATCGACGGCGGACACCGCCTGGGCCGCGACACCGCCGACATGCAGGTCACGCTGGGCTACACCCGCAAGGCCGCGCGCGAAGCCGGGGTCGAAGTCCAGGTGCAGCCGGTCCGGACCGGCCTGCGCATCCACCTGGTGCCGGGCGACGCCTCCACGCCTCCCGACGTCCTGGAGCCCGCCGACTGGGGCCCGGAGGGCTTTGCGCGCCTGGCGGTGCGCGGCTTCGGCTGCGCGCCGGAGGACCTGGCCGAATTCACCCGCACCATCGAGCGCCTGGGCGGCAGTTCGCCCGCGGAGCGCGAGCGGGCGACGGGCATCCAGCTCGGCGACTGGATGGAGGCCGAGGTGCCCAATCCCTCCGTGCGGCGCGCGCTGGGCAATCTGGTCAAGTCGCTGTACTCCGAGTTCCCGGAGCGCGCGTCGCTGGGGCGCCTGATCGACATGCTGGCCGGCTTCACGCAGCGCGACGCCTCGGGCGGCGCCCAGTCCGGCTTCGCGGACGACCCCGAGGTCGGCGGGATGGGCGGGGTGAGCGCCCCCTTCACGCGCGCGCTGGAAGCGCACGGCGGGCGCCTGGTGATGGAGCACGAGCCCGCGCACGTGACCTTCGACGGCGCCCGCGCCAGCGGGCTGGTCGCCCTGAGCGCCAACCACTTCGCGCTGCGCGTTCGCGCGCGGCACACGATCGTCGCCTACCCGATCTGGGACGCGCTGGAGATGCTGCCCCCGGAGCGCGTGGATCCCGAGCTGGCGCGCACCTGCGAGGCGATCGAGGACTATCGGGCGATCGCGATCGGCTGGGTGGTCGGGCTCAAGCGCATGCCGCGCGTTCGGGCCAGCGGGCGGAGCGAGGACTTCGACGGCTGGAACCGGCTGCTGGTCGGGCCTGAGCGCGAGTTCAGCGGCGGCTACCACTTCCCCTCGCTGGGATCGAGCCGAGCGGCTCCCGAGGGGCGGCACCTGATGCACGCCTTCATCATGCGCTGGGTGCGGAGCGGCGAGAACCGCCCCTGGCCCGAGCTGGAGGCGACGCTGGAGCGGGCGCGCGCCTACATCCGCACGTACTACGCCGACCTCGACGAGTGCATCGAGTGGCAGGCGGACCAGTACATACGCCGTCCGGCCATGACGGGCTGGTACTGGGCCCCCGTGAAGCGGCATCCCGTCGCCGTTCCGGGCTGCGAGAACCTCTACTTCGCCGGCGCGACCGCCGAGAGCGACGCGGGACCCTCGGAGATCTCGGCGCACGCCGGCCTGAAGGCCGCGCGCGCGATCCTGGAGAGCTGAAGCCCGCGAGCGGCCGCCGCCGCGAGCTCCGGCCCGGTTAGAATCGCTCGGACCACCGCGCGGGGAGGACCGGCCGTGCCCAGCGTCCGCACCGGAGACTTCGACTGCTTCTACCAGGAGGACGACTTCACCGACCCCTGGCTGGAGACCGACAGCGTGCTGATCCAGCACGGCTTCGGGCGCAACGGCAACTACTGGGCCAACTGGGTGCCGCCGCTGGCGCAGCACTACCGCGTGATCCGCCGCGACATGCGCGGCCACGGCGGCTCGACCGACAGCGGCCCCGACTACCGCTGGAGCGTGGAGGGCCTGATCGAGGACATCGTGCTCTTCCTCGACGCCCTGGAACTGGATGCCGTGCACTACGTCGGCGAATCGGTCGGCGGGCCGACCGGGATCGCGCTGGCCGCCAGCCACCCGGAGCGGCTCAAGAGTCTGACGGTGGTCTCGGGACCGCTGCGGCTGGACGAGCCGGTACAGAAGTTCCTGCGCGGGCGCTTTCCCGACTTTCCCACCGCCCTGCGCGAACTCGGTCCCGGGGGCTACGTGACCCAGAACCCGCTGCGCGATCCCGACGACCCGCTGGAGCGCGCCGAACGCGAATGGCAGCGCCGCGAGTGGGAGCGAACCAACGGCTACGTGCTCGAGGGCCTGTCGCGCCTGACCCCGCACGTCGACGTGGAAGAACTGCTGCCCCGGGTGAGCGTGCCGACCCTGATCCTGGCGCCCGCCGACAGCCCGCTGGCGCCGCTGAGCGACCAGGTCAAGATGCGCGAGCGCATCCCGGACGCGCGCATCGAAGTGATCGAGGGCCACGGGCACAACTTCCACCCGCACGAACCGGCGCGCTGCACCGCGGCCATCCACCGCATGATCCAGAGTCTCGGCTGAAACGCCGCCGCAGAGAGGAGACGGCATGAGCGACGCGAACGATCTGGCCGGAAAGCACGCCCTGGTGACCGGCGGGGGAACGGGCATCGGCTTCGGGATCGCCTGCGAACTGCTGCGCCAAGGCTGCGTGGTGACGATCGTCGGGCACATCCAGGAGCAGATCGACGCCGCCCGCAAGCGGATCTCGGAGGAGCTTCCCGGGGCCGAACTGCGCGTCGCGCTGGGCGACGTGACGGTCGAAGAAGACATGCGGGCTGCGGTCGCCGCGGCGGCCGACGCCGACGGCCGGCTCGACATCGCCGTGGCCAACGCCGGCAGCGCCGCTCCCGGTCCGATCCTGCTGCTGAACAAGGCCGACTGGGAGTACTGCAACGCGCTCAACATCACCGGCACGGCGCTGACCATCAAGCACGCCGCGCACGCCATGAAGCGAGGCGGCGGCAGCATCGTCACCATCTCCTCAGCGGCCGCCCGCCAGGTCGAGAAGTGGATGGCCCCGTACAGCGCCACCAAGGCCGCGGTCGAGATGCTGACGCGCGCCGCGGCCGTCGAGCTGGCGCCCTTCGGGATCCGCGTCAACTGCATCTCGCCCGGTCTGATCCTGACCGAGGGCACCCGCAACCTGCCCGAGGAGCTGCTTCAGGAGTGCCGCGAGGACACCCTGCTCTCCGACCTGGGCCAGCCGATCGAGATCGCCCGCGGCGTGGTCTACCTGAGCGGCGCCTCGGGCCGCTGGGTCACCGGCAGCGTGCTGGACATCGGCGGCGGCATGCACGTCGACGCCGGCGAGGACTTCCAAGGCGTGGCCCGCGCCCGCTACGGCGCCGAGTTCGACGCGGCTCTCGGTCCCGAGTCGGAGTGATCGGCGGCGAGGCGGGAGCGGGCACTCGACATGACGCCGGCACGGTTCCTGTCCGGGGCCATCGCCGCTCCGATCGTGCTGGCGATCTGGGTCGCCGCCCTTCTTCCGGCCACGGCTGAGGCGGAGCAGCGGCCGAACGTACTGCTGTTGATGGCGGAGGACCTGAGCCCGCGGATCGGGGCCTTCGGGGACGCCGTCGCCCACACGCCGAATCTGGACCGGCTGGCCGAACAGGGCGTGCGCTACACCCGCGCGTTCACGACCTCCGGGGTGTGCGCGCCCAGCCGGGCCGCGCTGATGCTGGGCGCCCACCAGATCAGCTTCGGCGCCCAGCACATGCGGACCAGCGGGCGGGACTACCTCGCGGTTCCCCCGCCCGGGATGAAGGCGTTTCCCGAGCTGCTGCGGGCCGGCGGCTACTACACCTACACGACCTCGAAGCTCGACTACCAGTTCTCGGGACCGCTGCCCACCAAGGGAAGCGGGCCGTTCACGATCTGGGACGCAGCGGGCCTCTCCGGCCCCGACCGCGATTGGCGGAATCGGCGCGACGGCCAGCCGTTCTTCGGCTTCGTCAACTTCGGGGTCACCCACGAGAGCGGGGTCTTCGCCCCGTTCGGCCACTGGCCGCACAGCACGACTCACTTCGTCATGCAGCTCGCGCGTCTGTTCACAGCCGGCCCCCGGCCCGAAGATCTCCCGAAGACGGATCCGCGAAAGATCGTTCCGGAGCCCTACTACCCCGACACGCCAACCGTCCGTGCGGACATCGCGCGCCACTACGACAACATCGCGGCGATGGACCACCAGGTCGGCGCCGTACTCGCCGAACTCGAGGCGGACGGTCTGGCCGACGAAACGATCGTGATCTGGACCACGGACCACGGCGACGGGCTGCCGCGGGCGAAGCGCGAACTCTACGACAGCGGCATCCGCGTGCCGATGATCGTCCGCTGGCCCGAGAGGTTCCGTCCCCCGGGCGCCGTTCCGGGCTCCGCCGACGACCGCCTGGTGAGCTTCGTCGACTTGGCGCCGGCGATTCTCGCCCTGGCCGGTCTGGACGCGCCCGAGTCCATGCAGGGGGTCGACTTCGCGGCGGGCGGACCCGCCCGCGAGGCGGTCTTCGCCTCGCGGGACCGGATCGACGAGGTCGAGGACCGCCAGCGCGCCGCGCGCGACCGGCGCTTCAAGTACATCCTCAGCCAGCGTCCCGAACGCGAGGGCGGCCACCCGCTGGAGTTCCGGGACAACCTGGCGATGATGAGGGAGATGCGCGGCCTGCTGCGCGAGGGCAAGCTGGACGCGGCCCAGCGTCGCTGGTTCGAACCCCCGGGTCGGGAGCGTCTGTTCGACCTGCACGCCGATCCGCACGAGCTGCGAAACGTCGCGAGCGACCCCGCCTACCGGGCCGATCTGCGGCGCATGAGATCTCTGCTGGCGGCCTGGTCCGAGCGCGTTCCGGATTGGAGCGGCGAGTCGGAGGACGCGATGCGCGAGCGCCTCTGGCCCGGCGCAGAGCAGCCGCTGACTTCCGCGCCGAGCTTCGAGTCCGGGCCCGAGGGGCTCGCGATCCGGAGTCCGACCGAGGGCGCTTCGATCGGATACCGGATCGACGACGGCGACTGGCGGCTCTATACCGCGCCGGTCGTGGTTGCCGAGGGCGCGGGCGTGAGCGCGAAGGCCGTCCGCTACGGCTGGCGCGAGAGCGAAGAGGCGCGCTGGCCGTAGCTGCCCCGCCGCTCATCCCGGATACAAGCGTCCCGGTCCCCCTCTCCGGTCGGTCGGGTCGGAGCGAAGCGGAGGGGACCCGTCGCCCGGAGAGGGGGACCGGGACGCGCCCCAGGACCGCCGCCACCGGCGAAAGACGCGGATCGGGCACTCCATACCCCGAATATTCGAAAAAAATATCCGAATTATCCGAAAGAGCCCGGGCCGGAGTCGGGCGGGCCGGGGGCCTGGCCCGGGAGCCTCAGCCGGCTCAGCGCACGCCGCGCGTCTTCGAAGATCAGGTACTCGCAGGGCACCAGGATCAGCGTGACGCCGGTCGAGAGCAGCACGCCGAAGCCCAGCGAGATGGCCATCGGGATCATGGTCTGAAGGGCGACGCTGCGCTCGAGCATCAGCGGCAGCAGCCCGGCGAAGGTGGTGAGCGAGGTCAGCAGGATGGGCCGGAAGCGCGCCTCGCCGGCCCCGCGCACGGCCCGCTCCAGCGAGTCGCCGTCCCCCCGGCGGCGGTTGACGAAGTGCACCAGCATCAGGCTGGCGTTCACCACCACGCCGGCCAGCGCGACCATGCCGATCAGCGAGAAGAAGGTCAGCGACCAGCCCAGCAGGACGTGGCCGAGCACCGCCCCGACCGCGCCGAAGGGGATCACGCTCATGATCATCAGCGGCTGCGCGTAGGAGCGCAGCGGCACCGCCAGCAGCGCGTAGATGGCGACCAGCGCCACGCCCAGCCCGCCCCGCAGGCCGGCGCTGGCCTCTTCGTCCTCCTGGCGCGCGCCCTCGAAGCTGAACCCCACCCCGGGGAAGTCCGCCAGCAGGCGCGGCAGCTCCAGCTCGAGCTGCGACAGGATCCGGCCGGGGGTGCTGAGCCTGCGGTCGACCTCCGACGAGACGCTCACCACGCGCTCGCGGTCGCTGCGCCGGATGGTCGGCAGGCCGCGGGCGTGGATGACCTGCGCGACCGTCGCCAGCGGCACCTCGGCCCCGTCGCGCGTGCGGATGCGCAGCTCGTCCAGATCGCCCAGCGAGCCGCGTTCGCTGCGCGGGTAGCGCACCATCACGCGCAGCTCGTCCCGGCCGCGCTGCACTCGCTGGACCTCTTCGCCGTAGAACGCCTGCCGCACCTGGCGCGCCAGGTCGGCCAGGGTGAGTCCCAGCGGGCGCGCCTCCGGCCGCAGGCGGAGCTGGATCTCGCGCTGCGCGGACGAGAAAGAGTCCCGCAGGTCGATCGTCCCGGGATAGCTCGCCAGTCGTTCGCGCAGGGCTTCGGCGGCGGCTTCCAGCGCGTCCAGATCGCGGCCCCGCAGGCGCACCTCGATCGCGGTCCCGGGGCTGAACTGGCTGGCGTCGAAGCCGAGCGACTCGGCGTCCGGCACCGGTCCGACCAGCTCGCGCCAGCGCCCGGCGATCTCCCGCGCGCCCAGGTCGCGCTCGGTCGAGGGAGACAGGGCCAGCGTCACCTCGCCGATGTGCCCGCCCAGCGAGCTGGAGGCGTCGAAGGACATTCCCAACCAGTTGCGGAAGGGCTGAGCGCCGACTGCCGAGAAGATCCGGAGCACGCCCGAATCCCCGCCGCCGTCCTCGGCCCGGAGCTGCTCGCGCAGCTCCCGCGCGGCGATCTCCATCCGGTCGAGCACTTCCCGGGTGCGCTCGACGGGCGTCCCCGGCGGCATCTCCAGCGCCGCGGTGACGTGGTCGCCCTCCACCGGCGGAATGAACTCGTAGGCGATGCGGCCTCCGGCGACCAGGCCGAGCGTCAGCAGCAGCGCGCCCACCGCGACCGCGGCCACCACGTAGCGCCAGGCCAGCGCGCGTTCGATGAAGGGCCCGTAGACCTCGGCCACGAAGCGCGCCAGCGCCGCGCTCACCCGCGCCTGCACGCGCTTCCAGTTCCGGGTCGTCCCGCGCGCGGACGCCTCGGGCGAGAAACCGTGGTACGCCAGGTGGGCCGGCAGGATGAGCTGCGACTCGACCACCGAGAAGATCAGGCAGCCCAGCACGCCGGCGCCGACCCCGGCGAACATCGCCGCCAGCCCGCTGCCGATCGCCAGCAGCGGCGCGAAGGCCGCCAGCGTCGTGAGCACGCCGAAGATGACGGGAACGTAGACCTCGCGCGTGCCGTCGATCGCCGCCTGCACGGGGTCCCGGCTCCGCTGCTGGTGGGTGTGGACGTTCTCTCCCACCACGATGGCGTCGTCGACCACGATCCCCAGCGCCAGGATGAAGGCCATCACGGTGATGGTGTTGATCGACATGTCGAGCAGCGGGAAGAGCGTCAGCGCGCCCAGAAAGACCACCGGCAGGCCCAGGGCGACCCACATCGCCAGCCGGAAGCGCAGGAAGAGGGCGGTCACGCCCAGCACCAGAACCAGCCCCAGCACGGCGTTGTCGATCAGCGAGCCGAGGCGCAGCCGGATCTCCTCGGAGTGGTCCAGCCACACTCCGACTTCGATTCCCGGCGGGATCCAGCCCGTGCCCTTGCTCAGATGGCGCTCGACGCGGGCGCGGATGTCGAGCGCGTCCTGCCGGCCGATGCGCAGCACGCGCACCATCAGCGAGGGGTTCCCGTCGACCCGGGCGTGCAGATCGACCTCTTCGAAGCCGTCCACCACGGTGGCGATCTCGCCGACGGTCACGTCGCTGCCGTCGGGGCGGGTGACCACCGCCAGCCGCTCGAACTCCGGCCCGCGGTAGGCCTGTCCGCGGGTGCGCAGCCGGACTTCGCCGTCGCGGGTGCGCAGCCGGCCTCCCGGCAGGTCCATCGAAGACTGTCCCACGGCCCCGGCCACGTCGTCGAAGCTCAGCCCGTGCCGGCGCAGCGCGCGTTCGGAGACCTCGATCGAGATCTCCTCGGGCCGCGCGAAGTGCACCTCCACCTGGGTCACGCCCGGGAGCTGCGCCAGCTCGTCGCGCAGGCGCTGCGCCACGCGCTTGAGCGCGCGCTCGCCGGCCGGTCCCGACACCGACAGGTCGATCACCGGGATCTTGGCGATGACCCGCGAGACTGTCGGTTTCTCGGCCTGCTCCGGAAAGTGCCGGATGCGGTCGACGCGGTTCTTGACCTCGATCAGGGCCTCCTGATCGTCGGCCTCGAGGGTCAGCTCCAGCGAGACGCGGCACTGGCCCTCGCGCGCCTCGGCGCGCATCTCCTTGACCCCGTCGGCGCCGTCGAGCGCCTCCTCGATGCGCATGCAGACCGCCTGCTCGACTTCGCTGGGAGCGGCGCCCGGGTACTCGACCTGGATCTGGACGGTGCGGCTGTCGAGGTCCGGGAACTCCTCGCGGTGCAGGCGGGAGGCGGTCGCCAGCCCCGCCACGATCAGGAACAGCATCAGCAGGTTCGCGGCCGTGGGATTGCGCGCGAACCACTCGATCGCGCGGCTCAAGTCGCGCCTTCGTCCGCCGGAACGGGGATCGGCCGGACCGGCATGTTCTCGACGAACACCGGCACGTCGGTCACGCAGACGCGCTCGCCGGCCGTCAGGCCCGAGCCGACCAGCGCCCGGTCGCGCTCCACCCGCAGGACTTCGACGCTGCGCTCGCGCAGGCGGTCGGCGGCGTCGACCACCAGCAGGCGGTCACCGGCGCGCAGCGCCGCGCGCGGCAGCGCGAACACCCCGTCGACCTCGCGCCCGCGGATCTCGGCCTGCACGAAGAGCCCCGCGGCCAGGGGCGCGCGCCCGGCGCCGGGCGCGTAGGGCCGCGCGACGCGCGCGATCACGTGCACCATCCGGGTCCGCGGGTCGATCTCGCCCTCGGTGCGGACGATCCGGCCCTGCCAGCGGTGCTGCGTCCCGCCGAAGCGGGCGCTCAGGGTCACCGCGGGCGCCGCCTCCGGAGAGGGGCTCGAAGCGCCCAGAGGCAGCTCCAGGAAGGCCAGCTCCGCGTCCTCGATCGGCAGCCGCACCTCGGCGTAGTCGATCGCGTACAGCGTCGCGATCCGGTCCCCGCGGTCGACGAACTGTCCCACGTCCACGCTCTTGTCGCGCGCGCGCCCGTCGAAAGGCGCGACCAGTTCGGTGCGCGCCAGGTCGCGCTCGGCCTGGCTGACCGCCACCCGCGCCTCTTCCAGCGCGGCGAAGGCGGTCCGCTCGCTGCGCTGCGACTCTTCGAGCTGGGCCGCGCTGAGCACGGAATTGGTCCGCAGGTCCAGGCGCCGGGCCAGCGTGCGCTCGGCGTAGGTGTGCTCGGCCCGGGCGCGCACCTGCTGGGCGCGCGCCCGCCGCAGGGCGTCCTCGGTGTCGGACTTCTCCAGCCGCACCAGCGGATCGCCGGCGGAGAAATAGCCGCCCGGAGCCAGCGTCGGAGACACCCAGACCACGCGCCCCGAGACCTCGGGCACGAGGTCGCTCTGCACCCTTGGCTCGACCGTTCCCTGCGAGCGCACGCTCAGTCGCAGCGTCTGCGGCTGCACGCTCACTACCCGCACCGGCCGCGTCAGCTCGGCGTGCGGCGCCGTCTCGACCGGGTCGGCGGTCAGCACCAGCACCACCGCCACCCCCGCGCAGGCCGCGACGATCCCGCCCGCGTAGAGCAGCCGCCGGTCCGAGCTGGCTCCGTCCGCCATGCCGGACAGGATATCGCCTGGGCCGGGCGCACGCGTTTCCCGAACTCCCGCTCGCGGGCGCGGCCCGCCGCCGGCTCAGTCTTCGGGAGCCAGCTCGCGCGCCTTCTTCTCGCGCTCGGCGAGGCGCTTGGCGCGGCGTTCCCGGCGCAGGTCGTAGGCTTCCTTGGCGGCCTTCCAGGAGGCGAGCGCGCTCTCGAGGTGATTCGGGTTGTAGAGCGTCTCGACACCCTTGAATAACCCGTCGCCGCCGTAGGTCAGCTCCGCGAAGACGCGCGCCTGGTGGCGCGAGCCGTCGCCCGGGTCCGCGAAGCGCGCCCAGAAGAACGCCCACACGCTCTCGCGCGCCTCGTCGATCACGTACTCGTCGGCGGGGAAGCGGCAGAGCTGGGCCCAGGGCGCCTCGTCGTCCACGCGGTGCAGGCGCCGTTCGACCTCGCGCACCAGGGCCTCGCGCTTGCCGAGGGTGCCCAGCGCGCAGTCGATCCAGGTCGCGTCGGGGGTGAGCGCGGCGCCCCAGTGGCTCCAGTCGCGGCTGCGGCCGGCCAGCAGGAGCTGCGCGCGGTAGTGTTCGAACGCCTCCGCGATCTCCTCGCGCGGGAAGCGCCCGCGCGTCGCCCGCCCGGCGCGCTCGCCGGCGTACTTCTCGAACAGGCGCGGCGGTTCGGCCGGCTCCCCGGCCTCGACGTCCGCGAACGTCCTGGCGGCGGCGGCCTGCGCCTCGGGGTCGCCGTCGGCCCGCTCGGCCCGGCACTTCTCCCGCTCGGCCACCCAGTCCTCGACCATCTTCACGTAGGCATGCGGGTTGTAGAGGTCCTCTTCGTAGTTGAACAGCCCGTCGCCGTCGTAGCGCAGCAGGGTCAGGCAGTTCTCCTGGAACACCTTGCCGTTGCCCGGATCCTCCATCCGGTTCCAGATCTGCGACCACACCCAGCCCCGGTCCTCGTCGACCACGTGCGCCTTGACCGGATACTGATTGACCCAGATCCAGGGCGTGCCCTCGGTCTGGTGCATCAGCGCGGACATCTCGCGCACCGCGGCCGCCCGCCCGGCCCACTCGCCGACCTGCTGCTCGATGTAGGTGACATCCTCGGTGAACATCTCGCCCCAGCGCGACCAGTCCCCGGAGCGCGCCGCGTCGCGGCCCTGCACCTGGTAGCGCCGAAACGCGGCCTCGATCTCTGCTTTCGGGAACGCACCCATGACTCGGCTCCTCTGAAGGGCCGGCATTGTACGACCACGGGAGCGTTCTGCGGCGGAGGGCCCCTGCGGCGGCGGAAGGCGGTCTCGAGCCGGCGGCGATCGATTCTGCTAGCGTGCGCTCTGCTTGCAGAGGGAGGCGGCGCGGGGTGGAGAAACTCGTCTACCTGATCGGCACGGACGGCGATCCGGCGGAGCTGGGACGCGACCTGCAGACCGTCTTGGGCGAGATCGACGCGCGGGTCGGTCTGCAGGAGATCGAGCTGTTGGTCGCCGACATCCCGCAGACCGACGTTCCACGCATGCACCGCAACGACCCCGAGAGGCGCCTGTCGGCGCTGGTGTCGGTGTGGGTCGACTCGCTCGACGCGCGCGGGCCGCTGGAGAGCGAACTCTCCGCGCGGGCTCCGCGCCTGGCGGGCTACCTGGTCACCGAGTCGATGCCGCGGGAATACCGCGAGCGCGGCTGGCCGGCCGACGCTCCCAGCCCGGGGCTGGCTCTCGTCACCGCGCTGAACAAGCGCGCCGGCTTGTCGGACGAGGAGTTCTACACCGGCTGGCACGGCGGACACACGCCGCTGTCGCTGCGCCTGCATCCGCTGACCCGCTACGTGCGCAACGCCGTCGCGCGCGCCCTCACGCCCGACGCTCCGGACTTCGGCGGCATCGTGTGGGAGAGCGTCGCGACCTACGAGGACGCCGACGACCCGCTGCGCTTCTACGGCAGCGAGGAGGGGCAGAGGGAAACCGAGAGCGATCTGAGGTCCTGGGCGAGCTTCTCCAGCATGCTCACCACGCAGATGCACGAGTATCTGCTCAAGCCCGGCGCCTGGCGCCCGTTCGTCCGCTCCGGCGAAGCGCCGGCGGGCGGCGCGTGATCCCGAGCCGGCCCGGAACGGCCTAGACCACTCCGAAGGCCAGCATGGCGTCGGCGACCTTGACGAAGCCGGCGATGTTGGCGCCGCGCACGTAGTCGACGTAGTCGGCGTCCTCGCCGCCGCCGCGCTCCACGCAGCGGTCGTGGATGCCCGTCATGATCTCGCGCAGCAACGCCTGCAGCTCGTCCTCTTTCCAGGAGATCTTGGCGCTGTTCTGGCTCATCTCCAGGCCCGACACGGCGACCCCGCCGGCGTTGGCGGCCTTGCCAGGCCCGTACAGGATGCGGGCGTCCTTGAAGGCGTGAACGCCTTCGAGCTCGGTCGGCATGTTGGCGCCCTCGGAGACGCCGATGCAGCCGTTGGCGATCAGGGTGCGCGCGTCGTCCCCGCTCAGCTCGTTCTGGGTCGCGCAGGGGAAGGCCAGTTCGCAGGGCACCTTCCAGGGACGCTCGCCCTCGAAGAACTGCACGCCGAACTCGCGGCCGTACTCCGAAATGCGGCCGCGGCGCACGTTCTTGAGCTGCTTGACCCAGGCCAGGCGCTCCGAGTCGATGCCCTTGGGGTCGTACACGAAGCCCGACGAGTCGGACAGCGTCACGACCTTGCCGCCGAGCTGGACGATCTTCTCGGCGGCGTGCACGGCAACGTTGCCCGAGCCCGAGACCGCGCAGCTCTTGCCCTCGACCGATTCGCCGCGGCGCGCCAGCATGTCCTGCATGAAGTAGACCGCGCCGTAGCCGGTCGCCTCGGTGCGGATATGGCTGCCGCCGTACTCGAGCCCCTTGCCGGTCAGCACGCCGCTGAAGCGATTGGTGATGCGCTTGTACTGCCCGAACATGTAGCCGATCTCTCGCGCGCCCACGCCGATGTCGCCGGCGGGCACGTCGATCTCCTCGCCCACGTGGCGGTACAGCTCGTTCATGAAGGACTGGCAGAAGCGCATCACCTCGGAGTCCGACTTGCCGCGCGGATTGAAGTTGGCCCCGCCCTTGGCTCCGCCCATCGGCAGCCCGGTCAGGCTGTTCTTGAAGGTCTGCTCGAAGGCCAGGAACTTCAGGATCCCCTCGTTGACGCTGGGGTGGAAGCGCAGCCCGCCCTTGTAGGGGCCGATGGCGTTGTTGTTCTGCACCCGCCAGCCGCGCTGCACGCGGATGTTGTGGTTGTCGTCCTCCCAGCACACCCGGAAGCTCACCACCCGGTCCGGCTCCGCGATGCGCCGCAGGATCTGGGCCTCGTGGTACTCCTCCTTGTCGGCGATGAACTCGAAGATGTCCTCGGCCACCTCCCGGACCGCCTGGTGGAACTCCGACTGTCCCGGGTTGCGCCGCAGGACCCCGGCCATGAACTGTTCGAGATCGACGTGATCGGAAACGGCCATCGTTGCACCTGAGAAAGTCACGGAGTTTTTCGGTCCAGCGCCCAGGAAGAAGGGCCCTGAGTGTTCGACGCGCCGGCGGGGCGCGCTATTTCCCGGCCGAGCGGGCCGGAGCAACGGGAAAGCGAGTGGGACGATTCCCCCCGACCGGCCGCGGTCAGCCGCCCCACGGCGGCCGGCGCGGCGGCCGAAGAAGGTGCCGTCGCCCAGCGAGATGCCGCTGGCGGCGTAGCCCCGGCCGCAGAACAGCGCGGCGCTGCGGCCGGCCGCGTACAGGCCCGGGATCGCGTCGCCTTCGGCGTCGAGCACTTCGCCGTCGCAGCCGGTCGCCAGGCCGCCCACGGTGAAGCCGCTCCAGGGGGCGCCCGTGCCGGTGCGGCAGTCGAGCAGCGCGAAGGGCGGGTGGGTCAGGGGGGACAGGAAGTCGGCGCGCTTGCCGAAGAGCGGGTCTTCGCCGCGCTCCGCGTGCCGGTTGTAGAACTCGACCGTCGCCTGCAGGACCCCCTCGGGGAAGCCGGCCTCGGCCTCGATCTCGGCCACGCTCTCCCCGACGAAGGCCGGCTGCATGTCGAAAAGGTTGCGCTCGTAGATCGCGTCGTCGAGCAGCAGCCAGGCGCGGCCGTCGCGGCGGAACAGGGTCTCGACGCCGATGTGACCGTAGTAGGTGTCTTCGTTGATGAAGCGCCGTCCGCGCGCGTCCAGGTAGATCCCGCGCCCCAGGCGGTTGGGGATGGTGATCGGCAGGGCGACTTCGGCCTGGTCCATGCGCCACAGCATTCCGCCCGCGGCGTGGCCCATGCGGATGCCGCTGCCGTCGTCGCCCTCGGTCGCGCTGTATTCGCGCACGCTCAGGAGCTGGGGGACGTGGTGGCGGAGCATGTCCTGGTTCAGGGCGAAGCCGCCGGCGGTCAGGATCACGCCGCGGCGCGCGCGGAAGGCGCAGTCCCGGCCGGCCCGGCGCCCGGCGACGCCGGCGATGCGGCCGTCGGAGTCGCGCAGCAGCGCCCCGGCGCGCACGTCGTACTCGGCCCGCAGCGGGCGGCGCGCCACCGCCTCGAGCATGCACTGCATGAAGAACGGCCCCGCCTTGCCCGGGGTCTGCGGCTTGTGGGCGCGCGGGGCGGGGCGGGCCAGCTCGGAGAACGGCGCGCAGTTCTCGCCGCCGCTGAAGACCAGACAGTCGTCGGTGTCCGATTCCATGCCGGGCTCGGGATAGAAGCTGCGCTTGAACGGCACGCCCTGGGCCTCCAGCCAGTGGAAGTGCTCCACGGCGCCCTCGCTGAACAGGCGGATCTTGCGCTCGTCCGCGCCCGGCTGGGAGACGGCGACCAGGAACTTGTACAGCTCTTCGGGGGAGTCCTCGAAGCCCGCCGCCTTCTGCACGGGCGTCCCGCCGCCCAGGTAGATCAGGCCGCCCGAGTTGGCGGAGGTGCCGCCGCCGGCGCTGGCGCGCTCCAGCACCAGGGTCTCGGCGCCGGCGTCGCAGGCTTCCATCGCGGCGCTGGCCCCGGCGCAGCCCAGTCCGACGACGATCACGTCGGCCTCGCCGTCCCAGCGGCTCACTTCGCCCGCGCTACGGATCAACGACATCTTCTCACTCCGATTCCGCGGGCGTGTACCAGATGGGCGAGGTCCAGGCGCGCTCCTGCTGGATCGCCTGCATGATCGGCTCGGTGCACTCCGCGGGAAGCTCGCCGGGCGGCAGAGTCAGGCACAGCCAGGCCGAGAAACGGCAGCTCGGGTTCTCCAGCACGCGCGCGTAGTACACCGCCCGGCGCGACGGGTCGAAGTCCGG
>JAGWBS010000020.1:0-2545 GCA_021295775.1 Pseudomonadota bacterium | reverse complement strand
GCGAACGCCGGTGAAGCGTCGCCCGTGCGCGGTGGCAGGTCCGCACCCATCGGCACGCCGCCGGCGTCCGCGCGGGCCGTGAGCTCGGGGTCGTCGCACAGATCGGCGGGATAGTCCCAGCCGCCGAAGAGGCGCGGTTCGATGCGCGGGCCGCTGGTGCCGAAGACCTCGCGGCGGCGCAGGGCGTCGAAGATCGCCTCGCGCGTGTTCTCCTCGGCCCACACGCCGGCGAGCCCGCCGGGATTGCTGCTGGTGGACGCCATCGCGCCCGCTTGCGTCGAGAGCCGACTTTCGGCGCGGGCGTCCCGGATCCCCAGGTGTCCCGGCCAGTCCCGCTCCGCGACCCCGCCGGCCATGGCGTTGTGCGTGTCGGTGCTGGCGATCAGGCCGAACTTGAACGGGTTCGCGCCGATCCGCGCCTCTTCCGCCAGACCCTCGATCAGGGCGTAGCGCGCGTAGCTGCGGTGCGACAGGCAGTCCGGGCCCAGGTGCGGAATCCAGTCAGCGAACGGACCGTCCCAGCACTCGCCGGGCTGCTCGTCGCCGTGGCGCCGGAGAGTCAAGAACTCGAACTTCTCGAAGTCGCACCATTCGTCGTCGCTGCCCAGGATCGTCGACAGGCCGCGCCGGCACTCCGAGTCGCCCTTGTGCTGCATCACCTCGACCACCGGCTCGACCGCACTTCGCAGTTCCGCCCGCGCAGCCTGGGCCGAAGCGCCCCAGGCCCCGGGGTAGTCGATCGCGAACATGCGGCCGTTGCCGATGTTGGAGTTGTGCGGGATCGCCAGCGCGTCGCAGCCGGTGCCCGTATCGATGCAGGTCTCGCGCAACCACTCCCAGAGATGCCATTCGCGCTTGGCCTCCAGGAAGCTGATCGGCCGCCCCGGTACGACCGAGCCGCGGAAGATCACGTTGCGGTGATGGTTGGAACCCAGGCGGAACGAGCTGTACTCGTAGCCGATCAGGGTGGTGCGGCTGCATTCCGGGCTGCGGTCGTACCACTGCTCGGCGGCGGCGACGATCTCCCGCCAAGCGCCGTCGGTTTCCCGCGCGCAGCGCTCGCCGTCCGGGCCGCAGACCTCCTCCTCGCGCCCCGAGAACGGGTTCATGATCTTGAAGCTCAGCGGCGATTCCATCGGGGCCGTGCTGATCCGGATCGCCTCGCAGGTGCGCGTGTCGTACACCCCGGACTCCGGGTCCGCGCACAGCAGCCGCTCGCCCAGGAACTCGGCGTGGTCGGTCACGGCGGCGAAGTGCAGCGGCCGGTCGATGCGCACTTCGCGCGTCCCGCGGCCCTGCGGGTCGTTGGGGGGCAGCCGGATCGGATCGCCGAAGGCGTAGGCGTAGGCGTCGCTCGGGCGCGCGGCGACGTCGTAGCTCCAGGCGTCGCTCGACAGCGTGGTGTGCACGTGCAGATCCCCGAACAGCGCCCGCCGCAGCGGACTCCGCTCCGCGCAGGCCTCGCGACCCGGATCCTGGCTGCCCTCGGGAATCCCAAAGGCATCCAGATCGAGATCTTGCTTGCATCCAACCAGCAATAGAGCCAGTCCCAGCCCGAAATACGCGCGTCTCCATTTCATGGCCCGCATTCTGCCCTACCCGCCAAGCTTTCCCACGCCAAAGAGCCCGGCGGCAGCCCTTCCACCCACAAGCGGGCTGCGTGGAGGGCGCGGGCGCCGGCACGGCCCGGTCGGACGACGGACACGTCGGCCTGGTCGTCCCGGCGGCTCACTTCGCCCGTTCCGTGGATCCGCCAGGCCGTCTCACTCGGCGTCGGCGGGGGCGTACCAGATGGGCGAGGTCCAGGCGCGCTCCTGCTGGGCCATCCGCACGGACGGATCGTCGCAGTCCGCGGGGCGACCTTCGGGCGGCAGCGAGAGGCACTGCCAGGCCGAGAAACGGCAGCTCGGGTTCTCCAGCACGCGCGCGTAGTACACCGCCCAGTCCGGGTCGCGCCAGACCCCGCACAGCGCATCCGCTCCCGGCCCGTGCGGGGTGCAGGTGTCGAGGTCCACGCCGGCCCCGTTGGGTCCTCCCGCCACGTCGATCACCTGCTGGTGCAGGCCGCCCTCGTCGTCCACCCAGCCCTTGACGATCTGGATGCGCTGCAGCAGTCCGCCCGGGGCGGATTCGGTGCCCGGGTCGCGCTGGGCGAACGCGGCGAACGCCGGGGCGCCGTCGCCGGAACGCGGCGGCAGGTCCGCACCCATCGGCACGCCGCCGGCGTCCGCGCGGGCCGTGAGATCGGGGTCCTCGCACAGATCGGCGGGATAGTCCCAGCCGCCGAAGAGGCGCGGTTCGATGCGCGGGCCGCTGGTGCCGAAGACTTCGCGGCGGCGCAGGGCGTCGAAGACCGCTTCGCGCGTGTTCTCCTCGGCCCAGACGCCGGCGAGTCCGCCGGGATTGCTGTTGGAGCTGCCCATCCCTCCGGCCTGCACGGACACGCGGTGCTCGGCGCGGGCGTCCTTGATCCCCAGGTGTCCCGGCCAGTCTCCCTCGGAGACGCTGCCGGCCGTGGCGTTGTGCGTGTCGGTGCTGGCGATCA
>JAGWBS010000090.1 GCA_021295775.1 Pseudomonadota bacterium | reverse complement strand
CACGCCTTCGAGCTTCCCCGGTGAAGACGCAGCGCGTGCGCATCGCGCGGCTGCGGGGCGCGCGGGACGCGGACATCCCGCTGCCGGCCTTCGCCACTCCGGGCAGCCTCGGGGACGATCTTCACGCCGCGCTCGAAGGCGAGCTGGCGCTCGCCCGTGGCGAGCGCGCTCTGATCCCCACGGGACTGGCGCTGGCCCTGGAACCCGGCTACGAGGCGCAGATCCGGCCGCGCAGCGGCCTCGCACTGGAGCACGGCATCAGCTTGCCCAACGCGCCCGGGACAGTGGACTCCGACTACCGGGGCGAGATCCAGATCATCGTGCAGAACGGCGGCCAGCAGCCGGTGACGCTGCGCCGGGGCGACCGAATCGCCCAACTCGTGGTCGCGCCGGTCGTGCACCCGCTCTGGGAAGAAGTGGACGAGGTTGAAGATCTGGGCGCCACCGAACGCGGTGCGGGAGGCTTCGGCCACAGCGGAAGAACGCCCAGGACCCGCTAGAATCGGGTGGTGAGCGATACGCCCGTGACATCGGATCCCTCACCCCCTCCCGAGGGGCGGGGAGAGACCTACGCGGAGACCCCAGCTCCCCCGCGACCTCCCACTCCGCGCGCGTCCTGGTCGCTGCGCTGGCGACCCAGCAATCTGACGCTGCGGCTGCTGACGGCCGCGGTGCTCGCCCCGCCGGTGGTGTGGCTGTGCTACGTGGGCGGGCTGCCGTTCGTGCTGGTCACCACGCTCTTCATCGCGGTCGGCGTGAACGAGTTCTACGACTTCATCAGCGTCAAGGGAGCCCGGCCGCAGCGGCTGCTCGGTGTGCTGGCCGCCTCCAGCGTGCCGCTGATCGTCTATCTGGGCAGCCCCTTCGTGGCCACCAGCTTCGTCACCGCTTTCCTGCTGGCGGTGATGATCCTGCAGCTCACCAAGGCGCAGGTCACCGAGGCCATCGCCAGCGTCAGCGCGACGTTCTTCGGGGTCTTCTACGTCGGCTGGCTGCTCTCCCACGCCGTCTTCCTGCGCTTCATCGACCAGACGCTGGTCGCCTACGGCGCGGAGCCCAATCCCCAACTGGGCTTCTTCTACGTCCTGTTCTGTCTGTCGGTGTTCACGCTGTGCGACTCGGGCGCCTACTTCGTGGGCCGCCGCTTCGGACGCCGCAAGCTGGCGCCGGCGATCAGCCCCAACAAGACCGTCGAAGGAGCGCTCGGCGGGCTGGCCGTCGGAACGCTCGGTGCGCTGGCCGCCAAGCTGGTCTTCGACTATCTGGTTCCCGGCGACCTCTCCGCGGGCCTCTCGTACACGGCGGCGGTTGGGTTCGGCCTGGCGATCGCGGCGGTGGCGATCCTGGGGGATCTGGTCGAGTCCGTGCTCAAGCGCGATGCCGATCTCAAGGACGCCGGAAGGATCCTGCCGGGCGTGGGCGGCGTGCTGGACCGGATCGACTCCGCCCTGATGGCGTTCCCGGTGATGTACTACCTGCTGCTCGCGTATCACTCCGCGCTGTACCGCATCTAGCCAGGAGGCACCGTTGATTCCCCGCTATACGCGACCCGAACTGGCCCAGGTCTGGAGCGAGGAGCGGACCTACGAGCTGTGGACGCGCATCGAGGTAGCGGTCTGCCGAGCGCTGCAGCAGCGCGGCGAGATCCCCGCCGCCGCGCTCGAGACGATCGAGGCGCGGGCGCAGGTCGACCCCGCGCGCGTCGCCGAGATCGAGGCCGAGGTGCACCACAACGTCAACGCGTACCTGGACGCGCTGGCGGAGCAGGTCGGGCCCGCGTCCCGCTACGTCCATCTGGGGATGACGTCGTCCGACGTGCTCGACACCGCTCTGGCGCTGCAGCTCCGCGAGGCACTGGATCTGATCCTGGAGGAGTGCGCCCGCGCCCTGGACGCGCTGAAACGGCGCGCGCTGGAGTTCAAGCACGCGGTCTGCGTGGGGCGCACGCACGGGATCTTCGCCGAGCCGACCACCTTCGGCCTGAAGCTGCTCAATCATTTCGACGAGCTGGCGCGCAACGCCGGGCGCCTGGGGCGAGCGCGCGAGGCGGTTGCGGTGGGCAAGCTCTCGGGCGCGGTCGGAACCTTCGCGCACCTCGACCCCGCCGTCGAAGAACAGGTCATGGCGGACCTCGGGCTGCGGCCGGCGGCCGTATCCACGCAGATCGTTCCGCGCGACCGGCACGCGGAGATGCTCGGCGCCCTGGCGCTGACCGGCACGGGGATCGAGCGGCTGGCAGTCGAGGCGAGGCATCTGGCGCGGACCGAAGTGGGCGAAGTCCAGGAGTACTTCGGCGAGCGGCAGAAGGGCAGCTCGGCCATGCCCCACAAGCGCAACCCCTGGCGTTTCGAGACCCTGACGGGGCTGGCGCGGGTCCTGCGCGGCTACGCGGCCTCGGCCCAGGAGAACTCGCTGCTCTGGCACGAGCGGGACATCTCCAACAGCTCGGTCGAGCGCGTGATCTGCCCGGACGCGACGACCGCTCTGCACTTCATGCTGCACCGTCTGGCGGGACTGGTGGACAGTCTGGAGGTCTTCCCCGAGCGCATGCGGGCCAATCTGGACAGCAGCCGCGGGCTGGTTTTCTCCGGCAGCGTGCTGATCGCGCTGGCGCGCCGGGGACTGACGCGCCAGGAGGCCTACCGGCTGGTTCAGCGCCACGCGCTGGCCACCTGGGACGAGGGCGGGCATCTCTACGACCGCCTGGCCGCGGATCCCGAAGTCGCCGGGAAGCTGGGCGCCGACACGCTGGCGGAGTGCTTCGACCTGGAGCGGCAGCTTCGCCACGTGGACGCGATCTTCGAGCGGACGCTGGCCGCGGCCTGAGGACGGGCGGCCGGGAGCGTCTGCCGCTGCGGATCCCGGACCTCGGGGCTGGGCGGTCTCGGACCGGCACGTTGACAATTCGCAGGCGCGGTTGGCAAACTCCGCGCGCGGGTCGCATTCGGGACACCCGGTCTCGGGGGTTGTCTACCGGGCCCGGGACCGACTCCAATCGGCGATCCTTGGCGGGAGCCCGCATTGACCTCTTCGACGCGACTCCTCGGTGCTGCGGACCGTTTTCGGGAGGCGTGCGGCGTGGTGGGGGTCGCGGGCCATCCGGAGGCTGCCAATCTGGCCTATCTGGGGCTTTACGCGCTCCAGCACCGCGGCCAGGAGTCCGCCGGCATCGTCTCGCGGGAAGGCTCCGCAACCCGGGTCCATCGCGGAATGGGGCTGGTGGCCGACGTCTTCGACGAGGGGGCGCTGGCCTCCCTGCGGGGGCGGCATGCGATCGGCCACGTGCGCTATTCGACCTCGGGGGAGAGCAGCCTGCGCGACGCGCAGCCGTTTCTGGCCGCCTCCTCCGACTCCCAGATCGCCGTGGCTCACAACGGGAACCTGACCAACGCCCAGGCCATCCGGACCGAGCTGGAAAGCTACGGCTCGATTTTCCAGTCCTCGATGGACTCGGAGGTCTTCGTCCACCTGCTGGCGCGGGCCCGCGGCCGACTGGAGCAGCGCATCAGCGACGCGCTCTCCCGCGTCCGGGGGGCCTATTCGCTGGTCTTTCTGGTGGACGACGTGCTGATCGCGGCGCGCGACCCTCACGGCTTCCGGCCGCTCTCGCTGGGGCGCCTCGGTAACGCCTGGATCGTGGCCAGCGAGACCTGCGCCTTCGATCTGATCGGCGCCGAGTACGAGCGCGACGTGGAACCCGGAGAGGTGGTCCTGATCCGGCGGGGCCGGGCGCGGTCCATCCAGCCCGTGCCGCGCGTCGCGGAGCACTTCTGCGTGTTCGAGCACATCTATTTCGCGCGCCCGGATTCGCTGGTCTACGGCCGCAACGTCTATCTGGTCCGCAAGCGGATGGGGCGCGAGCTGGCCAAAGCCCAGCCGGTCGAAGCAGACATGGTCGTCCCCGTGCTCGACTCCGGCGCCGCCAGCGCGCTGGGATACGCCGAGGCCGCCGGGCTGCCCTACGAGACCGGGCTGATCCGCAACCACTACGTACAGCGCACGTTCATCGAGCCCGAGCAGTCGATCCGGCACTTCGGCGTGCGCGTCAAGCACAATCCGATCCGGGAACTCGTCGAGGGCAAACGTCTCGTCGTGGTCGAAGACTCGATCGTGCGGGGGACGACGCTGACCAAGCTCGTGACGGTGCTGCGCAACGCCGGCGCGCGGGAGATCCACGTGCGGGTCGCTTCTCCCCCGACCACCGGGGCGTGCTACTACGGCATCGACACGCCCTCGAAAGAGGAGCTGATCGCCGCGGCCCAGAGCGTGGACGAGATCCGCGACGCGCTGGGGGCGGACAGCCTGTCCTACCTGTCGCTCGAGGCGCTCAGGCGCGTGGAAGCCTCGATGAAGCACGGCTTCTGCGACGCGTGTTTCTCGGGCGACTACATCATCCCGATCGACCAGATCGAGGAGGCCGAATCCCAGCTCGGCCTTTTCGATCCTTCCGGCGAGTAGCCGGCCGGTCCGATGCGCAAGCGTCGAGTGCTGATTACCGGCGGCGCCGGCTTCCTCGGCAGCCATCTGTGCGAGCGAATGCTCGCCGAGGGCTACGAAGTCGTCTGCATGGACAATCTGATCACGGGCGAGCTGGGAAACGTCGAGCACCTGTTCTCCGAGCCCGAGTTCCACTACGAGCGCCGAGACGTCACCGAGTACATCCACGTGGTGGGAGATCTTTTCGCCGTCCTGCATTTCGCTTCCCCGGCCAGCCCGATCGACTATCTCCAACTCCCGATCCAGACGCTCAAGGTCGGTTCGCTGGGCACCCACAAGACACTGGGACTGGCTCGGGCCAAGGGCTGCCGTTACCTGCTGGCCTCCACCTCCGAGTGCTACGGCGACCCGCTGGTGCACCCGCAGAGCGAGAGCTACTGCGGCAACGTCGACCCGGTCGGGCCGCGCGGCGTGTACGACGAGGCGAAGCGCTTCGCAGAGGCCATGACCATGGCCTACGGCCGCTTCCACGGCCTGGAAACGCGCATCGCGCGGATTTTCAACACCTACGGCCCGCGCATGCGGCTCGACGACGGCAGGGTGCTGCCCACGTTCATGTGCCAGGCGCTGCGCGGCGAGCCGCTCAGCGTCTTCGGCGACGGCGGCCAGACCCGTTCGTTCTGCTACGTCGACGACCTGGTCGAGGGGATCTGGCGTCTGCTCCACTCCAACGAGCGCGGCCCGACCAACCTGGGAAACCCCGACGAGATGACGATTCTGGAATTCGCCCGCGAGGTGGCGAGCGTCGCCGAGGTGGAACTTCAAGTGGTTCATCGGGAGCTGCCGGAGGGAGACCCGCGCGTTCGCCAGCCGGACATCTCCAAGGCGCGGCGTCTGCTGGGCTGGGAGCCCAAGCTCGATCTTCGCCAGGGTCTTCAACGGACGCTGGGCTATTTCCGGGAACGGCTCGGCGCCGCAGCGCTGGCGTGAGCCGCTACGTCTTTCTCGACCGCGACGGGACGCTGGTCCACGATCGGGGCTACACCCACCGGCTCAGCGACTACCGTCTGCTCGACGGCGTGGCGGAAGGGCTGAGCCTGCTCCAGAGCGCGGGGTACCGGCTGGCGATCGTCACCAACCAGTCGGGCATCGGGCGCGGCCTCTACACCAGCGACGATTTCCAGGACTTTCAGGCGCTCTTGACGAGGGATCTCGCCGCTCGGGGAGTGTCCATCGGGGCCCAGTACTTCTGCCCCCACCGGCCGGACGAGGGCTGCGAGTGCCGCAAGCCGCAGCCGGGCCTGATCCGGCGCGCATGCGCAGAACTGGGAGCCTCGCCGGGGGAGAGCTGGATGGTGGGAGACAGCGAAACGGACATGCAGTTGGCGGACCGGGCGGGGCTGCGCGGCGGCGTCTTGGTTCTGACGGGACACGGGGTCCGGGCCCGCGGGCGGCTGCGGGCCGAAGTCCCCGCGGCCGAAGACCTGACGGCGGCGGCGCGCTACATCCTGTCCGCGGAAGAGAGCTAGGGACTCCGCGGCGGCTCGGGCCCTTCCAGGCGCTGGAGGGTGTCGCGTGCGCCCCGGCCGGTTTCGGGCCAATCCACGTTGTAGTGCAGCCCGCGGCTCTCGCGCCGGGAGATCGCCGCCCGCACGATCAGCTCGCCGACGGTCGCCAGGTTGCGCAGTTCGACCAGATCGGTCGTCAGGCGGAAATCCCAGTAGTAGGAGCGGATCTCCTCCTGCAGCAGCTCGATGCGGCGCTGCGCGCGGTCGAGTCGCTTGCGGCTGCGCACGATCCCGACGTAGTTCCACATCAGCCGGCGGATCTCGTCCCAGTTGGCGTTGACCATCACCTCCTCGGTCGGGTCGACGGCCTGGCCCGTGTCCCAGTCCGGGATTCGGGCTTCGGGAGGCGTTTCGAGGGCCCTCCCGATCGCCGTCTTGGCGGCGGCTTCCGCGAACACGATCCCCTCGAGCAGGGAGTTGGAGGCGAGGCGGTTGGCTCCGTGCAGCCCGGTGCAGGCGACTTCCCCGGCCGCGAAGAGATTGTGCACGTCGGTCTCTCCACAACGGTCCGTGCGCACCCCTCCACAGGCGTAGTGCGCGGCGGGCACGACCGGAATCGGATGCTTGGTGATGTCGAGGCCGAATCGCCGGCAGCGCTCGTGGATGTTGGGAAAGCGCGTGCGCACGAAAGCGGGATCCAGCCCGGTGCAGTCCAGGTACACGCAGTCCTCGCCCGTGCGCTTGAGTTCGAAGTCGATCGCGCGCGCCACCACGTCCCGCGGCGCGAGTTCGGCGCGCTCGTCGTGGTTCGGCATGAACCGCTGGCGCTGTCGGTCCCGTAACAGCGCGCCTTCGCCGCGTACCGCTTCGCTGATCAGGAAGGACCCCGCCTCGGGGTGGTACAGGCAGGTCGGGTGGAACTGGACGAACTCCATGTTGGCGATCGTGGCGCCGGCTCGGTACGCCATCGCCATCCCGTCTCCCGACGCGATGTCGGGGTTGCTCGTGCACAGGTAGACTTTGCCGCATCCGCCGGTGGCGAGCAGCACCACCGGCGCCTGGAAGACGTCCACCTCACCGCGGCCGGCGTCCAGAACGTAGGCTCCCATCACGCGCGGCGGGCCCGGCAGTCCGAGTTTGCGCGAGGTGACCAGGTCCACCGCCAGCGAGTCGGTCAGAATCTCGATGTTGGGATGGCTCTCGCAGCGTTCGACCAGGGCGCGCTCGATCTCCTGGCCGGTGAAGTCGGCCGCGTGCAGGACGCGGCGGCGGGAGTGTCCCCCCTCTTTGCCGAGGTCGTAGCCCGGCGAGCGCTCGCTGGCGTCGAAGCGCACCCCGAGTTCCACCAGCCGCTCGATCGCGCCCGGCCCGCGCTCGATCACGAAGCGAACCACGTCCTCGCGGCAGAGCCCCGCGCCGGCGCGCAGCGTGTCGCCCACGTGCGCCTCGAACGAGTCGTCGGGGCCGACCACCGCGGCGATCCCGCCCTGGGCGTAGTTCGTTGCCGACTCCGGCGCGCCCTTTTTCGTGACCAGCGCAACGGAACCGTGCTCGGCGGTCCGCAGAGCGAAGCTCAGTCCGGCGATTCCGCTGCCGAGCACGAGAAATTGGCTCCGGAACTGCACCCCGGGAGTGTAGTCGGCGGAATGCGAGCGCCGCCAGCTTCCCCCGGCCGGCGAAAGCGGACCTCGCGGACAAGAGAAACCCGCATCCGCGCCGATTGGTCGCTACCATGCGAAAATCGAGGCGAGGGGTGATCGTGCGGCCACGCAGCCCGGCGGGCATCGAATCGTTCTGGAACGCGGCCAACGTGGTCACGCTGGCCCGCATCGGTCTGTCGCCTCTGCTCCTGCTGCTCCCCTGGTTCTCGGGGCCGCGTTGGAGCGTGGTCGTCGGCTTCGGGTTCCTGGCCGTTTCCCTGACCGATCTGCTCGACGGCTACCTGGCCCGGCGCCGAGCCGGAGTGACCCGCATCGGCAAGCTGCTCGACCCTCTGGCGGACAAGTTGCTGGTGATGACGGCCTTCGTGGTGCTGATCGCGGTGGGGCGCATCCCGTACTGGGGCATCGTGCTGGTGGTGCTGATCCTGGGACGGGAGTTCGCCGTCACCAGCCTGCGGGCCATGGCCTCTTCGGAAGGGGCCGTGCTGTCGTCGAATCTGGTCGGGAAGCTCAAGACTGGCCTGCAGATCGCGGCGATCACCGCCCTGCTGGTCCACTATCCGCTGTTCGGGGTCGATGCCCACGTCCTGGGGCTGGTCCTGCTGGCCACCGCCGCGGCGCTCACCGTCTGGTCGGGGTACCGCTACTTCGCCGAATACCTGGGCGGCGAAATCGACCCCGGTCCCTGACGGGGCGGGACTCGGGGGCTCTGGCGCCGCCCTCCGTCTCGGCCCGGGCTCGTCCGGCTTCCGGCGACGTTCCGCCCGACGCGGGTGCCCTTGACTTGACCGTGGTCGAGGCCGAGTAATCGATGTCCTCGGGCAGGAGTAGCTCAGTGGTAGAGCTCCACGTTGCCAACGTGGAGGTCGCGGGTTCGAATCCCGTCTCCTGCTCCAGTATCCGCCCGGCCCGAGAGAGTCCGGGGCGTCTGTTCCAGTGCCGAGACGGAGCGGCGTCGCCGCCGATCTGGTACATCTCGACCTTGGAGCGCGGCAGGACCTGTCCGGTTCGGCGCGCTTCCTCGGCGCGTTGCTCGGAGTAGCGGTCGCGCCGCTTCGACCAGACGCCCGCGATCACCCGGAGCAGTTCCGCGTCGCTGGCGCCCGTCCTCAGCCGCGTTTTGAGGTCGTGTCCCGACTTGCCGAAAAGGCAGGTGTAGAGGTGGCCGTCCGCCGACAGGCGCGACCGCGTGCAGGCGCCGCAGAATGGCTGCGTAACCGAGGCAATGATGCCGATCTCGCCGCTTCCGTCGGCGTAGGCGTAGCGCCGAGCGACCTCGCCGGGGTAGTTGGCGTCGACGGGCACCAGCTCCACGTCCCGGGAAAGGCTGTGGAGGATCTCCTCGGCCGTCACGACCTCGGCAAGGTCCCAGCCGTTGAGCGTGCCGACATCCATGTATTCGATGAAGCGCATGATGTGGCCCGTGCCGCGGAAGCGCTGGGCCAGGGCCGGAATTTCGGCGTCGTTCAGCCCGCGCTGGACCACGCAGTTGAACTTGATCGGCCCGAAGCCGGCGCGCTCCGCGGCCTCGATGCCGGCCAGGACGCGCTCCAGATCGAGCCCGACTCCGTTGGCGCGCTTGAACGTCTCCGGATCCAGGCTGTCCAGGCTGACCGTCAGCCGGGCGAGGCCCGCGCGGCGCAGGGCTTCGGCCTGACCCTCCAGCAGATAGGCGTTGGTGGTCAGCGCCAGGTCGTCGACTCCCGAAATCTCCCGCAGCATTTCGACCAGCGCGGGCAGTTCCGCCCGC
This sequence comes from Pseudomonadota bacterium, assembly GCA_021295775.1. Classification (GTDB taxonomy): domain Bacteria; phylum Myxococcota_A; class UBA9160; order SZUA-336; family SZUA-336; genus JAGWBS01. Next base: position 16,295 of record JAGWBS010000090.1, on the reverse strand, counting down.
ACCAGCGGCTCTCCGCCGGTGATGCGCAGCTTGCGCGCGCCCAACTCCACGAACAGACGGGCCAGCCGCTCGATCTCCTCGAAGCTCAGGATCTCGGGCTTGGGCAGGAACTCGTAGCGATCGCCGTAGATCTCGGCGGGCATGCAGTAGCCGCAGCGGAAGTTGCAGCGGTCGGTGACCGAGATCCGCAGGTCGCGGAGCGGGCGCCCAAAGCTGTCGTCGAGGGCGGAGGGAATCGGCTGCAAGGCTATTTCCCGGCCGGGGATGCCGGCTCTCCGTAGCGCAGGTCGAGCTCGCCGCGCAGGCTGGCGAAGAGCGCACCGATGGACTGACCGGTGAGCATCTTCTCGACGAAGCCGGGGACCGGACGGCCGGCATCGATGTCCGCGATGTAGCGCACCAGCGTGCTCTGGCCGGAATCGCGCGCGTAGAGTTCCCAGTTGCCGCGGCTCGAACGGATGTCCCTCTTCTGGGACAGGTCGAGCTCCCAATCGAGACGACCCAGGCCGGGGTCGAGGCGGTAGATCGTGGTGTGCTGCATCTCCATGAACAATACGGAATAGATCTGGCGGACCCACTGCCGGGAGCCGTTGCGGTGCGTGATCTCGGTGGAGGTGATGTGAGGCATGAAGCTGGGCCACTTCTCGAAATCCGTGAGCACCGACCAGACGCGCTCGGGGGCGTGCGGAATCAGGCCGGCCGCCGCCTCGGCACGCGCCAGAGAATCGCTGTTCGCGTCGCGGCGCCCGGGGTGCTTGACGATCCGTCCCCGCTCGAGCCGCAACCACTCGTCCGCGGTGAAGATCGCCGCCGCCTTCTGGGCGTCGGCGAGGCAGGCGACGCACGGAGCCGGGGATTTGGACAGGTAGCCGGGCGGCTCTGCAGCCGCGGTTTCGATTGCGGCCAGGAGCCAGAGCGTCAGAGCGACCATATCGACCTTCCCCGGGAGGGCCGGCGCATTCTAACCCGCTTTTCTTCCCCGGGCCGCCTGCCGGGCTCGATTCGGACCGAGAGCCGGTCCTTCGCGTCCGGGCGTCCGCGGCCCGGCGGGTCGAAGCCATTGCCCATACAATGGCTTCCGCTGCGGCGGCGCGGGAGGATTCGGGTTGGGTTTCTGGCCATCTCCGCTGGATCGGGGGGCAGGGGGGAAGCCACCGGCTGCTGACCGGGTCGACGAGTTCTCCGTTCCCGCCCGGGCGGACCGGCGCGATCTCGAATGCTTCTGACGGCGCTGCGCACGCTCGGATTCAAGGGGCTCTGCTCCGCCCAGAGGTTCGCCGACGTGCTGGCGCTGGCTCAGGCGGAGGCGCAGGGGCTGCTGCGCCTGATGGAGGAGCAGGGACTGGCGGAGGCGACGCCGCGTGGCTTTCGCCTGACCCCCGAGGGCCGGGATCGGCTCGAACGCGAACTCGAGCAGGAGCGCACGCGTCTGGATCCTTCCTCGGTGGCGGGTGCGTATCGCGAGTTCCTGGAGATCAACTCGACCTTCAAGCGGATCGTGACCGACCACCAGTTGGCCGCGGACGACGTCCGCGCCGGGGAGCGGGCTCTGCGGCGCCTGCGGCGCCTGCACGCCCAGGCCATGGCGGTGGCCCGGCGGGCCGAGCAGGCCGTTCCGCGGCTATCCGGCTACGGCGCGCGCTTCGACAGGGCGATGACTGCGGTGGAAGCGGGAGACGCTCGATACTGGGCGTCACCGCTGGTCGACTCCTATCACTCGATCTGGTTCGAGCTGCACGAAGAGCTGCTGCGGGCGGAAGGGCGTTCGAGACCCGGCGAGGCCGCCGCCGGCCGGGCCGATTGATCCGAGGTCTCAGCCCAGGGCCTGGATGCTGTCCGCCGCGATCACCGCGTCGTAGGCGCTGCGGATGCTTCGGCGCGCGAGCGCCAATTCGCTCGCCAGGTCTTCGGGGGACGCGCCGGGATCGACCAGTTCAGAAACCAGAGGGGCGGTTTCGGACCCCAGCCGCAGGTCCTCCACGCCGCGGTCGGCCACCCACCGCGTGCAGGCTTCGACCCGCCGCAGGAACAGGTAGGCCTTCAGCAGCTTTTCTACCCCCTCGCCCGGTGCGGCGCGGCGCAGCATGCCGGCGACCGAGGGCATGAGCATCTCGGCGGGGGACGCTCCGCATTCCAGCAGCGAGCCGGACGCCAGGAAATCCACTTCCATCAATCCGCCGCGGCCGGTCTTGAAATCGACCACGTCGGCTTTCGGGGAAACTCGCTCGCGCTCCACCCGGGCGCGCATCTCGGAGATCCGGGACCAGGGAGATCCGCCCGCGCTCAGGATCCGGTCACGCACGCGCTCCAGCAGCGACTGGGCCGCATCCAGATCCCCGGCGATGGCGCGGGCGCGCATCAGCGCGAAGTGCTCCCAGGGGGCCGCGCGCTCGAGCTGGTAGCGCTCGAACGCTGAGTAGGTGGAGACCAACGCGCCCTGGCGGCCGGAGGGCCTCAAGCGCGAGTCGACGGCGTAGGCGGAGCCGACCTTGGTCTGCGCCGTCAGGTAGTGGATCAGACGCTGGGCGATCCGCGCTGGCCGACTCGGGTCCTGGATCCCGTCCGGGTGAAGGAAGATCAGGTCCAGGTCGGAGTGATAGGTGAATTCGCGACCCGCGATCTTCCCCATCCCCAGCACGGAAAGTTCCCGCTCTTCGGAGGGGATGGCCTCGAGCGCCCAGCGCACGCAAGCCTCGGCCAGAACGGACAGGAACGGTGAAACTTCCTCGAAGGGCACTTGGCCGCCCAGATGCACGCAGGCCGCGAGCAAGCCTTCGTCGCGCCGGATCAGCCGCATGCAGTCCAGGTACTCTTCCAGGTCTTCGGGTCCGACGGGGAGCGGCTCCCGGGCCAGTTCGAGAGCCCGTCGGCGGAGGCTTTCCGCGTCGGCCTCGGCCATTCGAGCCTGCAGAACGGGGCGGACCGAGAGGTAGCGAGCCGCCAAGGCGCTGCTGGTCACCACGCGCGCGATCCCGCGCAGCCCGATCCCGTCGAGCAGATCGACGTCGGAATCCTCGCTGCGCTCCAGAAACGGCGCGGCGAAGGTCGACAGCCGGGCGAACAGGGCCGTGCCGCGCACTTCCTGCGCGATCAGGTCGGCCGGCGCGCGTCCGGAGCGCGCGTGCGGTTCGAACTTCGGCTCCAGGACCAGGGCTTCGAAGTGGTGCCGCACCTCGCTGCGCACGCGCCCCCAGTCGGCCAGCAGGGCGTCGCGCGCGGCGCCGGCGTCGAGCTGGAGGTAGCCCATGCGGCGGGCCAGGCCGAGCTGGGCCGCGGGCTCCGAGGGGAAGCGCTGGGTCTGCCGCTCTTCGACCATCTGCACGCAGTGCTCGGCGCGGCGCAGCCAGAGGTAGGACTCGCGCAGGGACTCCGTCACCGGCTCCGGCAGCAGACTCGCTTTTTCGATTCGGCGCAGGGCGTCGAGTACGTTGCCGGTGCGCAGGGCGCTGTCCCGGCCTCCGCAGAAGAGCTGGATGGCCTGAGTCAGGAATTCGATGTCGCGGATTCCTCCGGGACCTTCCTTCAAGTCGTATTCCAGCTCCCGATGGGCCCCACGGCGCTCCGACTCCACCCGCAGCTTCATTTCGTGGACGGCGCGGATCGCGTCCGGGGTGATCGATCGCCGATAGACGAACGGGGCGATCTGCCGGCAGAACGCCTCGGCCGCTTCGGGGGGCCCGGCGACGTGGCGCAGCCGAATCAACGCCTGCCGCTCCCACTCCGCGCCGATAGACGCGTAGTAGGTCAGCGCGGCCTCGACCGTGTTGGCCAGCGAGCCGCGGCGGCCCTGGGGCCGCAGATCGAGGTCGATCCGATAACCGAAGCCGTCCTCTCCGGGAACCTCCATGTGATGCTTGAAGCTCTGGATGAGTTCCGCGAGAGCTCGATGGTATTCGGGGTCGAAGACATCGTTCCGCGGCTGATACAGGAACAGCGCATCGATGTCGGACGAGAAGTTCAGCTCTCCTCCGCCCTGTTTGCCGAGCGCCAGGAGCGCCGGGGGATCGATGTCCCGATCCCGCGCCGCGCGCTCCAGGCCGGCGGCCAAACAGCGGTCGGCGAGAGCGGAGAGCTCCGTCAGGCTGGCCTCGAATGGCCGTTCGAGCAGGTCGCGCCCCGCGATGCGCAGCAGACCTCGGTACTTGGCGATTCTCAGCGACGTCCAGTCGGGCTCGACCTCCTCGCCGGGGGGCGCCGGAGGGGGATCTCCCAGCAGTTCTTCGGCCCAGTTCGGGTGGCGCAGGAGCACGCGCGCGAGAGCGTCGCTGGAGCCCAGCACGCAGGGCAGCGCCGGCATTTCGGCGATCGGCAGGGCGGAGCGGCGCGTTTGGCGGTAGCGTTCCGCCAGGCTCTCCAGGCACTGGGCGCCGAACCCCGGACGCGCGCTGAGCAGAAGCCGCGGAAGCCATTCCCGCCAGTCGGGAGCCAGGTCGGCGTTGTGAAGCGCCGCCTCGAACGCGGCGCGGGCCTTGGGCGGCTCGGGATCGCCGAGGCGGGCGAAGAGTTCCAGCGCCGGCAGTCCGTCCGGGCAGGCTCGCAGGAGATCGCTCCGCAGGGCAGCGAACTCCGACTGATCCAGGCTGGGTGCCACGGGCCCCAGCATAGCCCAGGGGCTATACTCGGAGGCGAGCGGCCCGCTGGACCCATAACTTCCAACCGATGCTCAGGTCGACTTGGCAATTGCCCAGAAGGACGGGATGGGCAAGTACGATTTGATCGTGGTCGGGTCGGGACCCGGTGGCTACGTTGCCGCCATCCGCGCATCCCAGCTCGGCATGCGCACGGCCGTGGTCGAGCAGGACGAGCTGGGCGGCGTGTGCCTGAACTGGGGCTGTATCCCGACCAAGTCGATTCTCCACTCCGCCGAGCAGTTCGATGCCGTCGCGCGCGGGGTCCCCGGACTGGTCGCCGACTCGGTCCGCCCCGACTATCCGGCGGTAATCGACGCCAGCCGCAAAGCCGCGCGGCGCCTCAGTCGGGGAGTGCGCAGCCTGATGAAGAAGAACCGGATCGACGTCCTGGCGGGCCGCGGCGAGCTGGGAGGCCCCGGCCAGGTGGTGGTGCGAACGCAAGCCTCCGAGGAGGTTCACGAGTGCGACCGCACGCTGCTGGCGACCGGCTCGAGCGAGTGGGTTTTCCCGGGAGTCGAGGTCGACGGCCAGCGCGTGCTGACGAGTCGGGAGGCGCTGGACTCCAAGCGACTGCCCGAGTCGATCGCCATCGTCGGCGGGGGAGCCGTCGGCGTCGAGTTCGCCTACGCCTACGCCTGCTACGGGGTGCGGGTCACGCTGATCGAGCTGCAGGACCAGCTTCTGCCCGGCTTCGACCGGCAGATCGCGGAAGAGTTGGCGCGGGCGTTCGAACGCCGCGGCATCAGCGTTCTGCTGGGCACCTCCTACCGCTCGCTCGAACGGCCCGCCGAGGGCGTGAGCCTGACCGTCGAGGGGCAGGGGGAAGAGCGGGAAGTCTCCGCGGATCAAGTGCTGTTCGCGGTGGGACGGCGAGCTCGAGTCGACGGACTCGGACTCGAGGGACGCGGGGTGGAAGTGAAGGACGGCTTCATCCGGGTGGGCGAAGACCTGCGGACAACGGCCCCCGACGTGTGGGCGATCGGTGACTGCAACGGTCCGCCGCTGCTGGCCCACGCCGCTTCGCACGAAGGGGTGGCGGCCGCGGAGTTCATGGCCGGCGTCCGCCGTCGCGGCGTCGATCCGTTGCTGATCCCCGGTAATGTCTACTGCCAGCCGCAGGTAGCGACGATCGGCCTCAGCGAGGCGCAGGCGCGCGAGCGGGGCCATGACGTTCAGGTAGGCAAGCTGCCGTTCGTGGCGTCGGGAAAGGCGGTGGCCACGGGGCACACAACCGGCTTCGTCAAGCTGGTCGCGGACTCCCGCTACGGCGAGGTCCTGGGCTGTCAGATCATCGGCGCGGGGGCGACGGAGATGATCAACGAGATCGCCTTCGCCATGACCCTCGAGTGCAGCGTGACCGAGGTCGCGGAGGTCTGCCGCGCACATCCCACTTTGTCCGAGGTCCTCGCCGAAGCGGCCCTGTCCGCCGAGGGCCGGGCGATCAACTTCTGAGCGGAGCGGAGAGCGCGATGGCCGTGACGGTGACGATGCCGGAGATGGGCGAGAGCGTGATCGAAGGCACGCTCGAGCACTGGTTGGTCGGCAAGGGCGAGTACGTCGAGCGCGACCAGGACCTGTGCGAGATCACGACCGACAAGGTCGACGCGGAACTGCCGGCGCCGGTCGCCGGAGTCGTGGCCGAGATCCTGGTCGAAGAGGGGCAGACCGTCGAAGTGGGAGCGGCGCTGCTGGTGATCGACGAGACCGCCGCGGCGCCCGCCTGAAACCGCGACGAGACTCCCCCGGCTGAAGCCGCAGAGGCGCACGCGCACGTGCCCCCGGTTCGGGCCACCCCGGTGGCCCGGCGCCTGGCCGAAGATCTGGGCGTGGAACTCGATCGTGTGCCCGGCAGTGGTGCCGGCGGGCGCGTGACGAAGGCCGACGTCGAGGCCACCGCGCAGTCCGTCCGGGCGCCGTCTTCCGCGCCGCGTTCCAGCGCGCCCGCGCCGGGGACGCTGGGCGAGTTCCTGCGGGACCTGCGCGTGCCCACCCACCGCATCCGGGAAGGCGACCAGGTGGTGCCGTTCTCGGGCGTGCGCCGGCGGATCGCCGAGCACATGGTGGTCAGCAAGATCGTTTCGCCCCACGTGGGAGCGGTCGCCCGAGTCGATCTGCAGCGGGTCGTGGCCATTCGGGAGCGCGTCAAGGCGGACTTCCGGGACACCCACGGCTTCGGCCTGACGTACCTCCCGTTCGTGGTCCAGGCGGTGGTCAGGGCGCTGCGCGAGTTCCCGCGCATGAACGCCACGGTGGTGGGGCAGTCGATCGTCGAGCACTCCGAGATCCACGTCGGGGTGGCCGTCGAGACCGAGCGCGGTCTTCTGGTGCCGGTCGTTCGCCATGCCGACCGCCTGTCGCTGTCCGGGATCGCCGAGGCGATCCAGGATCTGGCGGAGCGAGCCCGAACGCGTCAGATCGGAGCCGACGAGCTGGCGGGCGGGACGTTCACCCTGAGCAATCCGGGCCGTCGCGGGAATCTCTACGGCTTTGCAGTGATCAACCAGCCGCAGGTGGGCATCCTGCGCACCGGCGAGGTGCGCAAGACGCCGGTGGTCGTGGAGCGCGAGGGAGAGGACGCGATCGCGATCCGTCCGGTCATGCACCTGGCTCTCTCGTACGACCACCGCATCATCGACGGGGTGACCGGGAACGGTTTCCTGTTCGCGGTCGGCAAGCAGCTCGAGTCCGGAGATTTCGAGCTCTGAGGTCCGGGGGGATGGCGGAGCCGCTGGAGATCCGTCGCCTGGGGCGGGTGGAATACGTCCGGGCCCTCGAACTTCAGGAGTCGCTGCGGGACGCTCGCGAGCGGGAAGAGATCCCGGACACCGTGCTGCTGCTCGAGCACCCGGACGTGATCACCTTCGGCCGCTCCGCCCGGCCGGAATCGGTGCCCGCCAGCGACGAAGACCTGCGCGGGGCGGGCTACGAGGTGTTCCGGGTCAACCGCGGCGGCGACGTGACTTGGCACGGACCGGGACAGCTGGTCGGCTACCCGATCCTGGACCTGTCCAGACGCGCGCGCGACGTGCACCTGTATCTGCGGCAGCTCGAGCAGCTGCTGATCGGAGCGCTGGCGGACCTGGGCGTTCCCGCCCGGAGCCGGCCGGGGTACACCGGGGTATGGCTGGACGAACGCAGAAAGCTGGCCTCGATCGGTGTCGGGGTGAGGCGCTGGCTGACGTTGCACGGCTTTGCCCTGAACGTGTGCTGCGACCTGGGACGCTTCGAAGCCATCACTCCCTGCGGCCTCCTGGACGTGGAGATGGTCAGCGCCGCCAGCGTTCTGGGACGGCCCGTGGAGTTCGAAGAGGCGATCGAGCGGGTGGAATTCCACCTGCGCCGGACGTTCGCGGCGGGCACTTGAACGCTCCCCGGACCGGGAACGGAACTTGAGCGCCGAGCGGGGTCCCGGTCCTCCGCCACTGCGTCCGTTCGGACTGGTGCTGCGCCGCGACGGGAGTTTCTGGCACCAGGGAGTCCGCGTGACCCACCCGCGCCTGCACGAGCATTTTCTGCGCAGCGTGGAATGGTGCGAGGAAGAGAGCACCTTCATCGTGCGGCTGCGTCACTTTCGGGGTTGGCTGGACGTGGAAGACACGCCGTATTTCGTGGTCGCCTACGACCCGGACCGCGGGGAGATCGAACTGACCGACCGCTCGCGCGAGCGGCTCGATCCCGAGAGCCTGAGCGCCGACCGCGACGGCGCGCTGCGTTGCCGCGTCAAGCGGCGCTGGCCGGCGCGCTTTACGCGGGCCGGGCAGATCCAGCTGCTCGCCGCCGTCGACGTCGATGGCCGGACTCCGCGCCTGCGCATGGGCTCCCAGCGCGTGGCGCTGCCCGCCGCGCTCGAGTTCGCCGATCCCGCTTGAGGCGCCCCCGGGGCTGCCCCGCGCGACCCCGCGCGACCGGCGGCGCCGTAGCCAAGTGGTAAGGCACGGGCCTGCAAAGCCCTGATCCCCGGTTCGAATCCGGGCGGCGCCTCCAGCCCGGACCCGGGGCCGCGCCGAGTCCCAGGCGCGCCGCTCAGTAGGAGTGCAGTCGGACATCGACCTCGGCGATGCGCACGGCCAGTTCCTCGGGCAGGGGGGCGGAGCCTTCGATCGCGCGGGTCTGCTCCGGACCCAGCGAAAAGGGCTCCAGCGGCTCGGCGTGGATCTGGGCGTTGGAGGCGCCGAGGAAGCGCAGTTCTCCGCCCAACTGCACGACGTCCGTGGAGCGGTTGCGCACGCGGACCGTAAAGTGGAAGGCGAGCTGGCCGTCCTGCTCCAGCGCGCGGCCGGAGACCTCGAGTATCTCCCAGGGGTCGTCCGGAGCGGGCGATCCGCAGGCCAGCGCCAGGCTCGCGATTCCCAGGGCCAGAGCTCTCATGGCCCGTCAGTCACGCGGCTTCCCGGCGCTGACGCCTCCGTCGGCCGCGAAATCGCCTCCCGTGCAGAACGAAGACTCGTCCGACGCCAGGAACAGCGCCACGCGCGCCAACTCGTCGGCGTCGGCCATGCGCCCCAGCGGGTAGCCGCCGTAGGCGCGGTCGTAGTCGGGGTCGGTCCAGCCGTCGCGGCGCGTCATCGCCGTCTTGGTCGGTCCCGGGTAGAGCGTGTTGACGCGGATGCCCAAGGGACCGAGCTCGATCGCGGAGGTCTTGCTCAACCCCCGCAAGCCGAACTTGGAGGCCGTGTAGGCCGGCATCCCGTAGCGTCCCTCGAGACCCTGGACGGAGGAGACGTTCACGATCGAGCCCCCGCCGCGCTCGCGCATCGGCTCGACCACGGCGCGCATGCCCAGGAAGGCTCCGGTCAGGTTGGTGTCCACGACCTGACGGAAAAGCTCCGCCGAGCACTCGAGCAGTGGGGCGATGCGGATGATGCCGGCGTTGTTGACCAGCACGTCGATGCCGCCGAAGGCCTGCACGGCCTGTTCCACTGCGCTTGCCCAGTCCGCCTCGGAGCGGATGTCCAGATGCGCGTAGAGGGCCCGGCCGGGATGCGCGCGATCGATTCCAGCGCATACTTCCCGCCCTTCTTCGTCGCGCCGGTCGGCCAGCAGGACGCGGGCGCCCTCGTCCGCGAACAGTCGCGCTTCCGCCGCGCCCATGCCCCGCGCGGCGCCGGTGATGACGGCGACCTTTCCGTCCAGGCGGCCCATGCGTCTCCTAGCGTGTGATCGCGCGCTCGCCGCGCACGAAGGCGTCGCGCGCTGTGTCGCCTTCGCCCATCAGGTTGAGCTGATAGGTGAACCCCTGCTCGATGCGGTAGTTCGTGTGCAGGTTGCTGGGGTCGATGTGGTTGAGCGCGCGCTTGGCGAAGCGCAGCACGTGGGGGGGCTTGGCCGCCAGCTCCCGAGCCAGCTCCCGGGCCTCCTCCATCAGGGAGTCCGGTTCGACCAGCTTGTAGACCGATCCCCAGGCCTCCAGCTGTTCGGCCGAAACCGGCTTGCAGCTCAGCACCATCTGACGCAAGGCCATCGGCGGAACGAGCCGGGCCAGGTGCGAAGCGCAGCCCAGGGCGCCGTTGTCGACCTCCGGCAGGCCGAAGCGTGCCCGGGTGGATGCCACGATCACGTCGCAGCTCCCCACCAGTCCCACGCCGAGTCCCATGCAGAAGTCGTTGACCGCGGCGATCACCGGCACCGGGCAGTCATAGATCTGCTTGAAGGTCTCGTAGCAGGCTTCGCCCGATCCCAGCAGGTGCTCGAAGCCGGACGCGCTCTGCATCTCCTTGATGTCGATCCCGGCGTTAAAGCCGCGGCCGATCGCGGTCAGGATCACCGTGCGGACTTCCGGATTCCCGGACAGCTCGGCGAAGCAGTCGCGGATTTTCCAGGTATCGGCGACCGTGATGGCGTTGACCGGCGGGTGGTCCATGACGACTTCGCCGATGTGTTCGTGGATGGAGTAGCGGACGCTCACGCGGGGCTCCTTTCGTCCGCGCCGTTGCGGTCGGTCGCGGAGTAGTGGCTCAGGGGAGACCGGTAGTGGCGGGCGAGGTCGGCCTCGACCACGAGGACCACGCGGCTCGGCCATTTCCGCCGCGGAAACGGACCTCCGATGTACTTGAGCGAGAGCGCGTCGAGCGCGGTCAGTTCCGGATCCGGTCGGGTCTCCACCACGCGGCCGCGGATCAGCAGCTGCTCGTAGGGGTCGTCGGGGTCGACCAGCGACAATGCGACGCGCGGGTCGGCGGCGATGTTGCGGGCCTTCAGGCTGCGGCGGTCGGTCGCCACCAGCACCCGGTCGCCCTCGCGGGCCACCCACACGGGTTCGGCCTTGGGGGAGCCGTCCGGCATCAGCGTGGCCAGGTGGGCGAACACGCGCAGGTCGAGCAGTCGCTTGGCGGATTCCGAGAGTCGTACGGGCATTTTCGAGTGCGCTCCGCTCCCCCCGGGGGAGCTGGACTACTTTATCCGCCGAATCCCTAGAATTGGCAAAGCCGAACCGGAGAGTCGCGCTGTTCGATCTGGAGGGAAAGGTAGCTGTCGTCACGGGCGCAAGCCGCGGCATCGGACGAGCGATCGCCCGGGGCTTCGCCGCGGCCGGGGCTCGCGTGGTTCTCACCAGCCGCTCGATCGAGGCCGCCCGCAACGCCGCCGACGCGATCCTGGAGGAAGGAGGGACGGCGCTGGCCTGCGCGATGGAGGCGGGCGTCGCGGACGACCTCGCGGGCCTGGTCGACGCCACGCTGGAGCGGTTCGGCGCTCTCGACGTGCTGGTCAACAACGCGGCCGTGCTGCGCCCGCACCGAATCGACCGGGTGGGCGAAGAAGAGCTGGACGAACTGTACCGAGTCAACGTCAAGAGCCCCGTGATGCTGGCCAAGCTCGCTCTGCCGCACTTGGAGGGCGGCGGGGTCGTCATCAATTTGACGGCCCTGGCGGGCCACGCGCCGATGGAAGGGCTCGGGGCCTACGCCGCCAGCAAGGCGGCTCTGCTCAACTGGACCCGCACGATGGCGCGCGAGTGGGGCGCGCGGGGCGTGCGCGTCAACGCCCTGACTCCCGGCCCCGTCGCCACCGACATGATCCTCCCCGCGGACCCCGCCCGGAGGGAGGCGTTCCTCGCGGAGATGGGAGCGCGTACCCTGCTGGGCCGAATCGCCCGCCCCGAGGAGATGGTCGGTCCGGCGCTTTTCCTGGCCAGCGACGCGTCGTCTTTCATGACCGGGCAGACGCTGGTGGTCGACGGCGGAATGCTCGCCTGAGAGGTTCCGCGCGGGCCCGCGCTATACTCCCCGCGTGCCCGGATGGTGGAACTGGTAGACACAGGGGACTCGGGAACGGGTCTCCCGCGTGGCAACGCGCGGGTAAGAAACTGGGTGAATTCAGGGAAGGCTAAGGTCCGGGGCGGGTCCGGACTATGCTGACCGTGAGCCAAGCCGCGGCGGGCTGCGCTTCCGCGGAAGGTGCAGAGACTAGCGGGGTGAGCCCCAACGATAATCCCCGCCCAAGAGCGCCCGGCACCCGACTCGGAAGAGGGGTGAAGAGATAGTCCGCGCCGGGGGGAAACCTCCGGGTAAGCGTAAAATCCTTTGAGGCGAGAGCCTCGTGTGGGTTCGACTCCCGCTCCGGGCACCCCATTTGTCGCGCGCCCGCTCCGGCCGACGGCCGAAGCGGCGCTCCCGAAGCCGGTCTCAGGGGAAGTCGAAGACTTCCTGGAGCGCGACTTCGTCGACTTCCTCCAGCAGCATCTCCATCGCGTCCCGGTCAAGCAGGGTCGTGCGCCGGCAGGCGAGGTCGGGGCGCTCCAGCTCCAGCCGGAACACGTCGCAAGGTCCCTCGATCACTTGGCGTACCCGTACCCGGCTTCCGGCCCGGATGTCCCGGTGCAGCGAATCGAGCACCCCACGGAGGCGGCGGGCCGCTCTCCGGGTGGGGTCGCGGTAGAGTTCCAGCCCGCCCGACCCCGGTCGCGCGCGAAAGCCTCGAGGTATCAGCCAGGGCTCCGGCACGCTCGTCGATGCTATAGAAGCGGCCGCGGGGCGGCAACCGAGAGTTCAGCAGCCCGCGAGGCGCTCGTTCAGCGCCGTCTGGAGACTGCGCGTGACCGATCCCGGCCCCCCGAGCGGAAGCGGGGCTCCGTCGAGCCGGGCGACCGGGCGGATACCGCGCACGGCATTGCTCACGAACGCCTCCTGCCAGGCCCCGCGCTCGGACAGGCGCGGCGGGCGCGGGGACACCGGCAGCCCGCGCAAAGCTGCGAGTTCGCAGACCAGGGCGCGCGCGATGCCCGGGAGAACGGCGGGAGGGGACGCGGTCTCCAACGCGCCGTTCCGGAGAGCGAAGAAGTTCGCGCGGGTCGTCTCCAGAGCCTCTCCATCCGGGTCCACCCGCAGAGTCTCCCCCCGCTCCTGACGCTCCAGAAGCTCCAGGTCGAAGCGGGCGGTGCTCTTGTGCTCGGCCGTTCGGGAGGCTTCGCGCGTGCGCAGCTCGATACCCTCTCGCTGTTCGAGCTCGAGATCCGCGGGAAGCGGCCCCAGGGTCAGCAGAACGAAGCCGTCGCCCAGCGTCAGGCGCCCGCGCCCGTCGGCGCGCCGGTTGCGCCTCGCGAGACCTTCCAGCGCCTCCTCCCAGTCGAAGGCGTCCAGCTGAAGTCCGGCCTCACGGGCCGAACGCTCCAGCCGCGCCAAGTGGAGGTCGAGCAGCGGAGCCTTCCCACCCGCGACCCGGAAGGACTCGTACAGGCCCAGACCGAGGGTCAGGGTGCGGCTGGACACGGGCACGCGCGCCTCGTCCTCGGTTAGAAACCGGCCGGACAGCCAGACGGTGTTCGGAGAAGTCACGCTCTCGGGCCCCAGAGTTCGCGAAATGCGCGCGCCTTGTCTCGCGTCTCCTGCCACTCGAGATCCGCGTCCGAGTCGGCCACGATCCCGGCCCCGACGTAGAGCCGCAGGCACTTTTCGCGCAGTATCGCGGTACGGATCGCGATCGACCAGTCGGCGTCGCCGCGGGAGTCGACGTAGCCGATGGCGCCCGTGTAGACGTCGCGGCCGGTCGGCTCCAGATCCTCGATGATCTGCATCGCGCGAAGTTTGGGCGCTCCGGTGATCGAGCCGCCGGGAAAGCTCGCCGCCAGCAGCTGGAGCAGGTCGACGCCTGGGCGCAGCTCTCCCTGCACCGACGAGACCAGATGCCAGACGGTCGGGTAGGCGCGCAGGGCCGCCAGCTCGGCGACCCTCACGCTGCCGATTTCGCACACGCGCCCGAGATCGTTGCGTTCCAGGTCCACGATCATCAGGTGCTCGGCGGCATCCTTGGCCGAGGCCCGCAAGGACTCGGCCAGCCGGGAGTCGGCCGACGGAGTTTCGCCTCGGGGCCGGGTTCCCTTGATCGGGCAGGTCTCGACCCTCCGGCCGAGCAGACGCAGGTAGCGCTCGGGCGAGTTGGACACCACCACGCGCTCCGGGCTCTCCAGGTAGGCGCCGAAGGATGCGCCGGAGCGTGCGGCCAGGCGGGCGTACAATCCTCGCGCCTGGGCTCGCGTGACGCCGTCCAGGTCGACTCGGCGCGCCAGGTTGACCTGGTAAACGTCGCCGGCGCGAATCCAGTCGCGGATGGTTCCGACCCGCTCGCGGTACGCGTCCGCATCCAGCCAGGACTGCCCCGGCCAAGGTCGCGGGCGCTCACGCGAGCGTGGCCCGCAACGCCCGGCCCGACCGACCATCTCCCGCAAACCCCGCACGGCATCCCGGCTGCCGCCCACCACGCAGCCGACACGGTCCGCCGGCGAATAGCGGTAGTGAGCTCGATAGGCGGCCAGATCGACGCTCGACTGGGTGTCGAAGTCGCGGGCCCGCGGAGCATTGGGCTCGAACTCCGCCCCCAGCGCGTACGACAGGCTTCCGACCAGGATCGCGCTGCCGCGGGGCTCGCCGGCATGTCGCGAGAGCCAGGCCAGTGCCGCCTCCAGCGCCTCGATCCCGCCCCGGAACTCGGCGTCGGGATTCGCGGCCAGCAGCCGAAGCGGCGCGCCCCGGGGTCCGGAGCCGACCGGGGCCGTTCCCCAGCCTCCGTCAGCGCAGCCTTCCAGGATTCGCAGATCGCAATCCTGCGGAAAGCCTTCGACCAGGGCGTGCGGCGGCCGGGCGTCGGAAACCGGCATCTGGTAGGGGAGGTCGCTCAATGACGCGCTGCCTCTGCGCCCGCTAGACTGAGAGTGTGGGTCGAAAGACCGGGAAGGTAGCCGTGATCGAGGGTGCTCGCCCGGTGATCGAGGCGATCCGGGCGGGGCGAAGGCGCGTCTTCGAGATCCGTCTTCCGAGCACCCAGAGGAGCGCGGCCCAGTCCGAACTGGCCCGCCTGGCTCGCGAGCGAGGACTTCCGACCCGCGAGGCCGACGGTCGCTCCGTCGTCGCTCACGCCGAGCCCTATCCCGAGACCTCCTTCGAGTCTCTGCTCACCGGTCCGACTCCGCGCTGGCTGGTCGCGCTGGACGGCGTGACCGACGTCGGGAATCTCGGGTCGATCGCGCGCTCGGCCGAGGCGGCAGGCGTCGGCGGTCTGGTGCTGGAGTATCGCCGGGCGCCTCCGCTCGGGCCGGGGGCGCTTCGCGCCAGCGCCGGGGCGATCGAGCATTTGAGGGTCGGGCGTACCCCGAACCTGAGGCGCTCCCTGGAGTTGGCTCGGAGCGAAGGTCTGAGCGTGGGGGTCGCCGAGTCCGGTGGGGCTTCGATCGAGGAGCTCGGGAAGCGGCTCCGCGGGGAACTGGTTCTCGTCCTCGGCAGCGAAGAGAACGGGACGCGAAACTCGATCCGGAAGATGGCCGATTTCGAGCTGGGCATTCCCCTGGCCGGCCGCGTCGGCTCGCTGGGAGTGTCCGCGGCCGCAGCCTATCTGCTGCTGCGGATTGCCGAGATCCGGAGAGCGGGCGAATCAGAGGGGTAAAATCCCCACGAAATGCTCTCGGATCGACCATCTCGGAGGCCCTCAAGCTGGCGGGAGTCGAAACTCTCGATATAATCGCCGGCCTCGCTGGCGTAGCTCAATCGGTAGAGCAGCTGACTTGTAATCAGCAGGTTGGAGGTTCGAGTCCCCTCGCCAGCTCCCGGTGGGAGGGGACGAGGCAGGCTGCGTACGTCTGGGGGGGCCGCCCAAGTCGGACCCGGCGTGGTCCAGCGCAGAGTCAAACTGAATGGGTTAGGAAAGATCCCTGGATCCTCACGGTGTACGGGCGAGCCGAGAGGAGCGGGGCTCTTTGCGTTTTTCACGCTTTTCAGGCTGAGGAGAGGTACCGAAGCGGTCAAACGGGGCAGGCTGTAAACCTGTTGGCTTTCGCCTTCGGAGGTTCGAATCCTCCCCTCTCCACCGCTCGGTGCCTGGACGACAGCTTGAAAATCTTCACGCTACGGAGTTGGCCGCGAAGGGGGGGCGAGCACACCGACTGACGCGGGAATAGCTCAGATGGCTAGAGCACAAGCCTTCCAAGCTTGGGGTCGCGGGTTCGAGTCCCGTTTCCCGCTCCAAGGCTTGGCGCGGGCGGGCCCATGTAGCTCAGGTGGTTAGAGCGCATCCTTGGTAAGGATGAGGTCCGCGGTTCAACTCCGCGCATGGGCTCCACGCCCGGTTCTCGACCCGACACTGATTCACCGGAGAGAAGAAGGAAACCATGTCCAAGGAGAAGTTCGAGCGGACCAAGCCGCACGTGAACGTGGGGACGATCGGGCACGTGGATCACGG